>JAWLFJ010000026.1:0-40143 GCA_041685625.1 Paracoccaceae bacterium | reverse complement strand
GTCGGCATCTTGATCCGACGGCCCGGCCGGGCGCCGTTTCGATCGGCGTCGCGATGCGGGCGGATCCGCCGCCTATGCGGCCGAACTGAGCGGGGCGGGCGCTCTTTCCCGACACCTTTGAGGACGAACGGGGGGCATGCCGCGTGCGTCGCGGCTGTCCTTCGGGCCCGCGCCCCGCCTCGTCGCGGAGCTCGCCGCCTGCATCGCTCGGCGCAAGGAGGGCCTCGTTCCGGCCTCAGCGCTGCGCCGGACCGGCTGGCGCGCGGCCGACCGAGACGTAGCGCAGTCCTGCGGCGGCGGCCTCGGCCGGTTCGTAGACGTTGCGCAAATCTGCGAAGCCGTCGCCGCGCATCGACTGGCGCAGGCGCACCAGGTCGAGGGCACGGAACTCGTTCCATTCGGTAAGGAGAGCCACGGCGTCCGATTCGGCGGCGGCCTCGTAGGCGTCTTCGCACCAGACGACGCCCGGCAGCAGCGCCTCGCCTTCGCGACGGCCTTGGGGATCGACGACGCGGACCTCGGCGCCGCCGCCGACCAAAGCGGGAACGATGGTCAGCGCGGGGCTCTCGCGCATGTCGTCGGTGTTGGGTTTGAAGGTGACGCCGAGCACGGCGATGCGGCGGCCGTTGAAGGAGCCGCCGCAGACGTCCTCGATCTTCTCCACCATGCGGCGTTTTCGCCGTTCGTTCACGTCGATCGTGGTCTCGACCAGGCGCATCGGCACGGCGTGGTCCTGTCCGGTGCGCGCGAAGGCCATGGTGTCCTTGGGGAAGCAGGAGCCGCCGTAGCCGGGCCCGGCATGAAGGAACTTCGGCCCGATCCGGCCGTCCATGCCGATGCCCTTGGCGACCGCCTTCACGTCGCCGCCGACCTTCTCGCAGAGGTCCGCGACCTCGTTGATGAAGGTGATCTTGGCCGCGAGGAAGGCGTTGGCCGCGTACTTGATGATCTCGGCGCTCTCCAGCGAGGTGAACATCACCGGCGCCTCGCGGAGGGAGAGGGGGCGGTAGACGTCGCGCATCACGCGCTCGGCCCGCTCCGATTCGACGCCGACCACGACGCGGTCGGGGCGCATGAAGTCCTCGATCGCGGCGCCTTCGCGCAGGAATTCCGGGTTGGAGGCGATCTCGTGGGCGATCGCGCGGCCGGTCTCCTCGAGCCGGGCTGCGATGGTGCGCCCCACGTCGCGGTTGGTGCCGACGGGCACCGTGGACTTCGTGACGACGACCGTGCCGTCGTCCATCACGTCCGCGAGGTCGCGCGCGGCGGCGTGGACGAAGGAGAGGTCGGCGTGACCGTCGCCGCGTCGGGTGGGCGTGCCGACGGCGATGAACACCGCCTCGGCCCCCGAGACCCCCTCGGCGAGGTCGGTGGTGAAGGAGAGGCGGCCGGCCTCCACGTTCCGCTTCATCATCTCCTCGAGCCCCGGCTCGTAGATCGGGACCTGGCCGGCGCGCAGCGCCGCGATCTTGTCGGCGTTGAGGTCGACGCAGACGACGTCGTGGCCGAAGTCGGAGAAACAGACGCCGGAGACGAGGCCGACATAGCCGGTCCCGATCATGGTCACGCGCATCGGGGAACCTCCGCGAAGGGAATGGGCCGCGCCCCCCTCGGGCGGCCGTCGGAACGTTCTAGGCCGCTTCCTCCACGCCGGGCAAGTTCAGTGCCTTGACCAGATCGCGGATCTCCTGCCGGGCGGCGACGTGGGAGAGCGAGAAGGTGAAGCCCTGCTCGCGCAGGTCGAGAAGGGTGAGGCCGTTGAGGAACATCTCGCGGAAGATCACCCGCTCCGAGAAGCCGGGGGCCACGCGATAGCCGATGCGGCGGGAGAGCTTCTCCACCGCGTCGCCGACCTTGCGCTTGTTGCGGGCGTTGAGGGTGGAGACGCGGTTGCGGATCACGATCCAGTCGACGGGCTTCAACCCGGCCTGCGAGCGGAGCTGACGGGCCTTCCAGACCATCTCGGAATAGATCGAGGGTCCGAGGACCTTGCCGCTTTCCGGATCGACGCGGGCGAGCAGGTCGAAGTCGACGAGGCTGTCGTTGATCGGGGTGACGAGGGTGTCCGCCGCCGCATGCGCCATCTGGCTGTAGTACGAATCGCTGCCGGGGCAGTCGATGACGACGAATTCGCAGCTGCGGTCGAGCTCCGCCAGAGCGTCGGAGAACCAGCGCTCCTCCTCCGCCTCGGCGGCGAGCCGGTCGCGCAGGTCGGACGGGCGCAGTCGGATCATGCGCGGCATCACCAGCGCCTGGCCGGTGCGCTTCGAGAACGCCTCGCGGTTCTCGAGATAGCGGAAGAGGGTCGTCTGCCGAAGATCGAGGTCGAGCGCGCCGACGCCGTGTCCGGCGCGGGCGATCGCGACGACGAGATGCATGGCGGTGGTGGACTTGCCGGAGCCGCCCTTTTCGTTGCCGGTGACGATGACGTGGGCCATGCGTGGTCGGGCTCTCCGGGGCGGCGAGCCTCCTCGGCGGCAGGTCGCGCGGAGGGGCGGCCGAGGCGCTGGCGGGGTCGGGGACCCGTCGGCGAGACGAGCCGCGCCCGCCGGATGGGCGGGCGCGAGGCGCGGCCTGCTGGAGGCGGGCGCGGGGCGAGGCCCCGCGGGCGTCAGAACTCGAGGCCGCCGAACTTCTTGTTGAAGCGCGAGACGCGGCCGCCGGTGTCCATCAGGCGGGTGCCGCCGCCCGTCCAGGCGGGGTGGACGGAGGGGTCGACGTCGAGGGTGATGCCGTCGCCCTCGGCCCCGTAGGTGGACTTCATCGTGACGGTCGAGCCGTCGACGAGCTTCACCTCGACGAAGTGATAGTCGGGATGGATGTCCTTCTTCATGGCTCGATCCTGTGCTCGGGTCCTGTCGGGGGCCGGCCGCCGGGGCGGCGAGTTTAAGACGTCGGGCCGCCGACGGCGGAACCGTGGCGGGCGAGCCGCGCGGATAGCGCGAATCGCCGTCGGCGGCAAGCGCCGGCCCGAAGGGCGTGCCGCAATCGGGGCGGCGATGTCGGGCGGCGTTCGGGACGGCCCCTCGCGGCTTGCGCCGCATCGGCCCCGCCCGAACTCCCCCCTTCGCCGGTCAAGCCGCCGCAGGGAAGGGACGGGTTGATCCCCGCGGAGCGCGCGGCGACGATCCCGCCGACGCCGCAGCGGGGGAAGGCCGCGCCCGACATCATGTCCTCCGACGCCGCCTCGCCCCTCTCCGCGCCCGCCCGGCCCGCCGCCGCCGGCTTCATCGTCGTGACCGTCGCCATCGACGCCATGGGGATCGGTCTGATCCTGCCGGTGATGCCGGAGCTTCTGAAGGCGGTCGGAGGCCTGAACGTCTCGGAGGCGGCGCTCTGGGGCGGCGTCCTCGCCTTCTCCTACGCCTTCATGCAGTTCCTGTGCTCCCCGCTCCTCGGGGCGCTGTCGGACCGCCATGGGCGGCGGCCGGTGCTGCTGCTCTCTCTCGGCGCGCTCTGCCTCGACTATCTGGTGCTCAGCGTGGCGCCGTCGCTCTGGATGCTGATCGTCGCGCGGATCGTGGCGGGGGCGGCTGGGGCGAGCTTCGCGACGGCGAACGCCTATCTCGCCGACGTCTCGCCGCCGGAGCGGCGGGCGGCGAATTTCGGGCTGGTGGGCGCGGGCTTCGGCGTTGGCTTCGTGCTGGGGCCGGCGCTCGGCGGGCTTCTGGGGGAGCTCGGGCCGAGGGCGCCCTTCGTGGCGGCGGCGGCGCTGACCGGGGCGAACATGCTGTTCGGCTGGCTGGTGCTGCCCGAATCGCTGCCGCCGGAGCGACGGCGGCCGGTGGACTGGCGGAAGGCGGACCCGCTTTCGGCGCTTCGGGCGGTGGCTCGGCTGCCGGCGCTGGGGCCGCTGCTCTGGGGCCTCGGGACCTATGCGCTGGCGCATTCGGTCTATCCGGCGGTCTGGAGCTTCTACGCGGCGGCGGCCTATGGCTGGAGCCCGGCGATGATCGGCGCCTCGCTGGCCGCCTTCGGGGTGGCGATGGCCTTCGGCCAGGGGCTGCTGATCCGGGTGCTGCCCCGGGCGCTGGGGGCGCGGGGGGCGATCGGGCTGGGCCTGATGACCAACATCGTGGTGATGCTGGCGCTGGCCTGGGCGCCGGGGGGCTGGGTCGTCTATGCGGGGCTGCCGCTGCTCGCCTTCGGGATCATCACCGGGCCGGCGATCAACGGCGAGATGTCGAAGCGCGTGGGCGAGGAGGCGCAGGGGCGGCTCCAGGGGGTCGTGGCCTCGATCAACGGGGTGACGGCGATCCTCGCCCCGCTGCTCTTCACCGGAATCTTTCGCGCGGCGACGGCGGAGGGCGCCCCGGTCTGGATGCCGGGGGCGCCCTTTCTCGCCTCCGCGCTGCTGGTTGCGCTGGCGGGGGTTCCGCTGGCACGGGGGCTTCAGTCGAAGCGGTAGAACGCTTCGTAGATCGGCTGGAGGGTGGTCTCGCTGAACAGCGAGCTGACCGAGGTGTCGTTGGCGACGTTGAGGATCGCCTGCGCCAGCATCGGGGCGACGGAGACGACGCGGATGTTGTCCGCCGCCTTGGCGCCGTCCTCCAGCGGGATCGAGTCGGTGACGACGAGGCTCTCGAGCGCGGAGCCCTTCACGCGGCTGACGGCGGGATCGGAGAGCACGCCGTGCGAGATGTAGGCGTGGACGGCCCTGGCCCCGCGGTCCTTCAGGTGCTCGGCCGCCTTCACGAGGGTTCCGGCGGTGTCGCAGATGTCGTCGATGATGATGCAGACCTTGCCCTCGACGTCGCCGATCAGGGTCATCTCCTCGACCTCGCCGGGGCGGCCGCGGCGCTTGTCGACGATGGCGAGCGGCAGGTCGAGCCGCTTGGCGAGCTCGCGCGCGCGGGCGACGCCGCCGACGTCGGGCGAGACGACCATCAGGTCCTGCATCCGCTCGCGGAAGTGGTGGCGGATGTCCATCGCGAAGACCGGCGAGGCGTAGAGGTTGTCGACGGGCGAATCGAAGAAGCCCTGGATCTGGCCGGAATGGAGATCCATCGTCAGCACGCGGTCGATGCCGGCCTGGGTCATCAGGTTCGCCACCAGCTTGGCGCTGATCGGCGTTCGGGCGGCGGTGCGCCGGTCCTGACGGGCGTAGCCGAAATAGGGCGTGACCGCGGTGACGCGCGCGGCCGAGGAACGGCGGAGGGCGTCCGCGATGACCAGCAGCTCCATCAGGTTGTCGTTGGCCGGCTTGCAGGTCGACTGGATGATGAAGACGTCCTCGCCCCGGACGTTGTCGAAGATCTCGACGAAGATCTCCTTGTCGTTGAAGCGTTCCACCCGGGCGTCGGCGAGGCCGACCGGCAGGCCGCGAAAGACGCTGATGCGCCGGGCTATGGCCTCGGCCAGCGGCAGGTTGGAGTTGCCCGAGATGAGCTTGAGGTTGATGTCCGCCTTCATGGGCCCCTCCGCAGGTCCTCGCCGCGATGCGGGCTCCCCATAGACGCGCGGGGGCGGGGCGCCAAGGGGGCGCGCCCGAGCGGCCCCCGGCGCGGTGGGGCTTGCCTTCGGCGCAGGGGGCGCCACGGTGCCGCCCGGACGCCGCGCCGTCGCAGGAGGATCCCGATGCGCATCCGCCATTACTTCACCGTGATGTCTCCCTTCACCTATCTCGCCGGCGACCGGTTGGAGCGGATCGCCGCGGCGCGCGCAGCAGAGATCGACCATCGGCCCGTCGATTTCGCCGCGATCTTCGCCGAGGTCGGCGGTCTACCGGTGCACAAGCGCCACCGCTTTCGTCAGGAGTACCGTCTGCAGGAGCTGGAGCGGCTGTCGCTGGCGACCGAGATGCCGCTGAACCTGCATCCCGCCCACTGGCCGGGGGATCCGACGCCCGCGGCCTTGGCGATCCTGCGCGCGAAATACGCGGGGGCCGACGTCGGGCCGCTCTCGCGCCGCATGATGCGGGGGGTCTGGGCCGAGGAGCGGGATCTTTCGGACGCCGGCGTGGTCAAGGAGATGCTCGAGGCGGAGCGAATCGATCCGATGCTGGCGGAGGGCGACCCGCCGGGCTTCGAGGCCGCCGCGGAATACGCGAAGCTGACGGAGGAGGCGCTGGCCGACGGCGTGTTCGGCGCGCCCTTCTACGTCACCGAGGACGGCCAGCGGTTCTGGGGCCAGGATCGGCTCGATCTGCTGGACGCGCATCTGGCCCGCACGGGGGGCTGAACGGTGCCCGAGATGGAGGTGAACGGCCGGCGCGTGACCTGGCGCGAGCCCGAGGCGGCCGGGCCCGGCGTGCCGGTGTTGTTCGCGCATTGTTCGATGGCGCATTCGGGGCTTTGGAAGCCGATGCTGGCCGAGCTCGCGCCGGAGCGGCGGGCGGTCTCGGTCGACATGCCGGCGCATGGCGGATCGGAGCCGCCGCCGGAGGGGATCGGGTTGCAGATGCACGCCCTCGACGCCTGCGAGGCGCTGGCCGAGCGCATGGTCGCGGCGCATGGCGGGCCGATCCATCTCGTGGGGCTCTCGCTCGGCGGGGCGGTGCTGGGGCGCCTCGCGCTGGCTCGGCCGGAGCTCGCGCGCTCGCTGACGCAGATCGAGCCGGTCTGGTTCTTCCTGCTCGGCCCGCAGGGCGAGACGGGGGAGGCGGCGGCGGAGACCGAGTTCAGCCGGACGCTCCTCTCCATGGTCGAGGCGGGCGATCTCGACGGCGCCGCGGAGTTCTTCGTGAACAACTGGGGCGCGCCCGGCGGCTACGAGGCGCTCGGGCCCGAAGGGCGGGCCTATGCGGCGCGCTGCGTCGAGCATCTCGCCAAGGACATGGACATGGTGCACGGCCGGCCGCCGGGGCAGCTGACGATCGAGGAGATCGCGCGGATGCGCCCGCCGCTGACGCTGATCGGCGGGGCCGAATCGCCGCCCTCCGCCGGCAAGGTGCTGGACGTGATCGAGGGCGCCGTGGCCGGCGCGCGGCGGGTGACGATCCCCGGCGCGGGGCATCTCTCGCCCGTAACGCACTGGCCGGAGGTGCTGGCGGTGCTGCGCGAGAGCTTCGAGGCCGCCGAGCGCGCGGCCTGAATGTCAACCGCCACTTGGTCGCCTCGGAACAGGGTGGAGGTCCGGGGCCGGCCTGGGGTTCGGCGATCGCTCGGCGCGGCAACCGTAGTTTCATGTCGGATTTGATCGATAATCGACTTTGTCTCGCAGTATGGCGTCGAGCACGGTCAGGAGCTTTCGAGCGACGACGGTGACGGCCTGCTTCGGCGTTCTGCCGCGCGCCTCGAATCCGGCCCGGAACGACATGCCGGGTGGAGAGAACCGCCACTCCTGCAGCGCGGCGAGATAGAGCATGGCTCGCGGCGTCGGGCGACCGCCCCCCGATCCTGCGTGTCGGGTCGCGCTGTCCCGACCCGCGCGAGGCCCGCAGGCGCGGCGACCTGGCGATTGAGCCGTCCAAGCTCGGGCACTCCGGCGATCAGGGTGGCCGCGACGACGAGCCCGACGCCCTGCGCCTGCTGCAGACGGGCGATGTCGGCGGCGATCTCCCTGTCATCCGCGATGCGCGCCGCCATCTCCTGCTCCACCCATGCGATCTGCGCGCTCAGGCCGGCGATCATCCGCCGGATCGATCGCGGGGCGAGGCGATCGCGCGCCTGATGGAGCCGTGTGTCCTCCCGCTTGCGTATCTCCACGCGCTGGGGCCGGTGCGCCGCCGGCGCCTTGAGGGCGCGGCGCGCCGGGGCCGGCTCCGTCGGCTTCGGCTCGAGCCGGGCGCCCAGCTCGGCCAGCATCCGGGCATCGATCCTGTCCGTCTTGGCCGCCTGTCCGATGGATCGCGCGAAATGGCGCGCCCGCGCCGGGTTCACCCGCGCATAGGCCGCCACGGCCGCCTCCGACGCCGGAACCAGCGGCGTCTCGTAGCCGCCGGTGGCCTCCAGCGTCACGACCGCGTCGCGGTGGGCGAGGCTGCGGGCGAAGGCGCGCAACGCCTTGCTCTCGACCGCCACCCTGCAGCGCCAGAAGGCCTGCCCGGACACGTCGATCCGACGCTTGGAGACGTCGGCGCCGAGATACGTCCGTGTCGTGCTTCCTCTTCCTTTAGCTGCGGGGTCTGCGCCAACGGCCCCGATCAACCGTTCAGGCTGTGCGACCGAAAGCGGACGGCTCTCAAGCCGCGCCACGGGCTCGAAACCCAAGGGTGGTGCGGGATGCCGACCGCACCACCGGAAAATCACAGATCCAATAGACAGACGGTGGTTGTTCTTGAACCAGCCGTGGATCGCGCTCTTCGCGAGGCGGCGCTCGCCGAAGTGCGTCTCGACGGCGTCGGCGACGGCCTCGAAGGTCATCCGGTTGAAGCGGGCCTCCACGACGGCGCGGCGTTCGGGATCGGCGGCGAGGGTGGCGCGGCGCCCCGGCCGGTGATCGTGCAGCGCGGGAGGAAGCTCGTCGGGCGCGTGGCCGGCGGATCGAGGCCGAGCCGATGCGCGATCCGCGCCGAGCGGCCGGTCTCTCGGGCCGAGGCGCCGGCGTGCTCCCGGTCTAGGAGGGAGCGGATGGCCCCGCCACGCGAAGTCCGCGATCACGGCGTCCGGGCGCGTGAGACGAAAGCGCCGCCCGTCGCCGCCGGCGATCTCGCCGAAGCGCGGTCGCCCCTCGCCCTTGTCACGCGGCCACCCCGTAAGCCGTCGATTTGCGTGAGCGGCGCGCCCGGCGTCGCTCGGTCGCATTTTCGCCCGTCCGCCTTTGATCTCTTCAGCCTCTCTGGCAGCATGAAAACCACGTGTCGGACCTGCGCCCGGAAAAGACCCGATGGTTTCAGCGCGCGGCGCGAAAAACCAGGTGGCGCGCTACACTGAGCGGCGTTGCGGGGGGGGCGGCCCCTCGCGGCTGCGCCGCGTCGGCCCCGCCCTGATCCCCCCGCGCCGCCTTTTCCGGAGGTTCCCCACGATGTCCCTGCCCGACGGTTTCCTGGACCGGCCCTTCGCCCATCGCGGGCTGCACGACGCCGCGGCGGGCGTGCCGGAGAATTCGCTCGCCGCGCTGCGCGCCGCGATCGCGGAGGGCTACGGGGTCGAACTGGACCTGCAGCCTTCGGTCGAGGGCGAGGCGATGGTGTTCCATGACGACGACCTGGAGCGGCTGACCGGGGAGGCCGGGCCGGTCTCCGCCCGCCGGGCGGCGGAGCTCGGGCGGACGGGGCTTCTCGGCACGGCGGAGACCGTGCCGACGCTGGCGGCGTTCCTCGCCGAGACGGCGGGGCGGGTTCCCCTGCTGATCGAACTGAAGTCGCAGCGCGATCCGGGGCCGCTGGCGGCGCGCGTCGCGGCGCTGCTGGCGGACCACGACGGGCCGGCCGCGGTGATGAGCTTCGATCCGGCGATGCTGCACCCGCTGGCGCAGGCCCTGCCGGGCGTGCCGCGGGGGCTGGTCTCGATGGCCGACTGGGACGAGGTCGAGGGCCTGACGCCCGAGCGGCGGTCGGCGCTGGCGCGGTTGGAGGACCTCGAGGCGGTCGGCGGGAGCTTCGCCTCCTACCGCTGGTCGGATCTGCCGACGCCGGAGACGGCGGCGTTGCGGGCGCGGGGCGTGCCGGTGCTGTGCTGGACGGTCCGCTCGGCCGAGGCGGCCGGAGCGGTCGCCCCCCATGCGGATCAGATCACCTTCGAATGCTTCCGGCCCGCGGGATGATCGACGCCGGCCCGGCGATTTGACGCGCGGCGCGGCGCGCCCATCTCTTGCGGGGACCTTGGAGCGGAGGGGAGAGCGGCCATGGACGGCGGCGACGCCCTGGAGATCTCGGTCATCGCCTCGCTCGACGAGGTCTCGGCGGAGGAATGGGACCGCTGCGCCGATCCCGGCGCCGCGACCGGCGCGCGGCCGCGCGATCCCTTCACCACGCATCGCTTCCTGAAGGCGCTGGAGGACTCGCGCTCGGTCGGGCGCGGCACGGGCTGGCAGCCGCGGCACCTGGTGGCGCGCCTCGGCGGGCGGGTGGTGGCGGCGATGCCGCTCTACGCCAAGGGCCACAGCCAGGGGGAATACGTCTTCGATCACGCCTGGGCGCATGCCTACGAGCGCGCCGGCGGCGACTACTATCCGAAGCTGCAGGGCGCGGTGCCGTTCACGCCGGCGACGGGGCGGCGATTCCTGGTGTGCGAGGACCTGCCGCGCGAGACCGGGATCGCGGCGCTGACGCAGGGCGCCGTGCAGGTCGCCGATCGGGCCGGGGTCAGCTCGCTCCACGTCACCTTCTGCGAGGACGAGGAGTGGGAGGCGGGGGGCGAGATGGGCCTGCTGCAGCGGACCGGCCAGCAGTTCCACTGGGTGAACCGGGGCTTCGCGGATTTCGACGCCTTCCTCGCCTCGCTCTCCTCGCGCAAGCGCAAGACGATGCGCAAGGAGCGCGCCGAGGCGCAGGAGAACGTCGAGATCCGGGCGCTGAGCGGCGAGGCGATCGAGGCGGAGCATTGGGAATGGTTCTGGCGCTTCTACCAGGACACCGGCGCGCGCAAATGGGGGCGGCCCTACCTGACGCGGGCCTTCTTCGACCGCGCGCACGAGACGCTGCGCGACGACGCGCTGCTGGTGCTGGCCTTCCGCGCCGGGCGGCCGGTGGCCGGGGCGCTGAACTTCATCGGGAGGGAGACGCTCTACGGGCGCTACTGGGGCTGCACGGAGCACCACCCCTGCCTGCATTTCGAGCTCTGCTACTACCAGGCCATCGAGTTCGCGATCCGCGAGGGGCTGGCGCGGGTGGAGGCCGGCGCGCAGGGCGAGCACAAGCTCGCGCGCGGCTATCTGCCGGTGGAGACCCGATCGCTGCACTGGATCGCCGACGGGGGCTTCCGCCGCGCCGTGGAGGATTATCTGGAGGCGGAGCGGCGCATGGTGCGGGAGGAGAACGCGCTGCTGTCCGAGCATTCCCCCTTCCGCAAGTCCGACCTGACCGACACACCGGAGGAGCACGACTGAATGGCGGAGAGACTGACCCCCGACGACCGCGCCGCGGCGCTGGCCGAGCTCGACGGCTGGAGCGTGGCCGAAGGCCGCGAGGCGATCGTCAAGCGGTTCAAGTTCGAGGACTTCGCGGCGGCCTTCGGCTTCATGGCCGGAGCCGCGTTGGTGGCGGAGAAGATGGACCACCATCCCGAGTGGTCGAACGTCTACAATACCGTGGAGGTGACGCTGACGACGCATGACGCGGGCGGGGTCACGCCGCTCGACATCGCGCTCGCGAAGCGGATGGACGCCCTCGCCGGCTGAGGCGGGCCGGGCCGTCGCTCCGCCGGGCCGTCCAAGGTCCCGGCGTGGCGCGGCCGAGACCGGCGCCGCGTCGGCCGTGCCGGGCGGCGACCTCCGCCACCGGCGTCGCGGCGCGGAGGCGCCGCGGCGGGTGGAGGGGGGGTCGATCCCCCCCTCCGCCCGCGTCCCCCCTCAGAGGGTCGCGAGCATCGCGTCGCCGGTCGAGACCTTGGCCTCGCCGGGGCTCTCCTCGACGTTGAGGGCGGTGACCTTGCCGTCCTCGACCAGCATCGAATAGCGCTTGGAGCGGCCGATCAGGCCGACCGGCGGGGCGGAGAAGTCCATGCCGATCGCCTTGGTGAAGGCGCTCTCGGGGTCGGCGAGCATGTGGATGCCGGCCTCCATGGCGCCGGAGCCCTCGCCCCAGGCCTTCATCACGAAGGGATCGTTGACCGAGACGCAGGCGATGGCGTCGACGCCCTTGGCCTTCAGCGCCTCGGCGTTGTTCACGAAGCTCGGCAGGTGGTTGAGCGAGCAGGTCGGGGTGTAGGCGCCGGGGACCGCGAAGAGCGCGACCTTGCGGCCGGAGAAGAGGTCCGTGGTGGACTTGGGCTCGGGGCCGTCGGGGCCGAGCACGATGAAGGTCGCGTCGGGCAGCGGCTGTCCCACCTCGATGGTCATGGTCTGGTCTCCCTCCTGAGGACGAGCGCGGGGGCTCCGGCCCGGACATAGCGCGGCGCGCGGGAGGGCGCATCCCCGCGACGTCGAATTCGGCGGCGTCAGGGGAGGCGGAGCAGGCGCACCGCGGTGGCGCCCCAGCGGCGTTCGTCGAGGAGCTCGGCCGCTTCGGGCAAGGCGGCCGCGGCGCCTTCGTCCTCCTCCCAGACGAGGAGGGCGCCGGGAGCGAGCCAGCCGCCTTCCCGCGCCGAGGCGAGCGCGGCTTCGCCGAGGCCGCGGCCGTAGGGCGGGTCGAGGAACACGAGATCGTAGGGTTCGCCCCGGCAGGGGCCGAGCTTCGTCGCGTCGCGGCGGTAGAGCTTCGCCTGGCCGGCGGCGCCGAGGCGCTCCACGTTTTCGCGGATCAGGGCGCGGGCGGCGGCGAGGTCGTCGACGAACTGGACGCGGGCGGCGCCGCGCGAGAGCGCCTCGAGCCCGAGGGCGCCGGTGCCGGCGAAGAGGTCGAGCACCCGGCGGCCCTCGGGCGGGGGCGGGTCGCCGAAGGGGCCGTGGGCGAGGAGGTTGAAGATCGCCTCGCGCACGCGGTCGGAGGTGGGGCGGAGCGCGGCGGCGCCCCCGCCCTTGTCTCCGGGCGCCGCAAGGGGGCGGCCGCGCCAGCGGCCTCCGACGATCCTCATGCCGCGGCGTCCGGCCCCGCGCTCGCGCGTGAGCATGGGGTCGAGTCGTTGCGAGTCATCTGCCGTTCTTCGTTCGGGATGCGTGGGCGACGGCCCCCGAAGCCGACGCACCGCCGCCGGGGGCCGTGCCCGCAAGCGCGCGCGGCCCCTGCGGACGCGAGCGGTCGCGGGGCCTTGGCCCGCGAGCGGCGGCCGAGGGGGCGCATCGCCGCCTCAGCCGACGTCGAAGATCCCCTCGACCTCGACGGCGACGCCGAAGGGCAGGCCCCCCATGCCGACGGCGCTGCGGGCGTGGGCGCCGATCGCCTCGCCGAACACCTCGACCATCAGGTCGGAGCAGCCGTTCACCACCTTGGGCTGGTCGCCGAAGTCGGGCGCGGAGTTGACGAAGCCGGTCAGCTTGACGACCCGGCGCACCCGTTCGAGGTCGCCGTCGCAGGCGGCCTTGACCTGCGCGACGAGGGCGAGGCCGCAGAGGCGCGCGGCCGCGATCCCGGCCTCGACCTCCATGTCGCGGCCGAGCTTGCCGACGACGAGGCCGTCCGGGCCGATCGGCACCTGGCCGGAAACGTAGAGGAGGCCGCCCGCATGGACGGCGGGCACGTAGCTCGCGGCGGGTTTCGGGGGCGTGGGCAGCGCGATGCCGAGTTCGGCGAGGCGGGCCTCGATGCGTCCGGTCATGGGGGATCCTCCCTGTCTGTCGTCGGGGTCCGGCGTCCGCCTCACTCCTCGCGCATCGAGCGGGAGAAGTAGTCGGACAGCGGCTTCACGAGGTAGTTGAGGGGCGTGCGCTCGTCGGTGCGGATGTAGGCCTCCACCGGCATGCCGGGCACGAGGGTCAGTCCCTCGAGCTTGGTCTCCTCGCCCGGCGCCAGCGCGATCTCGGCCTCGTAGTAGGAGTAGCCGCGCCGCTCGTCGGTGAGCGCGTCGGCGGAGACCTTGACCACGACGCCGTCGATCTCCGGCGTGTTGCGCGCCGAGAAGGCGGAGAAGCGCAGCGTGGCGGGCTGGCCGATGTAGACCTGATCGATGTTGATCGGCTCGACCTGCGCGGTGATCACGAATTCGGTGTCCGTCGGCACGATGTAGAGGATCGGCTCGCCCGGCTGCACCACCGACTGGCGGGCGAAGACGGTGCTTCCGAACACCGTCCCGGCGATCGGCGCGCGCACCTCCATGCGGGCGAGGCGCTCGCGCACCTGGACCAGCTGCTCGCGCACCTGGTTCTCCTGATACTGGATGTCGCGCAGTTCCGAAATCGCCTGTTCCTGACGCTGGGTGCTGGCCTGGAGGATCTGGATCTCGATCTCCGCGAGGCGGCCGCGGGCCTCGGCGATGGAGGCGATCAGCTCGCCGACGCGGCCGTCGAGGCGGGCGCGCTCGCGCTCCAGCGAGAGCACGCGGTTGAGCTGGGTGAGGCCCTGTTCGAGCAGGTTGCGCTGGCCTTCGAGCTCCCGGTCGATGAGTTCGACCTGGCGGCCGAGCGCGGCGATCTGCGCCTCGGCCCCCTCGATCTGGCGCTCGATCTGGCGCTGGCGTTCGCGGAGCTGGTCGATCTGCTCGACCGCGGCGCGGCTGCGGGTGACGAACAGCGCCTCCTGCCCGCGGCGCATGAGGTCGACGTCGGGATCCTCGGCCGCGCGGGCGAGCAGGGGGTCGTCCCAGCCGATCGTCTCGGCGCGGAACTGCTCCGCCTCGAGCCGGTTCCGCCGGGACACGAGCTCCCAGTACTGGTCGTAGAGGATGGTCTCCTCGGAGCGCAGCAGCGTGTCGTCGAGGCGGAGCATGACCTGGCCGGCCTGCACCACGTCGCCGTCGCGGGCGAGGATGTCGCCCACGACGCCGCCGTCGGGATGTTCGACCACCTGCTGACGGGTCTCCACCTCCACCCGGCCCGAGGCGATCACGGCTCCGGCGATGTCGGCGAAGGCGCCCCAGCCGACGAGCCCGCCGAGCAGGATCGCGACGCCGAGGAAGCCGAGGAGAAGCGGGCGGGAGGCGGCGAAGCGCGACTCCGGCGAGGGCGGCGGCGGCGACGCGGGGCGCGCGGGCGGGACGCCGGGCGGCGCCGGCGGGCGGGCGTCGCCGGGGGCGGCGGGCGGCGCGGCGTCGGCGGTCCGGGCCGGCGGCGCGTCGGCCGGGGCGGCGCGAAGGGCGGGCCGGATCGCGCCGAGGGGGGCGGCGGCGGGCTCGGTCCCGGCCGTCGAGGCTGGAGCGGCGGCCGGACGGGGGGCGGCCGTCGCGACGGGGCGCGGGAGGGGCTCGCGGCGGGGCGCCGAGACCGGCCGGGCGGCGTCGGCCGCGTCGGCGCCGCGGGCCTCGGCGGGGGCCGAGGCGGTGGAGGGGGCGGCGGGTTCCGGCGCCGGTCGGGACGTCGTTGCGTCCGGTTCGGCGGCGGGGCGCGCCGCGGCCTCGGCGGCGGCGCGGCGGGCGGCCTCGACCGCGGCGGCGGCGCGGGGGCGCGCCGGGGGGGGACCTCCGGCGACGGTCACGCCGACGCTCGTCGTCTCCGCGGCGCGGGCGGAGACGGCGGGCGGCGCGACGAAGGCGCCGCGGGCGGGGGCGGCCGGGGCGGCGTCCTCCGCCGGCGGCGGGGTCGGGGCGGCGGACGCGGCGGCGCGGCGGGCGCGGAGACGCCGGCGCAGGGCCGCGGCCGCCGCCGGGGGCGTGACCTCCTCGGCCCGCTCCGGCGAGGGGGCGAAGATGTTGTCGATCTCGGGCTCGCGCCGCGCGGCGTCGTCGCTCATCCGCCGTCCCTCACTCGCCGGCCGGCTGCGCGACCACCTGGGGGTAGTTGCGCAGGTGCTGGCGGAGGATCTCCTCCTTCGGGCCGAAGGCCTTCCGGAGCCCGTCCTCCATCATCAGGATCATGTCGCACTGGGCTATGGCCGCGGGGCGGTGGGCCATGATCATCACCGCCTTGCCGCGCGCCTTCAGGTCGGCGATCGCGGCGTTGAGCGCGTCCGAGCCGGCCGCGTCGAGGTTCGAGTTCGGCTCGTCCAGGATCACCAGCGCCGGGTCGCCGTAGAGCGCGCGCGCGAGGCCGATGCGCTGGCGCTGGCCGCCCGAGAGCTTGCCGCCGCCGGCCGCCACGTCGAAGTCGTAGCCGCCGGGCAGGCCGAGGATCATCTCGTGCGCGCCGGCGCGCTGCGCGGCGAGGACCACGCCGGCGTCGTCGGGTTCCGGGTCCATGCGGGCGATGTTCTCGGCCACCGTGCCGTCGAACAGGCCGATGTCCTGCGGCAGGTAGCCGACGTGCCGGCCGAGCGCCTCGTCCGAGAACTGGTCGAGCGCGGCGCCGTCGAGGCGCACGGTGCCGGAGGCGGCGGGCCAGATGCCGGCGACGGCCTTGGCCAGCGTGGACTTGCCGGAGGCCGAGGGGCCGATCACGCCGAGGGCCTGCCCGGGCTCGAGCCGGAAGGAGACCATGCGGATCGCCGGGGTGCGGTCGCCCGGCGCGACGACGGTGACCTGCTCGGCCTCCAGCACCGAGCGGGGGGCGGGCAGGGTGGTGCGCGGCGCCTCCGGCGGGGTCTTGTCGAGGAGCTCGCAAAGGCTCTTCCAACCCTGCTGGGCGCGCTGCACGAGGGCCCACTGGCCGATCGCCTGCTCGATCGGCGCCAGCGCGCGGCCCATCAGGATCGAGCCGGCGATCATCACGCCGGGCGTCACCTCCCCCCGGATCGCGAGCCAGGCGCCGAGGCCGAGCATCATCGACTGCAGGAAGAAGCGCAGCGTCTTGGAGGCGGTCGAGAAGACGCCGGTGCGGTCGGAGGCGGCGATGGTCTTCTCGAGGCTGCGGCCGCGCAGGCGGTTCCAGCGTTGCAGCACCGAGCGGCGCATGCCGAGGCCCTGCACCGTCTCGCCCTCGCGCCGGATCGCCTCGGTGAAGCCTTCGGACTGGGAGGAGGCGACGTTGGCGTCGAGCTGGAGATCCTTCGAGAAGCGCTGGTTGAGCCAGGTCAGGACGATCAGCAGCAGCCCGCCGACGAGGGCGAGGACGCCGAGCATCCAGTGGAAGCTGAAGATCGCCAGCAGGAAGATCGGCGTCCAGGGCGCGTCGAAGAAGGCGAAGGGCGCGGGGCCCGAGAGAAGGCGCTGGATCGATTCGAGGTCGCGCAGGCCCGTGGCCGGGCGCGCCCGCTCGATCGGGGAGACGGAGCGGCGCAGGATCGCCTCGAACACGCGGTCGTCGAGGCGGGCCTGGAAGCGCGCGCCGGCGCGCGCCAGCACGCGGCCTCGGGCGTAGTCGAGGATGCCCATCATCAGGAACAGGAAGGTGACGATGGCGACGAGCGCGACCAGCGTCGCCTCCGACCGGCTGGAGAGCACGCGGTCGTAGACCTGGAGCATGAAGATGGGGCCGGTGAGCATCAGCAGGTTCACGAAGAAGCTGAACACGCCCACGGACACGAACAGGCGACGCCCCTCCCGGAGCACGCCCCTCAGCTCCTCGCGTCCGGTCTCCGCCTTCTCACGCACGCCCGCGAACACTCCCCGGCCTCGGGGGGCTCGGCGAGCGCCCCTGCATCGGTGTCGTCTCATACGACGATCGCCCCCCCGCGCGCCAGTGCGCGCGCACGCTCCGCCGCCATCGTCTCCCGCATGCCACAGGGCGTCCGGGCGCCGGGGGCGCGGGAGCCCCGGCGCCGGGAGCGGCGATTGCCGACTCGGCCCCGGCGGCCTATGTGCCGGGCGGGTCAGATGGGTCCGACGTCCGGGGGTGCCGTTCATGCCGAAGCCGTTCCGCGGTCTCATCGCGTCGCTGCTGGTCGTCGCTCTCGCCGGCTGCGCCGCGCCGCCGGAGGACGCCGGTTTCGCCTGGGACCCCTACGAGGAGACCAACCGCGAGATCCACGACTTCAACAGGGGGTGGGACACGGTGCTGGTCCGCCCGGCCTCGCAGCTCTATCAGGAGGCGACGCCCGGCCTCGTGCGCCATCTCGTGGGCAACGGCCTCGACATGCTCGATCTGCCGGCGATCTTCGTGAACAACCTGCTGCAGGGCGATCCGCGGGCGGCGCTCCGCACGGCGGGGCGGTTCTCGCTCAACGTCGTGCTCGGGGCCGGCTTGCTGGACCCGGCCACGGAGTTCGGGCTGCCGAAGGAGCCGACCGACCTCGGCGTCACCTTCTCGAAATGGGGCTTCGAGGAAGGCCCCTACGTGGCGCTGCCTCTGCTCGGCCCCGCGACGGCGCGGGACGGCGTCGGACGGGTGCTCGAGATCGCGCTGGATCCGTTCAACTTCCTCACCGGCGTCCCGGCCAACGACCTGCTCGGTCCGGGGACGGCGGCCGTCGGCATCGTCGAGCTGCGCGCCGAGAACGAGGACGTGATAGACCGGGCCTTCTACGAGACCGAGGACAGCTACGTCACCACCCGCAGCGGGTATCTGCAGTTCCGTCGCCGGCGGGTGACGGGCGGCGTCACCGACGAGCAGATCCCGGACGTTTTCGCCGAGTGACCCGCGCCGGCTCGCCGGCGCCCCATCGGATTCGGAGGTTCGCCATGACGATCGATCGACGCCGCATGCTCTCGCTGATCGTGGCCGCCGGGGCCGCGCTGACCGCCGGGGCGCCCCCGGCGGCGGCGATCGCGCCGGAGGAGGCCGAGCGCTTCGTCGCGAACATCGCGGACGAGCTGACCGAGTTGGTGCAGTCGGAGCTGAGCCCCCGGGAGCAGGCGGAACGCTTCCGCGAGATCTTCGTGCGCGACGCCGCGCTCGAGCAGATCCAGCGCTTCGTGATGGGCGTGGCCTGGCGCGACATGTCGGACGAGCAGAAGTCCCGGTTCCGGGAGGCTTTCCTCGATTACGTCGCCAACACATACACCGACCTGCTGCTGGACTACGAGGGTCAGACGCTGGACGTGCGGGACAGCAGCGACTTCGGCGACAAGGGCGTGCTGGTCTTCGCCAAGGTCAGCGGCGACGGGCCGGTGAGCGAGTGGCTGGTCTCCGACCGCGGGGGCGACGGGCCGAAGCTGGTCGACATCACCGCCGAGGGCGTGTCGCTGCTGCGCAGCCAGCGCCAGGAGTTCGCGGCGATGCTGGAGAAGCGCAACGGCGACATCGACCGGTTCATCTCCGACCTGGCGGAGTCCTCCGGCGCGCCGCAGGCGTCGAGTTCGGGCTGACCCGCCCGGCGCGGCCTCTTTCCCCGCCCCCGGCGGACGGCTAGGCTTCGGCCGGCGACGCCCGACGAGGAGCCCAGATGAAGGCCGTATACGATCCGCGCCAGAGCGCGCACGACCCGCGGTTCTTCCTGGTGGCGGGGGCGGCGCGGCCGAGCCCGGAGCAGCCGGAGCGGGCCGCGCGCCTGCTGGCGGGCGCCGAGGCCGCGGGCTGCGAGGTGATCCGACCGGCCGACCACGGGCGCGGGCCTCTCGCGGCGGTGCACACGGCCGAGTATCTGGAGTTCCTCGAGACGATCCACGCGCGCTGGAGCGCCGTGGAGGGCGCGGGGCCGGAGGTGGTGCCGAACGTGCATCCGGATCGGCGCGCGGCGTCCTACCCGACCTCGCCGACGGGCCTCGCGGGCTGGCACCAGGCGGACACGGCCTGCCCGATCGGGCCGCGCACCTGGGAGAGCGTCTATTGGGGCGCGCAGACGGCGCTGACCGGGGCGGAGCTGATCCTCGAGGGCGAGCGGGCGGCCTACGCCCTCTGCCGGCCGCCGGGGCATCACGCGCTGGCGGACATGGCGGGGGGGTTCTGCTTCCTGAACAACGCCGCCGCGGCGGCGGCGCGGCTGGCCGCGGCGGGGCGGCGGCCCGCGATCCTCGACGTCGACGTGCATCACGGCAACGGCACGCAGGGGATCTTCTACGCGCGGGGCGACGTGCTCACGGTCTCGATCCACGCCGATCCCGCCGTGTTCTACCCGTTCTTCTGGGGCCACGCGCAGGAGCGTGGCGTCGGCGCGGGGGAGGGGGCGAACCTCAACCTGCCGCTGCCGCGCGGGACCGGCGACGCGGGCTGGATGGAGGCGCTGGCGCCGGCGCTGGCGCGGATCCGGGCTTGGGGCGCGGACGTCCTCGTGGTGGCGCTGGGCCTCGACGCCTTCGAGGGCGATCCGCTGAAGTTCCTCGCGGTGACGACAGAGGGGTTCGGGCGGATCGGCGCGGAGATCGCGGGCCTCGGCCTGCCGACGCTGCTGGTGCAGGAGGGCGGCTATCTCTCGGACGAGCTCGGGGGGAACCTCGCGGCCTTCCTGACGGGCTTCGAGGGCGCCGCCTGACGGGCGGTTGATCCAGCGCAAGGACGATGGCGCGGCGGCGGGCGAGCCTCCGGGCCGGATCGAAACGAGGGGCGACCGCCGGGCCGGCGGCGCCGAGGACAGGGGAGGATGACCCGCATGGCCATCAAGACCATCGCCGCGTTCCTGGACGGATCGGAGGCGTCGGAGGCGCGGCTCGGCCACGCCATCGCCATCGCCGAGGCGACCGGGGCGCATCTGGTCGCCGTCGCGCTGGCGCGGCAGATCGACATCGGCGTCTATGCGGTGCCGGGCGCGGAGATGGCGGTGGACCTCAGCCAGATCGACGAGAGCCGGGCGCGGGCCAAGGCGCTGGCCGAGGCGGCGGAGACGCGCATCGAGCGGGCCGGCATCTCGGGCGAGACACGCTGGACCTCGGCCATCGCGGCGGGGATCGAGGACACGGCGGCGCGCGGGGCGCGGCACGCCGATCTCTCCATCTGCGGCCCGGCGGGCGGCGACGGGCCGGAGGAGGAGACGGCGGAGGCCGCGCTGGAGGGCGCGCTGTTCTCCGGCGGCAGACCGGTGCTGATCGTGCCGCGCGACTGGAAGGGGGAGACCTTCGCCAAGCGCATCATGGTGTGCTGGGACGCGAGCCGGGTGGCCGCGCGGGCCATCGGCGACGCGCTGCCGCTGATGGCGACGTCGGAGACGGTGAGCGTGACCATCGTCGACCCGACGCCGGGCGAGGGCGGCTTCGGCGAGGAGCCGGGCGCCGACATCGCCGCGATGATCGCGCGGCACGGGGCGAAGGTGACGGTCGACCGTCTGCCCTCGGCCGGCGCCTCCACCGCCGAGCGGCTGGCCCAGGCGGCCTCGGACGGCGGTTTCGACATGATGGTGATGGGCGGCTACGGCCATTCGCGGCTGCGCGAGGCGATCTTCTCGGGCGTCAGTCGGCAGCTGTTCGAGACGCCCCCGGTTCCGGTCTTCACCGCGCACTGATCGCGGGCGCTTCGGAACGCGAAGAGGCCCCGGAGGACGTCTCCGGGGCCTTTCCCATGGCGTCGGCGGGTCAGACGGCGGCGGAGTGCCGGGCCTTGCCCTGATCGAGATAGGCGTCGAAGGCGGCGGCGGCGACGCGGGCGAGGCTGCGGGCCCGCGGCGCCAGCGTCACCCTGCCGTCCTCGATGTGCGCGAGACCGTCCTCGACCATCGGGGCGAGGCGGGCGAGGGCGTCCCCGGCCCAGTCCGCCGGGGCGCCGAAGCGGCGGGCCGCGACGGCGAGGTCGACGGCGAAGTCGCACATCAGCCGCTCGATCACGAAGGCGCGGAGCTTGTCGTCCTCGCTGAGCACGAGGCCCTTGGCGACGGGGAGGCGGCCTTCCATCACGGCGCGGGACCAGGCGCCGGTCTCGGCGACGTTCTGCATCCAGCCCTGCGGCGTGCGGCCGATGGAGGTGGCGCCGAAGGGGATCAGCGTCTCGGTCGCGTCGGTGGTGTAGCCTTGGAAGTTCCGGCGGAGGCGCCCCGCGCGCCAGGCGACGGCCATCGGGTCGTCCGGCAGCGCGAAATGGTCGAGGCCGATGGGGAGGTAGCCCATCGCGGCGAGCTCCTCGACCGCGGCCTCGGCCTGCGCGGCGCGTTCGTCGGGGCCGGGGAGCGCGTCCTCGGGGATCATGCGCTGGTTCTTCGCCATCCAGGGGACGTGGGCGTAGCCGAAGAGGGCGATGCGGCCCGGCCCCATGTCCGCGGCGAGGCGGACGGTGCGGACGAGGCTTTCGACGGTCTGGTGGGGCAGGCCGTAGATCAGGTCGAAGTTGATCTCGGAGACGCCGGCGTTGCGCAGGCGCCCGACCGCCTCGGCCACCATCTCGGGCGGCTGGACGCGGTTGATGGCGAGCTGCACGCGGGGGTCGAACTCCTGCACGCCGAAGCTGGCGCGGGTGAAGCCGAGGGCGCCGACGGTCTCGGCCATCTCCGCCGTCAGGGTGCGGGGGTCGGATTCGAGGGCGAGCTCGGCGCCCGGCTCGAATTCGAAGCGGCCGGCGATCGCCTCCATGGTGGCGACGAGATCCTCGGGCGAGAGCGCGGTGGGCGTGCCGCCGCCCCAATGCAGGTGCGAGACGGGGAGACGGTCCGGCAGGGCCTGGGCGACGAGGTCGATCTCGCGCCGCAGCGTCTCGGCGTAGGCGGCGACGGGCTCGTATTTCGCGGCGAGCTTCATGTTGCAGCCGCAGTACCAGCACATCTGCCGGCAGAACGGGACGTGCAGATAGAGCGAGACCGGCTCCGAGGGGTCGAGCGCGCGCCACCAGTCGCGCACGGTCTGCTCGGGGAACGCCGTCTCGAAATGCGGCGCGGTGGGGTAGCTGGTGTAGCGCGGCACGGCGCGGGCGGCGTGACGGGCGAGGATCGGATCGGCGGTCATGCGGGCTCCTTGCCTGGGTCTCCGGCACGGGCGGCGGGGGTGATCTCGAAGCGGCAATGCAGGGCGCCGCGCGCGCAGCAGGCGGGATGCGCGACGGTCGTGCGGGCGTCGACGAGGGTTCGGAACAGCCGCTCGAACACCGCGACGTGCCAGGGGCAGCCGGGAGTGGCGAGCGGGTTGTCGAGGATCTCGATCCGGGCCGTGCGGCCGTCCCAGGCCGCGGTCACGCGGCCGGAGCCGGCGAAGGTCCAGGCGTTGGCGCGGATCGATTTCAGGAGGATCGGCGCCGCGAGACGGGCGGGGAGCGCCTTCAGCAGCCATTGCGCGGGGCGCGGGATGCGGTGGGCGAGGAGGTAGTCGGCGGTGCGCCGGCCGGCGTCGGTCTGGATGCGCTCGGCCGCCGCCTCCGGCAGCGCCTCGCGAAGCGCGAGGTGCAGGGCGGAGGCCGCCGACTGGCGGGTCATCGCGGTCGGCGGGGCGGCGAGAAGCGGCAGGAGGCCCGCCGCCTCGAACACGCGCCGCGCCTCGGGCTCGCCCCCCGCGGCGCGGAGGGCGGCGGCGACCTGGAGGATGGCGTTGGGGCCGACCTTGGCCTCCTCCGCCACCGGCGGGATCAGATCGTCCCGCATCTCAGGGCTGCGCCCCTTCGGCGTCCTGGGGGAGCGAGAAGGGCTTCTTCCGCGCGGCCTCGAGCTCGGCCTCGGAGAGCTGCCCTTCGCCGCCGCCGCAGGCCTTGGCGGCCACGGCCGCCTTCAGCGCCTCGCGGTCCTCGGCGCGGGCCTTGCCCTGCTCGCGCAGCGCCTCGCGGCGTTCGCGGGCCTTGCGGGCGCGGTCGGCCGAGGCCTCCCAGTCCGCCATCTGGGCCGGGGCGATCTCCCTGGTCTCGTCGAAGTGGAAGTCGAGCTTGCCCTTCGACTGGGGCCCCCAGTAGCCGACCTTGCCGAGGTCGTAGAAGGTGCGCGCGAAGCCGGCCTTCAGGAAGGCGCGGAGGCAGCCGAGCAGGTAGCGGCGGCGATAGCCGGTGCCGCGCCACGGATAGTGGAACAGCGCCTTGATCATGTAGAAGCGGCGGTAGTTGTTCATCACCCGGTCGAGCAGCTCGTCGCGGGTCATGGCGGCGGGCTTCATGATCGGGGTGACGAAGTTGTACTTCTCGAAGTCGAACACCTCCACCTGGTCGCGCAGCTCCTGATAGAGCGGGGTGAACGGCCAGGGCGTGTACATCGACCAGTTGGCGAGGTCCGGGTTCCAGTCGCGGGCGAAGCGGTAGGTCTCCTCCAGCGTCTCTGGCGTCTCGTTGTCGAGGCCGACGATGAACTGCGCCTCGGTGAAGATGTCGGCCTCGCGGAGGAGGCGGATCGCCTCCTTGTTCTCCTCGACCTTGGTCTCCTTGTTGAAGAGGTCGAGCTTGAGCTGGGCGGCGGCCTCGGTGCCGAGGGAGACGTGGACGAGGCCGGCCTTGCGGTAGAGCGGCAGCAGGTCCTTGTCGCGCATGATGTCGGTGACGCGGGTGTTGATGCCCCACTGGATGCGCTCGGGCAGGCCGCGTTCGATCAGGAGCTCGCAGAACTCGATGAACTTCTTGCGGTTGATGGTCGGTTCCTCGTCGGCGAGGATGAAGAAGCCGACGCCGTGGTTCTCGACCAGATCCTCGATCTCGTCGACGACCTTCTTTGGGTCGCGGACGCGGTAGTCGCGCCAGAACTTCCACTGCGAGCAGAACGAGCAGGTGAACGGGCAGCCGCGCGCCATGTTCGGCACGGCGACCTTGGTGTTCAGCGGGATGTAGATGTACTTGTCCCACTCGAGGATCGACCAGTCGGGCGTGATGCCGTCGAGGTCCTTCACCGTGGAGGCGGCGGGCGTGGCGACGATCTCCTCGCCGTCGCGATAGGCGACGCCCTTGATGCGGCGGCGGTCGGTCTCCCAGCGGCCCTCGGCGACCGCCTTCATCAGCTCGACCACGATCTCCTCGCCCTCGCCGCGCACGATGGCGTCGACCTGCGGCGCCTCGGAGAGCACCTGCTTGAACATGAAGGTGGCGTGGACGCCGCCGAGCATGGTGAAGACGCCCGGGAGCGCGTCCTTGGCGATCTCCAGCGTGCGCTCGGCCTTGTAGATCGAGGGGGTGATCGCGGTGGTGCCCACGACGTCCGGGCCGATGGCGCGGAGGCGCGCGGCGAGGGCGTCGTCGCCGAGGTCGTCGGTCATCGCGTCGATGAAGGCGACGTCCTCGAAGCCGGCGGATTTCAGCGCGCCGGCGATGTAGGCGACCCAGGCGGGGGGCCAGTTGCCGGCGATCTCGGCGCCGCCGGAGTGGTAGTTGGGGTGAACGAGCGCGATGCGCATGGCCGGGCCTCCTGTCGAGTCGGGAGGAGACTGCCCGGCGGAGCGTCAGGCTGCGTTGACGTGGATCAAATCGGAGACTGTCAATTCGAATTGACGGGCCGGGCGCCCGCGTGGCCTGACGCCGGCGGCTCCGCTCAGCCGTGCCTGAGGATCAGGGTCCGGAGCGTGGTGAACTCCTCCAGCCCGGCGACGCCCTTCTCGCGGCCGTGGCCGGACTTGCCGAAGCCGCCGAAGGGCAGCTCGATGCCGCCGCCGGCGCCGTAGGCGTTGACGAAGACCTGGCCGGCGCGGATGCGGCGCGCGACGCGGAGGGCGCGCTGGCCGTCGCGGCTCCAGACGCCCGCCACGAGGCCGTAGTCGGTGCCGTTGGCGAGGGCGATGGCCTCGGCCTCGTCGCGGAAGCTCATCAGGGCGAGGACGGGGCCGAACACC
Organism: Paracoccaceae bacterium; assembly: GCA_041685625.1. Lineage (GTDB taxonomy): Bacteria > Pseudomonadota > Alphaproteobacteria > Rhodobacterales > Rhodobacteraceae > Albimonas. The sequence continues at coordinate 15,181 of JAWLFJ010000026.1, read as the reverse complement.
TCCTCCTTGGCGAGGGCGTGGTCCGCGGGGACCGGGCCGTAGAGGCGGGGGGCGACGTAGAAGCCGCCCTCCGGCGCCTCCGGGGCAACCTCGCCGGTCGCGAGGAGGGGGATGCCGGCGGCCTCTGCGGCGGCGCACATGCGCTCGACCCGCAGCTTCTGGCGGGCGTTGATGAGGGGGCCGAGGTGGAGGTCCGAGGCCGGCGGGCCGGCGCGGAGGGTCTTGAAGCCTTCGACGAGGCGGGCCTGCACCGCCTCGAGCGCCGACTCCTCGACGAGGACGCGGGCGCCGGCGGAGCAGGTCTGGCCGGCGTTCTGGACGATGGCGTTGAGGAGCACGGGCAGCGCGGCGTCGAGATCGGCGTCGGCGAACACGATCTGCGGGGACTTGCCGCCGAGCTCCAGCGTGCAGCCGGCGTGATGGGCGGCGGCGGCCGCCTGCACCTTCGCCCCGGTCTCGGGCGAGCCGGTGAAGCTGAGGAAGTCGACGCCGGGATGGGCGGCTAGGGCGGCTCCGGCGACCTCCCCGAGGCCGGGGACCACGTTGATTGCGCCAAGCGGGAAGCCGGCCTCGGCGGCGAGTTCGGCGAGGCGCAGGAGCGAGAGGCAGGCGTCCTCGGCCGGCTTCAGGACGGTCGCGTTGCCGGCGGCGAGGGCGCCGCCGACCGAGCGGCCGAACATCTGGACCGGATAGTTCCAGGGGATGACGTGGCCGGTGACGCCGTGAGGCACGCGCTCGGCCACCGCGAGATGGCTGGCGATCGTGGGGATCTGCTCGCCGTGCAGCTTGTCGGCGGCGCCGGCGTAGAATTCGAGATAGCGGTGGAGGGCGGTGACGTCGGCGCGGGCCTGCTTCAGCGGCTTGCCGGTGTCGCGCGATTCGAGGGCGACGAGGGCGTCGTGCTCGCGCGCCACCAGCGCCGCCCAGCGGGCGAGGAGGCGGCCGCGCTCCTGCGCCGTGGTCGCGCCCCAGTCGCCGAGGAAGGCGCGGCGGGCGGCGGTGACGGCGCGGTCGACGTCCTCGGCGCTTCCGGCGGCGATCGTGGCGAAGACCTCGCCGTCCTCGGGCGCGATCATGTCGAGGGTCTCGCCGGAGGCGGGCGCCTCCCAGGCGTTGTCGATGAAGACCGCCGCCGGGACGGCGGGCGCGGCGTCGAGGGTCATGGCGTCGTCCTCCCTTGCTTCGCGCGGAGCCTACGCCCCGGCCCCGCGCACCGGAAGGGGCGCCCTTGCGCCGGGCGCCGCCGCCCGGCAGGAACGGGGGAATCCCGGCAGGAGGACACCCATGCGCGATCTCGAAGGCCTCTTCGTCGTCTCCCTCGAGCAGGCGGTCGCCGCGCCCTACTGCGCCATGCGCCTCGCCGAGGCGGGGGCGCGGGTGGTGAAGGTGGAGCGGCCGGAGGGCGATTTCGCGCGGGACTACGACTACGACGTGGAGGGGCTGTCCGCGCATTTCGTCTGGCTCAACCGGGGCAAGGAATCGCTGCGGCTGAACCTGAAGGACCCGGACGACCGCGCCGTGATCGGGCGGATGCTGAAGACGGCGGACGTGTTCGTCCAGAACCTCGCGCCGGGGGCGGCGGCGCGGCTGGGGCTGGGCGCGGCGGCGCTGCGGGCGACGCGGCCGGAGCTGATCCACGTCTCGATCTCCGGCTACGGCGAGGAGGGCCCGAGGAAGGACCTTAAGGCCTACGACCTGCTGGTGCAGGCCGAGAGCGGGCTTTCGGCGATCACCGGGGGGCCGGAGGCGCCGGCGCGGGTCGGCGTCTCGGTCTGCGACATCTCGGCGGGGATGACCGCGTATCAGGCGGTGCTGGAGGCGCTGATCGGGCGCGGCCGGACGGGGGAGGGGCGGACCATCGAGGTCTCGCTGTTCCACGCCGTCGCGGACTGGATGAACGTCGCCTATCTGCACACGCGCTACGGCGGCAAGCCGCCGAAGCGGCCCGGGCTGAGGCATCCCTCGATCGCGCCCTACGGCGTGTTCGACTGCGCGGACGGGGCGATCCTGATCTCGATCCAGAACCCGCGGGAGTGGCGCGCGCTCTGCGCGGAGGTGCTGGAGGCGCCGGAGCTGGCCGACCATCCCGACTACCACGACAACGTCGCGCGCGTGGCGCATCGCCCGGCGCTGGAGGCGCTGATCGGCGCCGAATTCGCGCGCTGGCCGCGCGAGGCGCTGGCGGCGCGGCTGGAGGCGGCGAAGATCGCCTATGGCCGGCTCTCCTCCATCGAGGAGTTCGTGCGGCACCCGCAGTTGCGGCTGATCAGGGTCGACACCGAGAAGGGGCCGGTGGAGCTGGTGGCGCCCGGCGCGGTGCTGCGCGGGGTGGAACGCGCGCCCGGGCCGGTGCCGGCGCTGGGCGAGCACGACGCGGCGCTGCGGGCCGAGTTCGGCGGCTGACGGCGGCTCAGCCCCGGCCGGCGAGCAGCGCGGCGCCGCCGGTCCAGAGCAGGCGGAGCGCGATCAGGATCAGGATCGCGACGAGGACGCGGCCGAAGAGGCGTTCGTCGAGGCGGAGCAGCAGGCGCCGGCCGATCAGCGTGCCGACGAAGCCCGCGAGCGCCATCGCGGCGACGAGCCCGAGCCAGGGCGCGAAGGCGAAGCCGAAGAGCCCGAAGACCAGCGATTTCAGCAGGTGCTGCAGCGTCATCATCGCGGCGTGGGTGGCGACGTGGCGGGTGCGCGGCAGCTTCAGGGTCTTCACCCAGGCGGCGACGAAGGGGCCGGTGGCGCCGACGAACATGGTCAGGAAGCTCGACGCCGCGCCGGCGAGCGGGCCGGTCCGCGCGATCCAGGCGGGGGGCCTGGCAGCGACCGACCAGAGCAGGAAGAGGCCGACCAGAACCTGCACCGCGCCCGGCGGAAGCTCCACCGCGACGAGGCCGCCGAGCGCCGCGCCCGCCACGGCGCCGAGGGCGAAGGCGCCGAGCGGGGCGGGCTCGACTTCGCGGAGCATCAGCGCGGCGCGGCCGGCGTTGGAGGCGAGCTGCACGAGGCCGTGCACCGGGATCAGCGCGGCGGGCGGCAGCGCCGCGGCGAGGAGGCCGAGGAGGATCGCGCCGCCGCCGAGGCCGAAGGCGGCGGCGATCAGCGAGGTCCCGAGGCTCGCCGCCGCGAGGCCGAGGGCGAGGAGCGGCCCGACCTCGGGCGGCAGCAGCGTCACGCCACGCGGGTCTCGAGGACGCCGACGCCCTCCACCGTGCCGCGGAGGGTCTCGCCGCGGTGCACCGGGCCGACCCCGGCGGGGGTGCCGGTGAGGATCAGGTCGCCGGGCGCGAGTTCGAAATGGCGGGAGAGGGTCGCGACGATCTCCGGCAGCTTCCAGATCATCTGCGCGAGGTCGCCGGACTGGCGGATCTCTCCGTCGATCTCGAGGGTGATGGCGCCCTTGTCGGGGTGGCCGATCTCCTCGGCCCGCACGAGTTCGGAGATGGGGGCGGAGCGCTCGAACGCCTTCGCCGTCTCCCACGGCCGGGACGCCTTCTTGGCGACGTTCTGGAGATCGCGCAGGGTCATGTCGAGCGCGACGCCGTAGCCCCAGACGAGCGAGAGCGCGTCCTGCACCTCGACGTTCCGGCCGCCGAGGCCGAGGGCGGCGGCGAGTTCGATCTCGTGGTGCACGTCCTCGCTCTGCGCGGGGTAGGGGAACGCGCCGGATGGGTCGGCGGCGGTGGCCGGCTTCATGAAGAAGAACGGCGGCTCGCGGTCCGGATCGCCGCCCATCTCGACCGCGTGCTCGGCGTAGTTGCGGCCGATGCAGTAGATCCGGCGCACCGGGAAGCGGGCCGAGGTCCCGCGCACGGGCAGCGAATGGACGGGGGCGGGCGGGATCGCGAAGTCTGTCATGCGGAGGCTCCGGGGCTGCGTCGGGACCCTGCATCGGCCGTTCGGAGGCCGACCGCAAGATGCGGAGGGGCCGGGGGCGAGGCGGGGGAAGTGTCCGGAGAAGGCGCGGGGGAGGTCGGGGCGTGCCGCATCGGTCGGGCTTTCGTGCGCATCGCGTGCGGCGGGGATGCGTCTTCGGCGCCGCCCGGGTGCATCCGGGGTCGGACCCTGATGCGCATCGCGTGCGCAGGGTGTACCGACGTCGTCGGACTTTGGTGCGGCATCCGTGTGGACTTCGTGCCGACGTGGTCGGACGCGGGCGGCCGAAAACGGGACGGGAACCGGAGAGAGGGGACGGCGATGAGCGTGGAGGTCACGGGGATCGGCGGGCTGATCCTGCTGGCGCTGAACATCTGGGCGATCGTGTCGGTGGTGAATTCGGGCGCGAGCACCGGGGGCAAGGTGCTCTGGGTGCTGTTCATCCTGCTGCTGCCGGTGCTGGGCTTCCTGATCTGGCTGCTGTTCGGGCCGCGAAGCCGGCGCTGAGCCGGGACGGCAGATGACCACGGGACCGTCACGATCCCGTCAACGGCCCGGCGAAGCGCGTCTCCGACCTCGAGGCGAAAGCCGGCGCGGCGCTCGAGCGCGGCCGATCCCGAGGCCGCGGATCCCTTCGCGCGGCGAGAGTCGAGCGACGCGCCTCTTTCCGACCTGTTGCGGCGGGTGCGCGCCGACGGCATCGTCCGCCCCGGCGCGACGTGCGGGAGCGACGGAGAGGACGGGCGATGACGACTCTGGTGATCTGGGGCGAAGACGATCACAAGGCACGGGCCCAGACGCTGGCGAACGCCTGTGCGGCTCAGGCGCAGGCGGTCGGGCGGAAGCCGAAGAAGGTCTCCGGCCTCGATACGCTGACCTTCTGGGGTCACGGCGACGCGTCGAAGTTCTGCGGGCTGGACGCCGACGAGTTCGTCGATTTCGTGTCGGCCTGGCGCAAGGCGAACTCCGGACTGCGCACCGTCGAGATGCTGACCTGCAACGCCCGGCATCGCCAGGGGACCTACGGCGATTCCTACACCGAGCGCGTGGCGACCAAGCTGACGACGAAGCATGACGGGATCCGGTTCCGGGCGCTGCCGGTCGCGACCTCGGCCGGGGGCAGGACCTGCGAATTCTCGATCCTGAAATGGCATCCGGGCACGACGACCTGGGCCTACGTCGCCGCGACCGGCGACAAGGACCACGGAATGTGGGCGGCGGTGAAGCTGATCGAGGACCTGATGCCGCCGCGCGGAGGGAACCAAGGCTATCAGCTCGCCTTCGGGGCGCTGCAGAAGTTCATGCTGACGAAGAACCATCCCTACGCGACGAAGCGGAACCTCGATCAGGCGCAGGTCGACGCCTACAACGCCGCGGCGAAGGCGACGAAGCGCGAATCGTACGTCATCGCCGGGAACGTCGGCACGCTGCGCTGGTGCCTCGGCGACATCCGGTGAGGGGCGCTCAGCCGGGCGCCGCCGGCGTTCCGCGACGCTGGGGGAGCCGGACATGGGCCGGCCAGGCGGGGGCGGCGAGGGTCGGCGCGGGCCGGTCGAAGCGATAGCCGAAGGCGGCGATCTCGAAGGCGTTGGCGCGTTCGACCCGGCGGCGGCCCTCGTCGTCGAACCAGTCCTGGAAGGGGCGGTCCGGGAACACGCGGCGGTCGGCCTTGAAGGTGGGGAGGTCTCCCTTCGGCTCGGCCTTCAGGGTCTCGAACAGGCGGGCGAGATCGTCGCCGAGGCGCTCGAACACCAGCGGCGCGTCGATGCAGGGGACGCCGAGCAGGGCGAGCTTGGAGTGGTTGCGGCGGAGGTCCGCCGTCGCCAGCCAGGCGCGGAAGCCGCCGGCGGCCTCCTCGAACGGGCCGGCCTCGAGCGCGGCGCGCGCGGGGCCGTCGAGCTCCGAGCAGTAGGCGGAGACGGCGCGGTCCCAGGGGTTCCGGACGGCGGCGATCTTGAGGTAGCGCGCGAAGATCCGCCCGCCGAGGGCGAGGCGGACGCGCCAGGCGGGGGCGTGGTTGCGCCAGACCCGCTCCTCGGGCTGGCGCTCCGGCCCGCCGCGCACGCCGACGATGCCGTGCGGGGTGACGCGGGCGTCGCGGCGGTGGCGGCCCATGTCCGGATCGCCGGGCGGCAGGCAGAGCGGCTCCAGCGCCGCCTCGATCGAGGTCGAGGCGGTCTTGTGGGTCTTCAGGTAGATGAAGGCGTGGTCGTGGCTGACGAGGACCATGCGGGCGCTCAGCCTTCCGCTTCGAGGCGCTCGATCGGCGCGGGGAGATCGGCGCCGCCGTCGAACTCGGGCGCCGAGGCGCCGATGCGGCCCGCGTCGCCCTCCGACGCCGTGACGCGCTTGCCGAGGCGCGCGGCGGCGGACGCGGGGGCGCCGGCGGCGGGGTCGTGGATCATGGGCGGAGGGAAGTGCCGCGGCGGGCCTCGAGGCGCAAGGGGTTTCGACGGAGCGTGCGCGGGCGCTAGGCTTGCGCGAACGTGAAGCGGACGGCGGGAGGCTCGGACGAATGCGACGGCTCTACGCGTTGCTCGGCGGACTCGGGAGCCTCGCCCTTCTGGCGGGACTGGCGGCTCTGGCGCTCTGGTTCGGACGCGATCTGCTGCCGCCCGACCGGCTGGTGTTCGCCGCGGGTCATGCAGGCGGCGGCTACGCCGGCCTCGCGGAGCGCTACCGCGCGGCGCTGGCCGACGACGGGATCGAGGTCGAGATCCGCGAGACGGCGGGCTCGGTCGAGAACGCGCGCCTGCTGGAGGCGGGCGAGGTCGACGTCGCGCTGGTGCAGGGCGGGGTGGAGGTCGATCCCGACGCGGCGGAGTCGCTCGGCGAGATGTTCTTCGAGCCGCTCTTCGTCTTCGCGCGCGCGGGCGTCGAGGACGCCGCCAACCCCGCCGCCTGGCGCCGGCTGCGGGTCGCCACGGGGCCGGAGGGCTCGGGCGCCCGGGCGGCGGCGGAGGCGTTCCGCCGGGCGGCCTCGCTGGGCGAGGGGGTGGTGGAGGCGCTGCCCCTCGGCGGGCGCGAGGCGGTCGACGCGCTGCTGGCCGGCGAGGCGGACGCGGCGCTGTTCGTGGCGCCGATCTCGGCCTCCTATCTCGCGCCGCTGATCGAGGGCGAGGAGGTGCGGCTGGTGCAGCTGGCGCCGGTCGAGGCGCTGGCGCGGCGGATGTCGGGGGCGCATGTCGCCGAGCTGCCGCAGGGCGCGATCACGATGGAGCCGCCGCGCCCGGCGGAGGATCTGGAGATGATCGTGCTGACGGCGCGGCTCGCGGCCTCGCCCGACCTGCATCCGGCGCTGGTGGACCGGCTGGTCGTCGCGGCCCGGCGGCTGCATGGCGGGCGCGACGTGCTGACCGACGCCGGGCGGTTCCCGGCGGTCGAGGAGGGCGGGCTGCCGATGAACCCGCAGGCGCGGCGGCTGATCGAGGGCGGGCCGGGATTCCTCGGCGAATGGATGCCGTGGTGGATGGCGGCGCAGATCGACCGGGTTCTGGTGATCCTGCTGCCGCTCTTGCTGGTGCTGACGCCGGCGATCCGCATCGGCCCGGCGCTCTACGCCTGGGCGATGAAGCGGCGGGTGTGGAGGTTCTACGACCGGATCGCGGAGATCGACGCCGACATGCAGGGGGCGCAGACGCGCGAGGCGCTGGAGGACGCGGAGGCGCGGCTGGCCGCGCTCGACCGGAAGCTGGCCTCGCTGGACCTGCCGGCGAGCTACATGCAGATGGCCTATTCGGCGCGGCTGCACGCGCAGATGCTGCGGGAGCGGCTGGAGCGTCGGCTCGCCCAGCGTTGAGCGGGGCGGGCTTCGCCCGACCGTCCCTCGGTCCTTCGGGCGTGAAGCGCCCGCGGCGCCGTGACGGGTCCGAAGGACCCCCACGGCGCCGCCGGGCCCAATCTCGCGGCGTCTCCCGCAAGGGAGACGCCGGCGGGGCGGGAGCCCTGCGGGGGGGGCGGGGCGTTCGGGTCCGGCGTCGCGGGCGTGTCAGGCGGCCGGGTCTTCGTGTCGTTCGACGAAGGCCTCGGCCGAGAGGGCGCGGAAGTCGTCGAGCGCGGCGCGCAGGCGCTCGTGGCTCCAGTCCCACCAGGCGAGGGCGATGAGCCTTTCGGCCAGCGCCTCGGGGTGGCGGCGCTTGATCGTCTTCGCCGGCACGCCGCCGACGATGACGTAGGGCGGCACGTCCTTCGCCACGACGGCGCCGGCGGCGACGATCGCGCCGTGGCCGACCGAGACGCCGGGCAGCACCACCGCGGCGTGGCCGAGCCACGTGTCGTGGCCGACGGTGACGCGCTGGGCCGCGCGCCACGCGAAGAACTCCGCCTCGTGCTCGGCGTCGTCGAAATAGTCGGCGGCGCGATAGGTGAAGTGGTGCTGGGTGGCGCGCCATTGCGGGTGGTTGCCGGGGTTGAGCCGCACGAAACTGGCGATGTTGGAGAACTTGCCGACATCCGTGTGGACGATCTGGTTGAACCCGGCGCAGTAGGCGTAGTCGCCGAACGTGGAGTCGGTCACCACGCTGTCCCTCTGGATCTCCACGTAGCGGCCGAGCGTCGATTGCGTCACCTGCGCGGACGGGTCGATCCAGGGCGACTCGGAAAGCTTGGGCATCGGACGATCCTGCGCGGTTCAGCGATAGGCGGCGGCGGCCTTGAGCGGATCCTCGACGGCCGCGGCGGCCGCGCCGGGGTCGGCCTTCCCCTCGATCACGCGGCGGCGGAGCCAGCCGGAGACGCTGTCCATCGCGACGACCACGAGGATGGTGAGGATGATGATGTAGAGCGTGTTCTCCCAGTCGCGCGAGGTGCGGATGGTCTCCACCAGCAGAAGGCCGATGCCGCCGGCGCCGAGGGCGCCGATGATGGTGGCCGAGCGCGTGTTGGATTCGAGGAAGTAGAGGCCCTGGCTGAGGAACACCGGCAGGATCTGCGGAATCACGCCGAAGCGGTGGCGTTGGAAGCGGTCCGCGCCGGTGGCGCGCACGCCCTCGATCTGCTTGTCGTCGACGTTCTCCAGCGCCTCCGAGAACAGCTTGCCGAGGGTGCCGGTGTCGGTGAAGGCGATGGCGAGGGCGCCGGTGAGCGGGCCGAGGCCGAAGGCGCGGATGAAGATCAGCGACCAGATCAGCGCGTCGACGCCGCGCAGGAAGTCGAAGAGCCGGCGCATCCCGAAGCGCAGCGTCATCGAGGGGGTGAAGTTGCGCGCCGCGAGGAAGGCGAGCGGCAGGCCGACGAAGCTGGCCACGAGCGTGCCGAGCACCGCCATCATCAGCGTCTCGAGCAGGGCGACGTAGACCTCCCCGTGCAGCCAGTCGGGATTGGTCCAGAAGCTGTCGAAGATCAGCGCGGCGTTCGACGTCGCCGGCTCGATCCGGTCGTCGGACCAGGCCAGCGACCAGAGCTCGCCCGCGCTCATGCCGTGCAGCGGCGAGTTGAAGGGGAACCAGAAGTTCTCCCAGCCCCAGAAGTAGCGATGCACCTCGATCTTGGAGGCGGTGATCTGGACGCGCTTGCCGACATCGGGCCGCGCCTCGACCTTGCGCGGGTCGAGCCTGATCCAGTCGGGCGCGGTCTCCGGCGTCATGCCGTCGGGCAGGTCGGCGACGATCCCGTCCTCCGTGGCGCGGGCGGACAGGGCCCCGACGCCGGGGATCTCGTAGCGGAAGCCGTCGCCGGCGATCTCGACGCGGTGGCCGTCGCCGAGATCGACGAGGGCGCCGTCGCCGCGGGGCGTCACCCAGGCGGGGCTCTCGCCCTCGGGCCAGGTCGCGGTGCGCTCGCCCTCGATCGCGATCGCGAGACCGCCGCGGCGCAGATCCTTGGTCACGTGGACCTTGTGCATGACGCTGTCGATGCCGAGCAGAACCGCGCGGTCGGGTTTGGCCGAGGCGATCAGGTCGCCGACGCCGAGGGCGACCCAGCCGTAGGCGAGATACGCGAGCACGAGCACCGGGACCGAGGCGGCCCAGGCGGTGCGGCGGCGCACGAAGGCGGCGACGTCGGTCTCGCGCCGCTCGGCGGAGAGGCCGTCGCCCTGCTCCTCGCCGCCGCCCTCGACGCCGGCGAGGCGGGCGCGGCCCCAGGAACTGAGCTGATCGATCGCGACGATGGAGCCGATCAGCAGGACGAAGAGCGCCACGGTCTCGTCGCCCGAACCCTGGCCCCAGCCGATGGTGCGGCGCAGCTCCGAGCCGATGCCCCCGGCCCCGACGAAGCCGAGGATGGCCGAGGCGCGCACGTTGATCTCGAGCCGCAGCAGGAAATAGCTGAGCCAGTTCGGCGCGACCTGCGGCAGCACGCCGTACTGGATGCGCTGGAACCACGAGGCGCCGGCGGCCGACAGGCCCTCCAGCGGCTTGCGGTCGATGTTCTCGTTGACCTCGGAGAACAGCTTGCCGAGCGCGCCGGCGGTGTGCAGCGCCACCGCTATCATCGCCGGCACCGGCGAGGAGCCGAGCACGTAGATCAGAAAGAGCGCGATGATCAGCTCGGGAAAGGCGCGGGTGATGTCCATCGCGCGGCGCACCGGCACGATCACCCAGCCCGGGACGTCGAGGTTGCGCGTCGCCAGCAACGAGAGGACCGCCGCCAGCACGCCGCCGAGGAGAGTGGCGACGAGGGCGATGTTCAGCGTCTCGATCAGCGCGGGCAGGAATTCGAGGAGCAGCGCCGGAAACTCGGCGCCGGCGGCCCAGGCCTCGGACACGAGGCCGCCGGGATAGTCGAAGAACCGGCCGATGCCCTGCATGAAGGAGCCCGAGTTCATCGAGTTCGAGAGGTCGAACCCGGCGACGAGGACCGCGACGGTCAGCAGCACCACCAGCCCCGAATAGAGCTTGCGGCGGCGCGACTGCGCGAGGATCTCGGACTCTAGGGCGGCGAGGGACATCGGCGGGATCCCGGGCTTGGACTGTCGGAGGGGGCGCGCCGCGGGGCGGACGCGGGAAGGCCCCGGCGCGGGCCGGGGCCTTCTGGGAGGCCGGGGCGCGGCCCCCGGCGGGATCAGTTCGACGCGGCCTTGCGCGCCTCGATGATCGAGAGGTAGGCGCGGTGGCTGATCGGGGCGAGGCCCTTCACCTCGCCGGCCATCACGCCGTAGGCGCATTCGGCGTCCATCGACTCGAGCGAGGCGAACATGCCGACGACTTCGAGCTTCACGCGCTCCGGCAGGTCCTTGCGGAGCACGATCGGGCCCTCGGGGATCACCTCGGACTTCCAGATCTGGCGCAGCTCGGTCATGTCCACGAGGCCGGCGTCGGCGGCCTTGCGCAGGGCGCCGGAGTTGTAGCCGTCCTCCCACTCGCCGAGGCCGTCGGCCCAGGTCACGCCGGCGTCGACGTCGCCGTTGGCGACCGCGACGATGGTCTGCTCGTGGCCGCCGACGAAGACGACGTCGGAGAAGTACTCGCCAGGCTCCATCGAGTAGCCGGCGGTGGGGATCTCGACCGCCGGGATCAGGTAGCCGGAGGTCGAGTTCGGATCGCCGAAGGCGAACACCTTGCCTTCCATGTCGCCGAGGTCCTCGATGTCGGAATCGACGCGGGCGAAGCCGATCGAGTGGTAGCCATAGGAGCCGTCGGTGTTGATCTTGACGAGCACCGGCTCCACCGCCTCGGGATCGGTCATGTAGACCTTGGCGTAGGCCGAGGCGCCGAGCCAGGCCATGTCGAGGTTGCCGCCGAGAAGGCCCTCGATCACGCCGTTGTAGTCGGCCGGGGCGAAGAGCTTGGTCGGGACGCCGAGCAGCTCCTCGGTCCGGGCGCGCAGGCATTCGTTGGAGCGCAGGCGGTCGGAGGCGTTCTCGCCGCCGAGCAGGCCGATGCGGAACTCTTCGATCTCCTGCGCCTCTGCGGCGCCGGCGAGGACGAAGGCGGCGGCGGCCGCGGTGACGAGCGTCTTCATGGGTCGGGCTCCCTCTGGAGGTTGGGCGGGGGGGCGGGCCGGTCAGCCCGTGGCGGAGACCGCGCGGGCGCGGCGCTCCGATGGGGTGAGGGCGTCGAGGCTGGTGGAGGTCGCGGCCTCCGAGAAGTCGGCCCCGGCGCCGTAGATCTCGCGCGCGGCGGCTTCGGTCAGCGCCTCGGCGGGGCCGTCGAACACCACGCGGCCCTTGCGCATGCCGATCACGCGGTCGCAGTAGCGCCGCGCGGTGTCGAGCGTGTGCAGGTTGCAGATCACGGTGAGGCCGTCCTCCTCGTGGATGGCGCGCAGCGCCTCCATCACGATCTGGGCGTTCATCGGATCGAGCGAGGCGATGGGCTCGTCCGCCAGCACCATCTTCGGGTCCTGCATCAGCGCCCGGGCGATGGCGACGCGCTGCTGCTGGCCGCCGGACAGCGCCTCAGCCCGCTTCATCGCGTGCTCGGCGATGCCGAGACGGTCGAGGACCTTGAGCGCGTCGTGGATGTCGGCGTCGGAGAACACGTTGAAGGCGGAGCGGATCGCGCCCATGCCCTGGAGGCGGCCGAGCATGACGTTGGTCACGACGTCGAGCCGCGGCACCAGATTGAACTGCTGGAAGATCATCGCGCAGTCGCGCCGCCAGCGGCGCAGCGCCGCGCCGCGAAGCGCCGAGACGTCGACCCCGTCGACCACGATGCGCCCGGCGGACGGATCGGTCAGGCGGTTGATCATGCGCAGCAGGGTCGACTTGCCGGCGCCGGACGAGCCGATCACCCCGATCATCTGCGGCCGCTCCACGAGGATTGAGACGCCGTCGACGGCGGTGGCGGCGCCGAACCTCTTGGTCAGCGAGTCCAGTTTGACGAACATCCGCGGCTCCCTTTCCGATGCGCGTCGTCGTAGCGGCGGTACGTTGCAGTCGCCCGACGCTTTCGTGTCGATCATGCGACGGTTCGACGATCCGCCCCCCGCGGCGGGGGCCTTGCGCGCCGGGTCCCGACGCCCGAGGCTCGGCTCGGGCGGTCACGAGAAGGAGCCGAGGATGCCTGAGGACCGGGCGGGGGATCCCTTCGCCGCCACGCGCGCGGCGTTCGCGCTGCCGGAGGGGCTCGTCTATCTCGACGGCAACTCGCTGGGGCCGCTGCCGAAGGCGGCCAAGGCGCGGGTGGCGGCGGCGGTGGAGGCCGAGTGGGGCGGGTTGCTGATCCGCGGCTGGAACGAGGCCGGGTGGATCGACCTGCCCGCGCGGGTCGGCGAGCGCGTCGCGCGGCTGGTCGGGGCGGCCGAGGGCACGGTGCGGGCGGGGGATTCGACCTCCGTGAACCTGTTCAAGACGCTCTCGGCGGCGCTGGCGATCCGGCCCGAGGGCGCGGTGCTGAGCGACTCGGGGAACTTTCCGACCGACCTCTACGTCGCGGCGAACCTCTGCCGGGCGCTTGGGCGGGAGCTGCGGGTCGTCGCGCCGGAGGACGTCGCCGCCGCGATCGGGCCGGAGGTCGCGGTGCTGATGCTGACCGAGGTGGACTACCGCACCGGGCGGCGGCACGACATGGCGGCGTTGACGGCGCGGGCGCATGAGGCGGGGGCGCTGACGGTCTGGGATCTGGCGCATTCGGCCGGGGCGTTTCCGGTGGATCTCGCCGGGACGGGCGCGGATTTCGCGGTCGGCTGCGGCTACAAGTATCTCAACGGCGGTCCGGGGGCGCCGGCGTTCCTCTACGTCGCGCCCGGCTTGCAGGCGGCCGCGGCGCCGGCGCTCGCGGGCTGGTTCGGCCATGCCGAGCCCTTCGCCTTCGAGCCCGAATGGCGGGCGGCGGAGGGGATCGACCGGATGCTGGTCGGCACGCCCCCGGTGCTGTCGATGACGGCGCTCGACGCCGCGCTCGAGGTCTGGGAGGGGATCGACCTCGGCGCCGTCCGGGCGCGCTCGGAGGCGCTGACGGCGCGTTTCGTCGAGGCGGTGGAGGCGCGGTGTTCGGGCATCGTTCTCGCCTCGCCGCGCGATCCGGCGGCGCGGGGCTCTCAGGTCGGCTTCCGGCATCCGGAGGGCTACGCGGTGATGCGGGCGCTGATCGACCGGGGCGTGATCGGCGACTTCCGGGCGCCGGATCTGATGCGCTTCGGCTTCGCGCCGCTCTACGTCACCGATGACGACGTCGACCGGGCGGCGGAGGCGCTGGGCGAGGTGCTGGAGACGCGCGCCTGGGACCGGCCGGAGTACAAGGCGCGGGCCAAGGTGACCTGAGCGGTCCCCGCGATCCGGCGGAGGCGGGCGCGGAGCGCGGCGTCTCCCGCAGCGTGGCCCGGGGCGGGGACGGACCGCAGCCCGATCCGGGAGCCCTCGACGCGGCGCCCGCCGTCGGACCCGGGGCGCCCGGCGGGCCTTGCCGCCGCGCGCCCCGCGGCCGACAGTGACGCGCGGAAGGGCGCGGTCGAGACGCCCGTCGGAGCGAAGGGGAGGGACGCCATGACGGCGCCGGTGAACGGGTTCAAGCGGCGGCTCGCGGGAGAGGGGGGGACGCTGCACGGCTTCTGGCTCTCGCTCGCCTCGGAGGGGACGGCGGAACTGCTGGCGGGGTCCGGCGCGGATTTCGTGGTGGTGGACGGCGAGCACGCGCCGAACGACCTCGACCTGATGCGCCGCGGCATGATGGCGGCCGAGCTCGGCGCCGCGCGCGGCGAGACGCAGGTGGTGGCGCGCTCGCCGATCAACGAGGCCTGGGTGATCAAGCGGCTGATGGACGCCGGCGCGCGCTCGCTGATCGTCCCGATGGTGGACACGCCCGAGCAGGCCGAGGCGGCGGCGAGGGCCATGCGCTTCCCGCCGGAGGGGAATCGCGGCGTCGCCGGGGGCACGCGCGCCTCGGGCTACGGGCGGATCCCGGACTACCTCACGACGGCGAACGCCGAGGCCTGCTGCATCGTCCAGATCGAGAGCCGCACGGCGGTCGACAACCTCGAGGCGATCGCGGCGGTGGAGGGGGTGGACGGCCTCTTCATCGGGCCGAACGATCTCTCGGCCTCCTACGGCTTCCTCGGGGCCACCGAATCGCCGGAGATGGAGAGCCGCATCGAGGAGGTGATCGGGCGCATCAACGCCTCCGGCAAGGCGAGCTGCATCCTCGCCTTCAACCCGGCGACGGCGCTGCGCTATCGCGGCTACGGGGCGCGGATGGTGGTGATCGGCTCCGACACCACGCTGCTGACGGCGGGGGCGGGGGCGCTTCTGTCGGAGTTCCGCTGAGCGGTCTCGGGGGCGCTGGCCCCCCGGCGCGGGCGTCGCTATCTCCCGCGCGGTGTGGCGGAGTAGCTCAGTTGGTTAGAGCAGCGGAATCATAATCCGCGTGTCGGGGGTTCAAGTCCCTCCTCCGCTACCAACTTCAGTACCATGGTTTCAAAATCGCTGGTTTCCAGC
>JAWLFJ010000126.1:0-10865 GCA_041685625.1 Paracoccaceae bacterium | reverse complement strand
CATGGCCATTCCCTGCGTTCCCAGGACAGGATCACACCGTCAAGACCCGGGACCGAACACCTGGAGCGCAGACGGGGCCGGGCGCAGAGGCGGCGATCCCGAAACCGGTCTCAGCACGCGGCGGGCGCCTCGAGGCGCCTCGTCGCGGCCGGCGGCGGCCCGGCGATCGGCAGCGCGCAGACAACCCTTTGGCGCGGTGCGCCGGGCGGGGGGCTCTCGAAGGGCAGCGGCGGCTCGACCCCGTCGCCGGTCTCCTCGAGGGCGACCTCCTCCGCGGCGCCGGCCGCCTCAACCCGCACCTCCCCTCCATGCAACTCGGCGAAGCGCCGAACGAGCGCATGGGCGAGGCCCCGGCGACGCGGCAGGGCGCCGGCCGGACGGCCGAAGCGCTCCGGAGGCTCCGCGAAGCCGAGCAGGGCGGCCGCCGGATCGTCCGGCTCCGACGTATCGGGCGCCTCCGCTTCGGCCTCCGCAACCCAGGGTGCATCGTGGGGCGGCGCCGGCTCGTCGGCCCAGACCTCCACCCGCCGGCCGCGGCGACGGACCCCGGCCCGAACCACCGCCCCCGGCGGCGCGCGATGCACGGCGTCTGCGAGCAGGTTGAACAGGATCTGGCGCACCCGAGCCGCATCGGCCGCCGCGGCGAGATCCCCGTCCGTCGCCTCCGGCGCAGCCGCGGCCAGGCGCACGCCGCGCCGCTCGGCCGCGCTGCGCGCCTGCTCGATCGCGGCGCCGAGCGCCTTGCCGAGATGCACCGTCTCGGGGTTCAGAGGCAGCGCGCCCGACTGCGCCGAGGCGAGGTCGAGCACCCCGCCGAGGGCGTCGCGGATCTCCTCCGTCGCCTCGGCGATCGCGACGAGCCGGCGCGCCGCGCGCCCCTCGCCGGCCTCCTCCCGCAACATGCGCGAAAGTCCGGCGATGGTGGCCAGCGGCGTGCCGAGGCGGGCCGAGATCTGTTCGATCAGGGCGCCGCGGATCTCCTCGGCCGCCTCCAGCGCGGCGTTGCGGTCGCGCAGCGCCGATTCGACCAGTCTCCGGTCGGTCACGTCGTCGAAGGCCGTCAGCACCGAGCCGTCGGGCAGCGCGGCGACGCGGGCGCGCAGCAGCCGGCCGTTGAGAAGACGGACCTCGTCGGTCCACGGGGAGCGGTTCTCCGGCGTCCGGAAGAACTCCTCGAGGCGGTCCCACGCCTCCGACGGTTCCGAGGCCGCGCGGAACCGCGCGAGCGCCTCCCGGAAGCGCAGCCGTTCGCCGTCCCGGCCCGGCCTGAAGCCCCAGACGCGGGCGAAGGCGGGGTTGGCGAAGCGCGCCTCGCCGCCCGGACCGAAGGCGGCGACGCCCTCGACCAGCCGGTCCATCACGGCCCTCCGCGTCTCGCTCTCCACGGCCCAGCGGCGTTCGAGCCGGGTGGTCTCGCTCACGTCCTCGAACAGCAGCGCCACCGCGCCCTGCGGATGCGGACGGGCGAGCACGCGGATCGTCACCTCGCCCGGCAGCTCCCAGGTCTCGACCCGGTCGCCCCGCTCCCGCGCGGGGCCGTCGCCGAACAGCTCCCCCATCTGCCGGCGCCAGAGCGCGAAGTCCTCGCGGTCCGGCAACATCCGGCTGTCGCGCAGTCGCGCCAGCACGTCGTTGAAGCCCGGCCGGCCCGCCAGCCACGACGGCTCGAGCCGCATCAGCTCCGCGAAGGCGGGGTTGAACAGGCCGAGCCGCTGGTTGCGGTCGAACACCGCCAGGCCGACGCGCAGATGCGCGAAGGTCTCGGTCAGCGTCTCCACGAAGCGGCGCAGCGCGGCTTCGGCATGCACCGCCGCCGCGGCGTCGGAGCCGAAGCCGAGGCGCGCGCCGGGCGCCAGCCCCGCCGCCTCCGCCGCGGGACGCTCGGAGAGGTCGTGCCAGAGCCGCCGGCCGTCCTCGGCCCGGAACACCGCGCGGCGGGCGGGCTCGGGGCCGAGCGGCTCGGCCGCGCTGTCGAGGCGCAGGTCGGGCGCCGGCGCGCCCTCGGCCGCGCCGGCGAGGCGGCGATACCGGGCGTTGGCCCAGGCGATGCGCCCCTCGGCGTCGCGCCGCCACAGCAGCGCCGGCGCCGCGTCGAGCAGCGCCTCCGCCGCGCGGCGGCCGGACTCGGCCTCGGCCAGCGCGGCGCGCAGCCTCGCGGCCTTCACCTGAGCGTCGGAGGCGGGCGTCGCCTTCAGCCGCGGGCGGCCCGCCTCGATGCGCCCCGAAAGCATCCAGGAGGCGCCCTCCGGCGTCTCGACCAGCGCCTCGAAAGCCGTTCCGGTCGCCTCGAGGGCGGCGCATGCGGCCGCGAGGTCCGTCGGCCCCTCGCGCAGGCTCAGGCGGCCGCCGAGGTCGGCGAGGGGGCGCGCCTCCCCGCCGAGCCAGAGCCGCGCCGCCCGACCCCGCGCCCGCAACGTTCCGTCGGAGAGTTCGAGGACGACGTCACGCTCCGACGGCGCCGGCGCATCCCGACCGAGAAGCTTCGCCGTCGCGGCGGCGCCCGAAATCCCGCCGACGAGCGCGAGGCCCGCCTGCCCGGCCGCGCCCGCCCAAGGCGGCAGCGCGGCGGCGAAATCCGACAGCTGACCGAACCATCCGAGCCAAGCCATGCCCGCTCCCGAATCACTGCGCCCCTAGCGCGCACTTCCGACTCTCCACGCGATCGGACGCCATCTATCACAACTTAAGCGAAAGTCATACTCGGTTAATGCCGAGGGCGCCCCGACGGCACGTCAGGCGTGGCCGAAAGAGAACCCCTCGTTCGGACCGAGCGCGGGACGCCGGCCGCCGGGGGCCCGGTCGATCTCGCCGCGCGGCCAGGCGGTCTCGACGATGGCGCCGGTGGGGCGGGCGGCGGCGGCCGGCCCCCTCGCGCCGCCGCCGCGCCGGACGGCGGGCTCCGCCCCGTTGGCGAACGAGACCCGCGCGCCCGTGCGCTCCAGCAGGGTCTTGGCGATGAAGAGGCCGAGCCCCATGCCCTCGTAGCCGGCCCGGCCCTTCGGCGTCGCCGCCTCGCCGCCGCGCCGCCCCCGCTCGCGCACGAAGGGATCGCCGAGCCGGCCCAGCATGTCGGGCGAGAAGCCGGGGCCGTCGTCGCCCACCGCGATGCGCAGCTCCGCCTCGGTCCAGTCGACGTCGATCCAGACGTTGCCCTCGGCGAAGTCCACGGCGTTCTGAACCAGGTTGCGCAGGCCGTGGATGATCTCGGGCCGGCGCTGCGCCTCCGGCTGATCCGGGCCGGCGGCCTCGGCCGGCACGCCGCGCAGACGCAGATGGATCGTGCGGCCCCGGTCGCGGTGCGGCTCCGCCGCCTCCTCCACGAGGCGCGAGACCGGCGCCGTCTTGACGTGCCGGTCGTCCTTGGGTCCGGCCGAGAGGTCGCGCAGGATGTCGCGGCAGCGATCGGCCTGCTTTCGGATCAGCTCGACGTCCTCGGCCAGTTCGGGATCGTCGCGCAGCTCCCGCGCGAGCTCCCCGCTCACGAGCTTGATGGTCGCGAGCGGCGTGCCGAGTTCGTGCGCCGCGGCCGCGGCGAGGCCGCCGATGGCGGTCAGCCGCTGCTCGCGCCCCAGCGCCGCCTCGGCCGCGGCGAGGGCCTGGTTCATCGTCCAGATCTCCGCCGTCACCCGCCGCGCATAGCCCGAGAGGAAGCCGAGCCCGATCATCATCGACGCCCAGTAGCCCAGCACGATCAGCGGCGGCGGCGCCCAGACGGTCCCGTCCGCGAAGGTGAGCGGCACGTAGAACACCGCCAGCAACGAGAACAGCAGCACCGCCACCGCGCCGAGCAGCAGCGTCGTGCGCATGGTCAGCGCCGTCGCCGAGATGATCACCGGCGCCAGCGCCAGCATCGCGAAGGGGTTGGTCAGCCCGCCGGCGAGGAACAGCAGCACGGCGAGCTGCGCGAGGTCGAACAGCAGAGTCAGCGCGGTGTCCCGCTCCGACAGCCGCTTGGAGACCGGGTGCACGATCTGCGCGACGATGTTCACGCACACCGAGGCCGCGATGGCCCCGAAGCAGAGTCCGACCGGCAGATCCATCTCGAGCAGGAACGCCGCCGCGAGAACCGCGACCGCCTGTCCCGAGGCGGCGAGCCAGCGCAGCGTGACGAGCGTGCGCAGGCGCACCCAATCCCCCCGTCCGGAGGCGAGGCCGAGGCGCGATGAACCGGCTGGCGTCATGCGCCGAGGCATAGCGCGGCGACGCCCGAGGCGGAAGCGCCGCGGCGCCGCGGGGCGGCGGTCCGAGGCGTCGCGGCGGGGCGCGCGCGGCCCCGCCGCCGGAGGCGGACGCGCCGGGGCGCGGGGGGGCGGCGGGCCGCGGGGTCGCGGCGGGGCGCGGGCGGCCCCGCCGCCGCGACTCCGGGGCCCGAAATCGCGCTCCGCCGCCGTGGCGCGGCGCCGAGACGGGTTTCGGTCGGCGCGCCGGAAGCGCATATCTGCCGCTCAGACGCCACGGACCCGGAATCCCTCATGAGCCTTCTCGCCCGTCCCAAGCCGTTCCTCGCCGCCCTGTTCGGCGGCGCGCTCGTCGTCGCCGGCCTCGCCGCCGGAGGCTGGTACGCCTTCGGCCCCGGCGGGGACGGCGACCGCTTCGCCCAATGCCGCGCCACCCGCCTCGCCGGCGCGACGGGCGCGCAGCTCGGCGGTCCGTTCGAACTCACGGCGCATACCGGAGAGCGCATGACGTCGGACGCGGTGATCGACCGGCCGGTCCTGCTCTACTTCGGCTACGCTTGGTGCCCCGACGTCTGCCCCTTCGACGTCGCCCGCAACGTCGAGGCGGTGCGGATCCTCGAGGAGCGCGGCGTCGAGGTGCGCCCGGTCTTCGTCAGCATCGATCCGGCCCGCGACACGCCCGACGCGCTCGCGCCCTGGGTCGAGGCGCATCATCCGCGCATGATCGGCCTGACCGGCTCCGACGAGGACGTCGCGGAGGCCGCGCGGGCCTGGCGGGTCTATTACTCGAAGGTCGGCGACGATCCGCAGGACTATCTGATGGATCATTCGACCTTCACCTATCTCGCGGCGCCGGGCGAGGGGTTCCTCGACGTGTTCCGGAGGGAGGACACGCCGGAGGGCATCGCCGACCGCGTCGAGTGCTTCGTGGAGCGGCTCTGAGCGCGAGAGGGACGTCGCGCCGCGGGTCCCGCCGGGCGCCTGCCTCTTGGGCGGCGGCGCCCGGATATGTCGCAGTTCTTTGACAGCGGCCCCGAGCCCCATACCTTCCGGCGGGAAACGCAACGATGAGAGACCGCAAGCCATGACCGACGATCCCATCCCCGACCGAGACGACCTCGGTCCCGACCGGTCGCTGCTGATCCTGGACGACGACGAGCCCTTCCGCCGCCGCCTGACCCGCGCCATGGAGCGCCGCGGCTTCGAGACGACGCCGGCGGAGAGCGTGGCCGAAGGCCTCACCATGGTGCGGCGCGCGCCGCCCGCCTATGCCGTGATCGACCTTCGGCTCGAGGACGGCAACGGTCTCGACGTGGTGGAGGCGCTGCGCGCGGCCCGGCCCGAGAGCAGCATCGTGGTGCTGACCGGCTACGGCGCCATCGCCACCGCCGTCGCGGCGGTGAAGATCGGCGCCTCCGACTATCTCTCGAAGCCGGCCGACGCCGACGACGTGGAGGCCGCCCTGCTCGCCTCCGACGCGGCCAAGCCGCCGCCGCCGGAGAACCCGATGAGCGCCGACCGCGTGCGGTGGGAGCACATTCAGCGGGTGTTCGAGCTTTGCGACCGGAACGTTTCGGAAACCGCGAGGCGTCTGAACATGCACCGTCGGACCCTGCAGCGGATCCTGGCGAAGCGCAGCCCGCGCTGACGACGGTCGGAGTCCCTTGGGCGGCATCTCCGCCGCCCAAGGTCGGACCGCGCGCAACTCCGGATCGCCCGCCGCACGCATCCGCCGGCACGGTCGACAGACGGCCGCCTCGCCGGAGGCTCGCCGCTGGACGCAGGAGCGGCACGCATCGGCGCGGACGGCACCCGCGGACGCCTCGAAGGGTCGGACGACTCGGGGCCACTCCGCATGGCGACGGCCCCCTCCGGTCCGCGGCGCTGGCCCGGCCCCGCGGGCGCGCCGTGTGAGAAGGCGACCCGCGACGATCATCGGAGAGCGCATGGACGCCCGAACCCCGATCCTCGCCCTCGCGACCTTCGCGGCGGCCACCCAGACGCTCGTCTTCGTCGGCGTGCTCGCCGATCTGGCGGACGCGCTCGGCGTCTCGGTCGCCGTGGCCGGCCAGCTCACCTCGGCGTTCGCGCTGACCTTCGCGGTCTCGGCGCCGTTGACGGCCTCGCTGCTGGCCGGGACGGAACGCCGGGGGCTTCTCGTGGTCGGCCTGCTCGCCGTCTCCGCGCTCAATCTCGGCGCGGCCCTCGCGCCGACCTTCGAGATCCTGCTGGGACTGCGCGTCGGCGCCGCGCTCGCGGGGACGCTGGTGGCGCCGGTCGCCCTCTCCGCCGCCGCCGCGCTCGCGCCGCCGGAGCGGCGCGGCGCGGCCCTCGCCACGGTGCTCGCGGGCTTCACCCTGGCCTTCACGCTCGGCATTCCGATCGGCAGCGCGCTCGGCGGGGCCTTCGGCTGGCGCGCCACCTTCGGCCTCGCCTCCGGCCTGGCGCTGGTCGCGGCCGTCGCCATCCGCGCGGTGCTGCCCCGGGTGGAGAGCGAGGAACGCGCCGGCCTCTCCAACCTGAAGGCGATGCTGGCGCCTGCGGTCCTCGCGCCGCTCTCGATCACGGCGGGCGCGTTCCTCTCGCTGTTCACCGTGTTCGCCTATATCGGGCCCGTGGTGACGCGCACCACAGGGCTCGAGGGCTCCGGCGTCGGCGCGATGCAGGCCTTCGTCGGGATCGGCTCTATCTTCGGCATCATCCTCGGCGGCCGCGCGGCGGACCGAGCGCCGCCCCGTGCCGCGGTGCTGGCCTGCCTCGTGACCTCCGCCACCTCGCTCGCGCTCTACAGCGCCTGGCCCACGATCGGGGACGGACTGCCGACGGAGGCGCGGATCGCCGGGCTCGCCGGAACAATCCTGCTCGGCGCGGCGGCGCTCTTCGCGCTCGGCCCCGTCGTGCAGGCGCGACTGGTGGAGGCGGCGGACGGCGCGCGCAACGTGGCGCTCGCGACCAACGGATCTATGGTGTTCCTCGGCCAGGGCCTGGGAGCCGCCGTCGGGGGGGCGGTGATCTCCGCCCGGGGCGTCGACCTTCTCGGCCTCGTCGGCGCGTCGCTGGCCCTGCTCACCGCCGGCCTCGCCTTCGGCCTGCCGCGTCGCCGCCCCGAGGCCGCGCATTGACGCCGCCGCCCGGCATGCGTATCTAGAGCGCGAATCCCCGGAAGCTTACGTCGCTTCCGGTCCCCGCACGCGGGGATCGCCTCCGGTCAGCGCGTCGCGCCCGCCGGAGCGAAACCGCTTTGAGAGACAGGCCCGAGGAGGGTGTGCGCCATGTTCGAGTCCCTGTCCGAACGCCTCTCCGGCGTCCTCGACAAGCTCACCAAGCAGGGCGCCCTCTCGGAGGACGACGTCTCCACCGCGCTGCGCGAGGTGCGCCAGGCGCTGCTCGAGGCCGACGTCTCGCTCTCCGTCGCGCGGGACTTCGTGAAGCGCGTGCAGGCCAAGGCCACCGGGCAGGCCGTGACGAAGTCGGTCACGCCGGGCCAGCAGGTCGTCAAGATCGTCCACGACGAGCTCGTGCACGTCCTCGCCGGCGACGGCGAGGAGATCGGCCGCCTGCGCATCGCCAGTCCCCCGGCCCCGATCCTGATGGTCGGTCTGCAGGGCTCGGGCAAGACCACGACCACTGCCAAGCTCGCCAAGCGCCTCTCGGAGAAGGAGCGCAAGCGCGTCCTGATGGCGAGCCTCGACGTCTCCCGCCCGGCGGCGATGGAGCAGCTCGCCGTGCTCGGCCGCCAGATCGGGGTGGACACGCTGCCGATCGTGCCGGGGCAGACGCCGGTGCAGATCGCGAAGCGCGCCAAGCAGCAGGCGACGCTCGGCGGCTACGACGTCTACATGCTCGACACCGCGGGCCGCCTGTCCATCGACGACGCGCTGATGGAGGAGGTCGCGGCGGTCCGCGACGAGACCCGGCCGCACGAGACGCTGCTGGTGGTCGACGGTCTCACCGGCCAGGACGCCGTCGCGACGGCCGAGAACTTCGACGGTCGCATCGGGCTCTCGGGCGTGATCCTGACCCGGATGGACGGCGACGGCCGCGGCGGCGCCGCCCTCTCCATGCGCGCGGTCACCGGCAAGCCGATCAAGTTCGTCGGCCTCGGCGAGAAGATGGACGCGATCGAGGAGTTCCACGCCGAGCGCGTCGCCGGCCGCATCCTCGGCATGGGTGACATCGTCAGCCTCGTCGAGAAGGCGCAGGAGACCATCGAGGCCGAGCAGGCCGAGCGCATGATGAAGCGGTTCCAGAAGGGCCGCTTCGACATGAACGACCTGATGACGCAGCTCGAGCAGATGATGAAGATGGGCGGCATGGGCGGGCTGATGAGCATGATGCCCGGCATGGGCAAGATGCAGAAGCAGCTCGACGAAGCCGGCATGGACGACAAGGTGATCAAGCGTCAGATCGCCATGATCCAGTCCATGACCAAGGAGGAGCGGAAGAATCCCGATCTGATGAAGGCCAGCCGCAAGAAGCGCGTCGCGGCGGGCTCCGGGATGGACGTGGCGGACGTCAACCGGCTGCTTAAGATGCACCGGCAGATGGCCGACATGATGAAGAAGATGGGCAAGATGGGGAAGAAGGGGCTGATGCGCGGCGGCCTCGCCTCCCTCTTCGGCGGCGCCGGGGGCATGCCGCAGCAGATGCCGGCGGGCGCGACGCCGCCCAAGGGGCTCGGCGGGCCGGGAGGCGGCCTGCCGCCGGGTCTCGGCGGCCTCGGCGGCGGCCAGGGCCTGCCGCAGGGCCTCTCCGGCTTCGGCACGAAGAAGAAGTGACGATCGCGCCGTGTCCGCTCTCGTCCCTGCCCTCGAAACCCCGCGTCTCCGCCTTCGCGCCTTGACCCGACGCGACTTCGAGGCGGAGGCCGCATGGTTCGCGCGCCCCGGCTCGGCGCGCAACGGCGGACCGAAACCTCGCGAGGCGGTCTGGCGCGTCGTGGCCGCCATGATCGGCCATTGGACGCTCGAGGGCGTCGGATTCTGGGCGGTGGAGCGGAGCGACACCCGCGCGTATTGCGGGCGCGTCGGCGTCTGGAGCCCCGAGGGCTGGCCGGAGCCCGAGCTCGGCTGGACCTTCACCGACGGCGCCGACGATCTCGCCGGCGCCGAGGCGGAGGCGATCCTCGCCGCCCGTGACTGGGCCTGGCGGGAACGGGCGCTCGGCCCGCTCGCGTCCCTGATCCGCCCGAGCGACGGCCGCGCCCGGCGCCTCGCCGCCGCCGTCGGCGCACGCATGGAGCGCAGCGTGAAGCTGCCGGAGGCGGGGCTGGTGGAGATCGACCGCCATGCGCTGCCGGGCGAAGCCCTCCGGCCCTCCCTGCATGCCACGCATCCCGGCGAGGGTCGGGCATGACCGCCCCCGCGCTCGTCGGCGTCCCGGAACTCGAGACCGAACGGCTGCGTCTGCGCGCGCCGGGGGACGCGGATTTCGAGCCTCTCGCGGCCTTCTACGCCTCCGAACGCTCGCGCTTCGTCGGCGGTCCGCTGCTGCGCGGCAAGGTGTGGCGCAGCCACGCCGCGCTCGTCGGCCACTGGGCGCTGCGCGGCTACGGCTGGTGGTCGCTGGAGGAGCGGACGACCGGCGCGCTCGCCGGGCGCGTCGGCCTGTTCTATCCGGAGGGATGGCCGGAGCCCGAGATCGGCTGGACCCTGTTCGAGGGCTTCGAAGGCCGCGGCTACGCGACCGAGGCGGCGCGCGCCGCCCGCGCCCATGCCTACGGGGTGCTCGGCTGGACCACCGCGATCAGCGTGATCGACCCGGCCAACACGGCGAGCGAGGCGGTCGCCCGCCGCCTCGGCGCCGCGCCCGAGGCCGACTGGACCCATCCCGAGGACGGCTGGTCCGCCCGCCTCTGGCGACATCCGCCGCCCCACGTCCTCGCCGGGGAGACCGCCGCATGACCGACCACGCCGCACGCGCCGAGGAGATCCTCACGGGCCTTCGCGGGGACATCGACAATCTCGACGCGATCCTCGTCTACACCCTCGCCCAACGCTTCAAGGCGACGCAGGCGGTGGGCCGGCTCAAGGCCGCGCACGGCCTGCCGCCCGCCGATCCCTCGCGGGAGGCGCGCCAGATCGACCGGCTCCAGCGTCTCGCCGAGGACGCCGAGCTCGACCCGGAATTCGCGAAGAAGTTCCTCGCCTTCGTGATCCAGGAAGTGATCCGCCACCACGAGCGGATCGCCGAGACCGCCGGCCACGAGGGGCCGGCCCCCGAAACCGCCTGAAGGAGAACGCCGATGGCCATCAAGATCCGCCTTGCCCGCGGGGGCACCAAGAAGCGCCCGTTCTACCGCGTCGTCGCCGCCGACAGCCGCATGCCGCGCGACGGCCGCTTCATCGAGAAGCTCGGCATCTACAACCCGCTGCTCCCGAAGGATTCCGAGGAGCGCGTGAAGCTCGACGTCGAGAAGATCCAGGAGTGGATCGCCAAGGGCGCCCAGCCGACCGACCGCGTGGCGCGCTTCCTCGAGGCCGCGGGCGTGCGCGAGAAGACGGAGCGCGCCAACCTGAAGAAGGCGCAGCCGGGCAAGAAGGCGCAGGGCCGCGCCAAGGAGCGCGAGGAGAAGGCCGCAGCCGCCGCCGCCGCCGCCGCGGAGGCCGAAGCCGCCGCGTCCGGCGCCGAGTCCCCCACCGAGGACGCCGCCGCCGAGTGAGCCCGGCGCCGGGCGCCCGCCGCCTG
>JAWLFJ010000002.1:7820-94076 GCA_041685625.1 Paracoccaceae bacterium | reverse complement strand
AGACGTGGTGGACGGGCGCCCGGAAGCGGGCGGGGCTCGAGGACGTGCGTTTCCATGACCTCAGGCACACCTTCGCCAGCTGGTGGCGTGCCGCCGGCGATCACGATGCGCACATGCGGAACAGCATGGGCCACCTCACGCCGGCCATGTCGGACCGCTACGCGCACCTCGACGCGACCGGAATCATCGCGGAGATGGAGCGCCTCGGCGGGATCCGGAACCGGGCCTGAGGACACGCTTCGGACACAGGAACCCGAACAGCGGACACACGGAGGAAGAGGAGATGAATGAGATCAAACGGTGGGTGGTGAGCCCGACAGGGTTCGAACCTGTGACCTACTGATTAAAAGTCAGCTGCTCTACCAACTGAGCTACGGGCCCGACCGGGGGATCCCCTAGCCGCCCCCTTCGCGGCGGTCAAGACGCGGCTCTGGCGAAACCGCGCCGCCCTCCGTATATGCGTCCCCATGAACGCAGCGCCCCCGGCCGGACCGCTTCGCATCCGCAAGATGCACGGAGCCGGCAACGATTTCGTGGTGATCGACGCGCGCGACGGGCGTCCGCCTCTCGCGCCCGCCCTCGCGCGCGCGCTCGCGGACCGGCGCACCGGCGTCGGCTGCGACCAGGTGGTGGAGATCCGCGCCGCTTCCGCCGCCGACGCCCGCCTCGTCTTCCTCAACCCCGACGGCTCGGAGGCCGGCGCCTGCGGCAACGCCACCCGCTGCGTCGCCGACCTGCTGATGCGTGAGACCGGGGCCGCCGCGCTGACCCTCGCCACCCGCCGCGGCGCCCTGCAGGCCCGCCGCCGCCCCGACGGCCGGGTCGAGGTCGACATGGGCGCCCCCCTGCTCGACTGGCGCGACATCCCGCTGGCGCGCGAGGCGGACACGCTCGCCCTGCCCCTCGACGCGCCCTTTCCCGCCGCCGCCGTCTCCATGGGCAACCCCCATTGCGTCCTGATCGTGCCGGACGCCGAGACCGCGCCGGTCGAGACCCTCGGCCCCCGGCTGGAGCGCGATCCCCTGTTCCCCGAGCGCGCCAACGTCGAGTTCGCAGAGATCCTCTCGCGCGGGCGGGTGCGCCTGCGCGTCTGGGAACGCGGGACGGGCGCCACCCCCGCCTGCGGCTCCGGCGCCTGCGCGACGCTCGTCGCCCTCGTGCGCCTCGGGCGCCTCGACCGCCGCGCCACCCTCGTCATGGACGGCGGCGAGCTCGAGGCCGCATGGCCCGACGACGCCGCCGGCGTGACGCTCAGCGGCCCCGTGGCCCACGTGTTCGAGGCGACGCTCGAGCCCGCCGCGCTGCTCGCGGAGGGGCCGGCATGAACGCGCCCGCCGAGCCGCCGCGCCCGCCGGTGTTCGAGACCTTCGGCTGCCGCCTCAACGCCTACGAGACCGCGGCGATGGGCGAACTCGCCGCCGCGCACGGCGTCGAGGAGGCGGTGGTCGTCAACACCTGCGCCGTCACCGCCGAAGCCGTGCGCCAGGCCCGCCAGCGCATCCGCCGCCTTCGGCGCGAGCACCCGGAGAAGCGCCTGATCGTCACCGGCTGCGCCGCGCAGACCGAGCCCGAGACCTTCGCCGCCATGCCGGAGGTCGACCTCGTCCTCGGCAACCTCGAGAAGATGGACGCCGCCGCCTGGGCCCGCATCGGCGCCGAGGCCGAGGGCCTGATCCCCGAGACCGAGCCCGTCCGCGTCGACGACGTCATGGCCGCGACCGAGACCGCGGGCCACCTGATCGACGGCTTCGGCAGCCGCGCCCGCGCGCACGTCCAGATCCAGAACGGCTGCGACCATCGCTGCACCTTCTGCATCATCCCCTACGGCCGCGGAAACTCCCGCTCCGTGCCCGCCGGCGTGGTGGTGGAGCAGATCCGCCGCCTCGCCGCCGGCGGCTGGAACGAAGTCGTCCTCACCGGCGTCGACCTGACCTCCTGGGGCGCGGACCTGCCCGGCCGCCCGCCGCTCGGCGACCTCGTGCAGCGCATCCTGCGGCTGGTCCCGGAGCTGGCGCGCCTCCGCCTCTCCTCCATCGATTCGATCGAGGCGGACGCGGCGCTGACGGACGCGCTCTCGGAGGCGCGTCTCGCCCCCCATCTCCACCTCTCGCTCCAGGCCGGCGACGACCTCACGCTCAAGCGCATGAAGCGCCGCCATCTCACCGCCGACGCGGTGCGCTTCTGCGAGGAGGCGCGCCGCCGCCGCCCTGACCTCGTCTTCGGCGCCGACCTCATCGCCGGCTTCCCGACCGAGACCGAGGCGATGTTCGAGGGCACCCTCGCCCATGTCGAGGCCTGCGGCCTCACCTGGCTGCACGTCTTCCCCTACTCGCCGCGCAAGGGCACGCCCGCCGCCCGCATGCCCCAGGTTCCGAAGGCCGCGATCAAGGCCCGGGCCGCGCGTCTGCGCGCCCTGGGCGAGGCCCGCCGCGACGCCTGGCTCGCCTCCCGCGTCGGCCGCACCGAGCGCATGCTGGTCGAGGAGCCGGGCCGCGCCCGCACCGACCATTTCGCCGAGGTCACGCTCGCCGAGCCCCGCAGCCCCGGCGAGATCCTGCACCGACCGATCCTGGGCGTGGACGGCGCGCGCCTGCTCGCCTGACGCCGGCGCGGTCCGGCGGGGCCGGGGGGAACCCCCGCCGAGGCGCCGGCGTTGCTGCGGACGAACGCGCAGGCCGGGGCGCGGCCCCGACCGGCCGCGCCCCGGCCCGCCCCGGACACGACCGACGGGAGACCCGCCATGACCGATGCCGATCCGACCCGGCGCCCCGACCTCGAGGCCCGACCCGAAGTGTTGACCGAACGCATGACCCGCAACTGGGGCTGGCTCGTCGGCCTCGGCGTCCTCTCGATCGTCGTCGGGACGCTCGCGATCCTGCTGCCCTTCGTCTCCTCGATCGCCGTCAACGCCATGATCGGCGCCTTGTTCCTGATCGCCGGCGTCGCGGCGCTGATCCACGCCTGGAACGACGGGGACTGGATGGGCCGGCTCGCGCATGTCGGCATCGGCCTCGTCTACCTGATCGGCGGCGCGTTGGTGGTGCTGGAGCCCTTCGCGGCGCTCTTCGCGTTCTCCGTCGTGGTCGCCGCGATGATGCTGGTCGCCGGCGTCTGGCGCGTCTGGGAAGGCGTCAAGATGCGCCCCGAGCCGGGCTGGGGCTGGATGACGACGGCCGGCGCGCTGATGGCGGTGCTCGGCGTCGCGATCTGGTTCGCCTTTCCCGGGGCGGCGTTCTGGCTGCTCGGCACCCTCGCCGGCGTGAGCTTCATCGCCGAGGGCTGGGCGCTGCTGTTCCTCGGCCTCGACGCCCGGCGCGCGCGCAAGGAGGCCGGCGGCGGCGGTCGGCGGGGTCCGACGCCGGCCTGACCCTGCGGCCTCCACGACCCCGGGCCCGTGGCCGCCGCCACGGGCCTTTCCCTTCCCGGCCCGACGCGCTACCCCCTCGGTCCGAGACCGCGAGGGTTCCGCAATGTCCTTATTCTCCAAGCTGCGCGACCGGCTCACCAAGTCCTCCGCGAAGATCGAGCGGGGGCTCGACGACCTCGTGGCCGAGGGCGGCGAGACCCCGGAGGCCCAAGCGCCCGCCCCTCCCGGCCCGCCTCCGACGCCGCCCGAGACCGCCGAGCCCCGGGCCGAACCGCCGCGCGGCGCCGACCGACCGGCGGAACCCGAGCGCCGGGCCGACACGCCGCGCCCCGAGCCCGCAGAGCCTGCGCCCGAGGCCGACTCCGAACCGGAGCGGCCCGCGCCCCCCGCCGCGCCGCCGACGCCGCCCGCGCCGGTCGAGGCCGAACCGGACGCGGCCGGCCCGGCCGAAGCCCGCCGCCGCGGCTTCCTCTCGCGCCTCGTCCGCGGCGGAGAGGCCGCGCCGGACGGGACGCCGCCCCCCGCGCCGGAGGCTGCGGCCCCGCGCCGCACCCTCGACGACGCCATGCTGGAGGAGCTCGAGGACCTCCTGATCCAGGCCGATCTCGGCGTCGCCGCGGCCTCCCGCGTCGCCGCCAACCTCGCCGAAGGGCGTTTCGGGCGCCGCCTCTCGGCGGCCGAACTGAAACGCCTGCTGGCCGAGGAGGTCGCCCGGGTGCTGGAGCCGGTGGCCCGCCCGCTCCCCCTCAAGCCCCTGAAGCCGCAGGTCGTCCTCGTCTGCGGCGTCAACGGTTCGGGCAAGACCACCACCATCGGCAAGCTCGCCAGCCAGCTCCGCGCCGCCGGCAAGTCGGTCGTCATTGCCGCCGGCGACACCTTCCGCGCCGCCGCCGTCGAACAGCTCCAGGTCTGGGGCGAGCGCGCCGGCGTGCCGGTCCTCACCGCGCCCGAAGGCACGGACCCCGCCTCGCTCGCCTACGACGCCCTCGCCAAGGCGCAGGCGGAGGGCGCCGACCTCCTGATGATCGACACCGCCGGGCGCCTCCAGAACCGCGCGGACCTGATGGCCGAACTCGAGAAGATCGTCCGGGTGCTCCGCAAGCTCGACCCCGACGCGCCGCACGACACGCTCCTCGTGCTCGACGCCACGGTGGGCCAGAACGCGCTTTCGCAGGTCGACCTCTTCCGCAAGGCCGCGAACGTCACCGGCCTCGTGATGACCAAGCTCGACGGCACCGCCAAGGGCGGCGTCCTCGTCGCCCTCGCCCACCGCTTCGGCCTGCCGATCCACGCCATCGGCGTCGGCGAGAGCATCGACGACCTCGCGCCCTTCGACCCGGAGGATTTCGCCCGCGCCCTCGTCGGCGCCGACGCCTGAGCGTGGGCGACTGGATCCTCGCCGTCGAGGGCACGCCCGCCGCCGCCACCCTCGCCGTCGTCCTCGCCCTCGTCTCCGCGGTCGCGCATGCCGGCTTCGGCGCGCTGCAGAAGGCGTCCGGCGACCCCTGGGCGATCCGCGCGGCGATCGATCTCTCGATCCTGACGCTGGCCCTGCCCGTGGCGCTGCTCGCGGTCCCGGCGCCCGATCCGACGCTCTGGGCGGTGCTGGCCGGGGTCTGGGTGCTGCACACCGGCTACAAGGCGCTGCAGACGGCCGCCTATGTCCGCGGCGCCTACACCGTGGTCTATCCCGTCGCCCGCGGCACCGCGCCGGTCTGCACCGTGCTCCTCGCCTGGGCCGCCTTCGGCGAGACCTTCACGCCCGGCCAATGGGCCGGCGTCGCGCTGCTCTCGCTCGGCATCATGGGCCTCGGCGCCGCGAATCTCCGCGGCCGCTCGCTGCAGCCCGAGACTCTGCGCCCGGCGCTCCTGCTCGCGCTCGCCACCGGCGTCTCGATCGCCGCCTACACGACATGGGACGCCTGGGGCATCCGCCTCGCGGCGGACCCCTTCACCTTCCTCGCGTGGTTCTTCGTGATCGACGGCTGGGCGATGCCGCTGCTCTGGTGGCGGATGCGCCGCAAGGCGGTCGGCGCCTCGGACGGCCCTCGCATCGAGGGCGTCGTGCAGCCCGGCCCCTCCGCCGCGCCGCCCGCCGCGCTGCCGGCCGCGACCGGCCCGCTCCGCCCGCATCTGGCGCGCGCCGTCGCCGGCGCCGGCATCGCCTTCGTCAGCTTCGGCGCGGTGATGCTGGCGACCCGCCTCGACAAGGTCGGCGAGGCGGTGGCGCTCCGCGAGACCTCGGTGATCTTCGCCGCCCTGATCGGCGCGCTGCTGCTGCGGGAACCGGTCGGCCCGCTCCGCTTCGCTCTGATGCTCGTCATCGGCGCCGGCGCCGCGCTCGTCGAGATCGCCTCCTGACGCCTTCGTCCCGGCATCGCGAGCCGCCGCGATCGACGGGCCTCGGCCTTCGCGCGCCGGCCGTTCGGCCGGGACCGTGGCGCGAGCCGGATCCTCCCCCGAGGATCGCGACGCGCCGCGATCCTCGGGCCGCCGCGTCAGTGGATCGTGGCGCCGTCCGCGCGCCGAAGCCGCAGCGCCAGCCGACGAAGCTCCAGCCCCGCGCGTTCGGCCAGCCTCGCCAGTTCCGGGCCATGCTCCGGCCGGCCGATCAGCGTGGCGAGGAGCATCGCCTCCTCGCGCTCGCCCTCCGCCGCCGCGGCCACCATCCGCGCCATCGCGCTCTCGTCGGCGCCGACGCACGGGCACTCCGCCGCATGACGCGCCAGCGGCCGCCGAGCCCCCGCCACGGCGGCCGAGACCAGTGCCGTGACCGCCTCGAAGGCCGCCGCCTCGGCTCCCGCGAACCGCGCCGGGGCGGGGCGGCCCGCCGCGGCGTCGCAGCAGACCCGCAGCATCAGGACCGCCGAGGCCTCGAGCTCGGAAAGGTCCTCCATCCGCGCGACCGGGGTCGCCCCCCGCGGAAACGCCGGCCCGCTCATTTCGTCAGGATCAGCTTGCCCTGGCGCGTGATGCGCAGGACATAGGCCACCCCGTCGAGCACGATGCGCGCTTCGAGGCCGCCCCGGGTCAGCGACCGCGCGTCATGCTCGGGGGGCGTCGCCTCGGCGGGTGCAAGGCGGGCGCCTGGCGCCGCCGGCGGCTCGAACCGCGCGGTCATCGCAGCCCCCCGATCCGGTCGATCAGCGCCTCGGCC
Organism: Paracoccaceae bacterium; assembly: GCA_041685625.1. Lineage (GTDB taxonomy): Bacteria > Pseudomonadota > Alphaproteobacteria > Rhodobacterales > Rhodobacteraceae > Albimonas. The sequence continues at coordinate 87,552 of JAWLFJ010000002.1, read as the reverse complement.
TCGCCCTCTCCGGCGGAGCATTCGCCCGCCGTCAGCGCCGCCGCCAACTCCGAGGCCGAACCCCTCCGCAGGGTCGCCTCGGTCTCCCGCCGCGGCGCACCTGCGCCCCGGCTCCGGTCCATCCGGTCGCCCGTCATACCGCCGTCTCCCTGGCCGCGGCCTGGCTGGTCGAGCCTCGTCGATGGCTGAGCCGTCTCGTCCGGTTTTTCTGACCGAGCCGCTGGGGTTTGTCAATTCCGACGGTTTGCATCGGAATATCGGCAGGGGGCCTCGTCGTGCGAACCGCCTCCATCGTCGCCCGAAACCGGCCGGACGGGGCCGCGGAACCCGCGCTCCCTGCCCGGAACGATACCCGAACAGACGCCGCCCTTGCATCGCCCCGCGCCACACCGCCCAATCGCGGCCCGACTCGCCCTGCAAGGAGCCGCCGCCGATGCCCCTGCCCGCCGATCCGCTCGACTTCTCCGGCCGCCGCGTGCTCGTGGTCGGCGGCTCCTCCGGCATCGGCAACGGCGTGGCGCAGGCCTTCCGCGCGCGCGGCGCCGAGGTCTGCGTCTGGGGCACGCGGCCCTCGGCGGCGGACTACGACGCGGCCGAAGGCTCCGATCTGACGGGACTTTCCTACGCGCAGGTCGACGTCTCCCTCCCCGGTGCCGTCGAGGCCGCGCCCGAGCCCTTCGGCGGCGCCCTCGACGTCCTCGTCCTCTCCCAAGGCATCGTCGCCTACCACCGCGAGGAGTTCGAGCGCCCGGGCTGGGACCGCGTCATGGCCGTCAACCTCGACAGCGTGATGGACTGCTGCCGCCGCTTCCGCCCCGCCCTCGCCGATGCCGGGGGAAGCGTCGTCGTCGTCTCCTCCGTCGCCGGCTACAACGCCGCGAAGGGCAACCCCGCCTACGCCGCCTCCAAGGCGGGGGCCGTCAGCCTCGTCAAGACCTTGGGACAGGCCTGGGCGCCGGAGATCCGGGTCAACGGCGTCGCGCCAGGCTTCGTCGACACCAAGCTCACCAAGGTCACGACCGAGCATCCGCGGCGCCGCGAGGCGACGCTCGCCGCCATCCCCCTGCACCGCTTCGGCGAGCCGGAGGACATGGCCGGCGCCGCGCTGTTCCTCGCCTCCCCGCTCGCGGCCTACGTCGTCGGGCAGACGCTGATCGTCGACGGCGGCCTCACGCTCTGAGCGCCGTCGCGCCGTCGTGAGCGCGCGGCGCTGGACGGAGCCGCCGCCCGCGCCGATGCTGAAACGCCGAACGCCTGCCGAGGGATCCCGCCATGCTGCACCGCCGCCGCCTGCTCGCCCTGCTCGCCGCCCTGCCCGCGGCTCCGGCCCTCGCCCATCACGGCTGGCGCTGGACCACCGGCGGAAACGTCGAACTGACGGGCATCGTCCGCGAAGCCCGCCTCGGCAACCCGCACGGCGTCCTCGAGGTCGAGGTCGGAGACGAGACCTGGACCGTCGAGGTCGGCCAGCCGTGGCGCAACGAACGCGCCGGGCTGAAGGAGGGCGATCTCGCGCCGGGCGTCGAGGCGACCTTCATCGGGGAGCCCTCGGCCGACCCCGACGAGCGCCGCCTCAAGGCCGAGCGGATCCGCATCGACGGTCGCCTCTACGAGCTCTATCCCGACCGAAACTGAATGGAGCCCCTCGCCGCGGCGCTCGCCGACCTGCCCCTCGCCGAGACGATCCGCGTCTCTCGCTGGGGCTACGCGACGGCGAGCGGCCTGCACGTCCTCGGCCTCGCGCTGCTCGTGGGCGCGATCGTGCCGCTGGATCTGCGCCTGCTCGGCCTCTGGCGCGGCGTCCCGCTCTCCGCCCTCGCGCGCCCGCTGATCGCGACGGCGGCCTGCGGACTCGCCCTCGCCGTCGGCGCCGGAACGGCGCTTCTCCTCGCCGCGCCCGCACGCTACCTCGCGGAGCCGATGTTCGGACTCAAGCTCGCCTTCGTCCTCGTCGGGGCCGGCGCCGCCCTCGCCCTGCATCTCGGCCCCGGGCTCCGAGGCGCGACGCCCCGGCGACTGCGCGTCGCCGGGGCGCTTTCGCTGGCCTGCTGGCTGCCGGCGCTCGCGCTCGGCCGCCTGCTGGCGTTTCTGGACTGAGCGAAGGCTCAGGCGGTCCGCCGCGCCTCATGCCGACCCTCGATCACCTCCTCGGCGATCTTGTCCACGAAGGCGCCGAGGTCGCCCGGATGCCGGCTCGTGATCAGCGCCTGATGGCAGACCACCGGCGCGTCGGTCCACTCGGCCCCGGCGTTCTTCATGTCGGTGCGGATCGACTTGTATGACGTCGCCTGGCGACCGCGCACCACGTCCGCCTCGATCAACAGCCAAGGCCCGTGGCAGATCGCGGCGAGCGGCTTCTTCTGCTCGAAGAAGGCGCGGACCATCCCCACGGCCCGGTCGTTCACGCGCAGCAGGTCCGGGTTGATCTGACCGCCGGGGATGACCAGCGCGTCGTAGTCGCCGGCCTCGGCGTCCTGAAGCGTGCGGTCGACCGGGATCGAGTCGCCCCAGTCGTCGCCCTGCCAGCCACGGATCTCGCCGCCCTCGGGCGAGATCACGTCGACCTCGGCGCCCATCTCCTTGAGCTTGGTGCGCGGCGTGTCGAGTTCGGAGAACTCGAAGCCGTGCGTGGCGAGAATGGCGATGCGCTTTCCGTCGAGCTTGGCCATGATCGGTCTCCCATGCCTGTCCGAAGAGGTCATGGGTCCAACGCGCCGCCCCCGGCGGCGGTTCCCGCGCCGGAGCGGCCGAAGATGCCCTTCAAGGCCGCGGGCCGACCCGTCAGGCGCCTCGGTAGTTGGGGCTTTCCCGCGTGATCTCGACGTTGTGGACGTGGCTCTCGCGAAGGCCGGCGCCGGAGACGCGGACGAAGCGCGCCTTCTCGCGGAGTTCGGGCAACGTTCTCGCGCCGACATAGCCCATCGCCGCACGCAGGCCCCCGGCCATCTGGTGCAGCACCGCGCCGGCGGCGCCCTTGTAAGGGACCCGGCCCTCGACGCCCTCGGGCACCAGCTTGTCGGCCGAGGCCTCCTTCTGGAAGTAGCGGTCGGCCGAGCCGCGGGCCATCGCGCCGACGCTGCCCATGCCGCGATAGGCCTTGAAGCTGCGTCCCTCGAACAGGAACAGCTCGCCCGGCGACTCGTCCGTGCCCGCGAGCATCGAGCCGACCATGGCGCAGTGCGCGCCCGAAGCCAGCGCCTTCGCGAGATCGCCGGAGAACTTGATCCCGCCGTCCGCGATCACCGGCGCCCCATGCGCCGCCGCCGCCTCGGCGCAGTCCATCACCGCGGTCAGCTGCGGCACGCCGACGCCCGCCACCACCCGCGTCGTGCAGATCGAGCCCGGGCCGATGCCCACCTTCACCGCGTCCGCCCCGGCGTCCAGAAGCGCCCGCGTCGCCTCGGCCGTGGCGACGTTGCCGGCCACCACCTGCACCGCGTTGGAGATCCGCTTGATCCGCCTCACCGCCTCGGCCACCGCCGCGGAGTGCCCGTGCGCGGTGTCGATCACGATCAGGTCGGCATGGGCGTCGATCAGCGCCTCGGAGCGCTCGAAGCCGGCGTCGCCGACCGTGGTCGCCGCGGCGACGCGCAGCCGGCCCAGCCGGTCCTTGCAGGCGTTGGGATTGAGCACCGACTTCTCGAGGTCGCGGATCGTCAGCAGCCCGGCCAGCCGCCCCTCCCGGTCCACCACGAGCAGCTTCTCGATCCGGCGCGCGTGCATCATGCGCCGCGCGTCCTCGGCCTCCACCGGCTCCTCGGCGATCGCGAGGCGCTCCGAGGTCATCATCAACCGCACCGGCGTCGTCTCGTCGGTGACGAAGCGCATGTCGCGGTTGGTGAGGATGCCGACCGGCCGCCCCTCCTCGTCGATCACCGGGAAGCCGGTGATCTTGTAGCGCGACTGCATCGCCCGCGCGTCCCGCAGCGTCTGGTGCGGGCGCAGCGTGACGGGGTTGTAGACGATGCCGCTCTCGAAGCGCTTCACGCGGCGCACCTCGTCCGCCTGCTCCTCGACCGTCAGGTTGCGGTGCACGACGCCCATGCCGCCCGCCTGCGCCAGCGCGATGGCCATGGCGCTCTCGGTCACGGTGTCCATGGCCGAGGAGAGGATCGGCAGGTTCAGCTCGATCTCCCGCGTGACGCGCGTGCGTAGATCGGTCTCCGCCGGCAGCACCTCGGAGGCGCCGGGGGTGAGCAGCACGTCGTCGAAGGCGAGCGCCTCGCGAATCTCCATCGTCGCCTCCTTGGGCCGCGGGTTCGGTTGGCGCGTCCCCTTCGCATGGGCCGGGGCGGAAGGGAAGCGGCGGCGCGGTCGCGCCGGCCCCGCCCGCGCCGGCCCGGCCCGTCGAAGCCCGATCGCCTCGGCCGGCGGACCGCCCCGCCGCCGCCGAATCAGGTCGAGAATGGCGATTCCGAGGCGTCTCTGGCCTCGCGCGGCCGTGATCCCCATATGTCGAAACGCCGCGCCGTCCGGTCCCGGCGGCGAAACCGTTCGAGGTGCGTCATGCGCTACGCGAAATGGGTGTTCTACGCCCTCCTCCTTCTCGCGGTCGCCGGCTTCCTTCACTACACGCTCCCGCAGCACGACGTCGTGCGCATCCTCGGCACCGAGATCAAGCGCCAGTCGGTGGAGGTGGAGAACGAAAAAGGCGAGACCGTCACCCGCAACGAGGACGTGCGCTACATCCAGACGGTGACGCCGGACGGCGAGCCGTACGTCTACCGGAACGAAGACACGGGCTGGGGCTGGCCCCCGTACTTCAAGTTCGACAGCGCCAACCTCGCGACCAGGGCGGAGACCAACGTCTCCTCCGAAGAGAACCCGAAATGGTTCGTGATCACCCATTACGGCTGGCGATGGAGCATGTTCAGCTGGTTCCCCAACGCCATCTCGATGGAGCGCGCCGAGGGACCGGACCAGACCATCATCCCCTGGTTCAACATCGCGACGATCCTGGCGCTGATCGCTCTCGCGCTGGTGCTGCGCCATCGGCTGTCGCCAGCGTTCGCCCGCCTCACGCGGCCGCGGGACGGCGCCGAAACGGGCTGACGGAGGGGAGACGGGCGGCGGGGAGACGGGCGGCCGGGGCGCCGCCCGACCGCCGAGGGGCGCGCCCCGCCCCGCTTCAGCCGGACGCCTGGCCCGGCATCCGCTTCGGCGCGCCGGTCGCCATGTCCGTGCCGACATAGGGCAGCCCGGCCGCCTTCCAGGCGCCGAAGCCGCCCTCCATGTGCGCCACCGGCGCGATTCCCTCGCCGAGGCAGAAGCCAGCCGTCTTGGCGGAGCGCGCGCCCGAGCCGCAGTGGAACACAACCCGCTTCTCGCCCTGCGCCGGCAGATGCTCGGGGTTCAGGAAGGCCATCGGCAGCAGCAGCGCGCCCTCGACGTGCTCGAACATGTATTCCTGCGGCGTGCGCACGTCGATCAGCACGATCTCGCGCCTGGCCATCGCCTCGGCGACCTCCTGCGGCGTCCAATGCTCCAGCGGGCCGCTCGGGGTGTCTTCGGTGCGCATCGCGGGGTCCTCTCAGAAACGTTCGGCGGGGATCTTGTAGTAGCGGTGGCCGTCGTCCTCCGGCGGGGGCAGCCGCCCGCCGCGCAGGTTCACCTGCAACGCGTGCAGCATCCGGTCGGGCAGCGCCAGCGTGGCGTCGCGCGCCTCGCGCCGCTCGACGAAGCCCGCCTCCGTGGCGTCGCCGCCCACATGCGGGTTCTTCGCCTTGTGCTCGGCCACCGTCGCCTCCCAGGCCGGGCCGTCGCGCCCCTCCGCGCCGTAGTCGTGCCCGATGAAGAGCCGCGTCTCCTCCGGCAGCGCCAGGATGGCCTGGATCGAGTCCCACAGCTCATGCGCCGAGCCGCCCGGGAAGTCGGCGCGCGAGGTGCCCACGTCCACATGCATCAGCGTGTCGTGCACGAAGGCCGCGTCCGAGCCCACGACATAGGTGATCGAGCCGAGCGTGTGCCCGGGCGAGAGCATCACCCGCACCGGCAGCTCGCCGATCTCGAAGGTGTCGCCGTCGGCGAAAAGCCGGTCGAAGTCGCCGTCGGGGTCGAAGGCGTCCGGCGTGTTGTAGAACTCGCGCCAGAGGACGGCGATGTCCTTCACCTTCTCCCCGATCGCCGTCGGCGCGCCGAGGCGCTCCTTCAGCCGGGCCGAGGCCATCATGTGATCGGCGTGCGGATGGGTGTCGAGGATCCACTGGACCGTCAGCCCCTTCTCGGCGACGTAGGCGAGGATCTCCTCCATCGCCTCGGTCGAGGTGCGCGCCTCGCGCGGGTCGAAGTTCAGAACGACGTCGATCAGCGCCGCCTTGCCCGTCGCCGGGTCCGAAACGACGTACTGGATGCTGCCGGTGTCGGGCTCGTAGAAGCCCGCCACGTCGGGCGATCCGGGTCCGTTCGAGGGGCTGAGGCGCATCTCCGGCATCGTGCTCTCTCCTGTCGAATTCCTTGTGGCGAATACGATGTGGCGTCGGCCGGCGTCGCGGACAAGCCCCGCCCGCCGGCCTTGCATGCGGCCGCGCGGCTCAGCCCCGCGGATAGCCGAGCCGTCGCACCGCCTCGCGGATCTCGTCGAGGATCGCGGGGTCGTCGATCGTCGCCGGCGCCTTGAAGTCCGCGCCGTCGCAGATCCTGGCCATGGTCGCGCGGAGGATCTTGCCGGAGCGGGTCTTCGGAAGCCGGTCCACCACCACGGCGAGCTTGAAGGCCGCGACCGGGCCGATCTCGTCGCGGATGCGCTTGACGCATTCCGCCTCGATCTCCTCCAGCGGCCGGTTCACGCCCTTGGAGAGGCAGAGGAAGCCCATCGGCAGCTGGCCCTTGAGCGCGTCCGCCACCCCGATCACCGCGCATTCGGCGACGTCGGGGTGCCCCGCCAGGACCTCCTCCATCGCGCCGGTGCTCAGCCGGTGCCCGGCCACGTTGATGACGTCGTCGGTGCGCGCCATGATGTAGAGATAGCCGTCCTCGTCCAGCATCCCGGCGTCCCCGGTCTCGTAGTACCCGGGGAAGTGCTCCAGGTAGCTCTTGCGGAACCGCTCCTCCGCGCCCCAGAGCGTCGGCAGGCAGCCCGGCGGCAGCGGCAGCTTCACCGCCACGGCGCCGAGCGTGTCCGGCGGCAGCGGCCGCCCTCCCTCGTCGAGGATCTGCACGTCGTAGCCCGGCATCGGCACGCTCGGCGAGCCGGTCTTGAGCGGCAGCAGCTCGATCCCGGCGGGATTGCCGGCGATGGCCCAGCCCGTCTCGGTCTGCCACCAGTGGTCGATCACCGGCACCTTCAGCTGATCGGCCGCCCAGTCCACCGTGTCCGGATCCGCCCGCTCCCCGGCGAGGAACAGGTATTTCAGGCCCGAGAGGTCGTACTTCTTCACGAACTCGCCCTTCGGATCCTCCCGCTTGATCGCGCGGAAGGCCGTGGGCGCGGTGAAGAAGCTCCGGACGCCGTGCTCCTCGATCACCCGCCAGAAGGTGCCCGCGTCGGGCGTCCCCACCGGCTTGCCCTCGAACACGATGGAGGTGCAGCCCGCCAGCAGCGGCGCGTAGGCGATGTAGGAATGCCCCACCACCCAGCCGACGTCGGAGGCCGCCCAGAACACGTCGCCGGGGCCGCAGTCGTAGAGGTTGCGCATCGTCCATTCGAGCGCGACGGCGTGCCCGGCGGAGGGCCGCACCACCCCCTTCGGCTGGCCCGTCGTGCCGGAGGTGTAGAGGACGTAGACCGGCTCCGCCCCGCTCACGGGCTCGCACGGCGCGGGCTCGGCCCCGTACTGGAAGGCGTGCCAGTCGACATCGCGCCCCTCCTCCAGCTTCGCCACCTCCTGCTCGCGCTGGAGGATCACGCAGAAGTCGGGCTTGTGGCTCGCCTGCGCGATGGCGCCGTCCAGCAGCGGCTTGTAGTGCACCACCCGCCCAGGCTCGATCCCGCAGGACGCGGCGAGGATCGCCTTCGGCTTGGCGTCGTCGATGCGGACCGCGAGTTCGTGCGCCGCGAAGCCGCCGAACACCACCGAATGGATCGCGCCGAGCCGGGCGCAGGCCAGCATCGCCTCCACCGCCTCCGGCACCATCGGCATGTAGATCACCACCCGGTCGCCCTTGCCGACGCCGCGCGCCTTCAGGGCGCCGGCGAGGCTCGCCACCCGGTCCTGCAGTTCGGCATAGGTGACGACGTGCTTGGTGCCGGTCACGGGGCTGTCGTGGATCAGCGCGGGCTGGTCGCCGCGTCCCGCCTCCACCCAGCGGTCGACGGCGTTCCAGCAGGTGTTCATCACCCCGTCGGCGTACCACTCGCCGTAGACGCCGCGCTCGGGGAAGAAGGCGCGGCTCGGCTTCTCGATCCAGTCGACCGCCTCCGCCGCCTCCATCCAGAAGCCCTCGGGATCGGCCTTCCAGCCTTCGTAGACCTCGCGGTAGCCCATGCGTCCCTCCTCGTCCGCGCCCGCTCGCCGGGGCGCCTTGCGTCTCATCGCCGTCTCCGGCGGCCCGTGTCCTTGACCTGACTCAAGCCGGCTCGGAGCGGTTCCTCAAGTCGCCGCCCTCGCGAATTGTCACGTCCGTCCGGCGACATCCTGACGTCCGACCGAACCGCAATGAAATCGGCTCCACCGAACGCCGCATGGCGCCGCGGTCGCGAAGTGAAGGAAAAGTCGCCATGGCCGACACGCCGAAGGGCGGCGCGAAGCCCGGCTCGACCACGAAGAAGAAGTGACGCGCCTCCGGCCCTGCGCCGGACCGCGCCTTTCGCCGCCCGCCGCCGATGCCTGAGGCGGCGCCGGGCGGGCGCCCCGCTCCCCCTCGCCGGCGGCGCGCCCACGGGCGGTCCGCCGCGCCGATCACCGGCCGGCGCCGCTCCCGTCTCCGCGTCACGCATAGCTGCGCACCGGCGTCCCGGCGAGCGCGGCGATGTTCAGCAGCCCCCGCGCCGTGACCGACGGCGTCACGATATGCGCCCGGTTGCCCATCCCCATCAGGATCGGCCCGACCTCGATCGCGCCCGCCATCTGCTTGAGGATGTTGCGCATCCCGCTCGCGGCGTCGGCGTTCGGCAGGATCAGCACGTTCGCCGCCCCCTCCAGCCGGCTCTGCGGCATGATCCGGGCGCGGATCTCGGGGTCGAGCGCGGCGTCGGCGTGCATCTCGCCCTCGTAGACGAAGCTGCGCGGCTCGGAATCGAGGATCTCCATCGCCCGGCGCATCTTGCGTCCCGACTCGGTGTCGAGATTGCCGAACTGGGAATGCGAGAGCAGCGCCACCTTCGGCTCCAGCCCGAAGCGCCGGCAATGCCGCGCCGCGCCGACGGCGATCTCCGCCACCTCCTCGGCCGTCGGGTCCGGATGGACGTGCGTGTCGCCGATGAAGACCGTGCCGCGCTCGGCCAGCATCAGGCTCACCGCGCCGACCGGGCGCAGGCCCTTCTCCTCGAGGACCTGGCGGATGTAGTTGAGATGCCAGAGATACTGCCCGAAGCTGCCGCAGATCAGGCTGTCGGCCTCCTCGCGCCGCACCATCACCGCGCCGATGGCGGTGGAGTTGGTGCGCATGATCGCCCGCGCGAGGTCCGGCGTCACCCCGCGCCGCGCCATCAGGCCGTGATAGGTCTCCCAGTATTCGCGGTAGCGCGGATCGTCCTGCGGGTTCACCACCGCCACGTCGTCGCCCGGACGCAGCGGCAGGCCGATGCGCTCGATGTTGCGGGCGATGATCTCCGGGCGCCCGATCAGGATCGGCCGGTCGGTGGTCTCCTCGAGCAGCGCGTTGGCCGCGCGCAGCACCCGCTCGTCCTCGCCCTCGGCGAAGACGATGCGCCGGCCCGCATGGGCCGCGGCCTCGAACACCGGGCGCATCACGAAGGCCGAGCGGAACACCGAGCCCTCGAGCCGGTTGCGGTAGGCGTCGATGTCCGCGATCGGCCGCGTCGCCACGCCCGAGGCCATCGCGGCCTCGGCCACCGCGCTCGCCACCGCCGGCAGCAGCCGCCGGTCGAAGGGCTTGGGGATCAGGTAGTCCGGCCCGAACACCAGCCGCTCGCCCGAATAGGCCGCCGCCGCCTCGGCGCCGCCCGCCTGCATGGCGAGATCGGCGATCGCCTTGACGCAGGCCACCTTCATCGCCTCGTCGATCTCCGTCGCGCCCACGTCGAGGGCGCCGCGGAAGATGAACGGAAAGCAGAGCACGTTGTTGACCTGGTTCGGATAGTCCGAACGCCCGGTCGCGACGATCGCCTCCGGGTTGCCCTCCCGCGCCGCCTCGGGCCGGATCTCGGGCTCCGGGTTCGCCAGCGCGAAGACGATGGGCTTCGGCCCCATCCGCGCGACGTCCGCCGCGCTCAGCACGCCGGGCGCCGAGAGGCCGAGGAAGAGGTCCGCCCCCTCGATCACGTCGGAGACCGTGCCCCCCACCGGGCCCGGCTGCGCGAAACGCGCCTTCTGCGGGCTCATGTCGATCTCGCGCCCCTCGGTGACGAGGCCGTGCACGTCGAGCAGCCAGACGTTCTCCCGCTTCACCCCCATCGTCACCAGGAGCTCGAGGCAGGCGATGCCGGCCGCGCCGCCCCCGGTCGAGACGACCTTTAGGTCCTCGAAGCGCTTGCCGGCGACGCGAAGCGCGTTGTAGGCGGCGGCCCCGACCACGATGGCGGTGCCGTGCTGGTCGTCGTGGAACACCGGGATGTTCATCCGTTCGCGGCAGAGCCGCTCCACGATGAAGCATTCCGGGGCCTTGATGTCCTCGAGGTTGATCGCCCCGAAGCTCGGCTCCAGCGCGGCCACGATGGCGGCGAACTTCTCCGGATCGCGCTCGTCGACCTCGAGGTCGAAGCAGTCGATGTCGGCGAACTTCTTGAACAGGACCGCCTTGCCCTCCATCACCGGCTTCGAGGCCGCGGCCCCGATGTCGCCGAGGCCGAGCACCGCGCTGCCGTTGGTCACGACCGCGACGAGATTGCCGCGCGAGGTGTATTTCCACGTCGCCGCCGGATCGGCCTTGATCTCGAGGCAGGCCTCCGCGACGCCGGGCGAATAGGCGCGGCTCAGGTCGCGCTGGTTCGCCAGCGGCTTGGTCGCCCGGATCTCCAGCTTCCCGGGCCGCGGCTCGGCATGGTAGTCCAGCGCCGCCTGCCGCGCCGCGTCGATGCGCTCGTCCATGCGCTCCTCCCTCTCCGCCGGGTTTCGCCCCGGCCTGTCGCGTTCCGCCCTTCGGCGGGGGGCGCGCCGCTCGGGGAGCCTCCGGCCCCCGCTCGCGGCGCGCGTCGGCGCGGCCCGCGCCTCCCGTCAGTTCCGACGGCCGTCGCGGAACGGCGAAAGCACCGCGTGCAGCGTGCGGTGCGCCGGCGCCGCCAGCCCATGGGTCGCCGAGAGCCGCGCCACGGCGCCCGACAGCCAGTCCACCTCCAGCGGCCGACCGGCCTCCAGATCGTTCGCCTGGCTCGCGCGCATGGCGTCCGGCAGGGCGCGCACGAAGTCCAGCGCCTTGGCTTCGTCGGCCTCGGTCACGTCCGCGCCCTCGGCCCGCGCCAGCCGCCCGACCTCGCCGACGCAGTCGGCCAGCAGCGCCGCGAGCTCGGGCCGCGCCCGGATCTCCGCCGCGTCGCAGCGCGCCGCCGCGGTGATCCCGGCGAAGGTCGCGAGGAACATGAACTTGAGCCAGAGCTCGCGCGTCACGTCCTCCGGCACGCCGGCCTCGATGCCCGCCGCGCCCATCGCCTCGGCGATCGCCAGCGCCCGGTCGCTGCGCGTCCCGTCGCGCTCGGCGAAGCGGAAGCGCGCGAAATCGCCGGTCTGACGGATCACGCCGGGCTCGCGCACGAAGACCGAGATCTGGCAGAGGCCTTCCAGGACCCGGCCCGCGCCCAGCATCGCCTCCAGCCGCGCCGACGCCTCGACCCCGTTGAGGAAGGGGATCACCACCGTCGCCGGCCCCATCAGGGGCTCGCAGAGCGGCGCGGCCGCCTCGAGGTCCTGCGCCTTCACCGCGAAGAGCACCACGTCCGCGGGCCCGAGCGCCGCGGGATCGTCCGAGGCCGCCGCCGGCCTCGCCGCCGTCTCCCCGGCCCCCGTGACCAGCCTCAGGCCGCGCTCGCGGATCGCCGCCAGATGCGCGCCGCGCGCGAGGCAGACGACCTCCGTCCCCGCCTCGGCGAGACGCGCCGCGAGATACCCGTTGACCGCCCCCGTCGCCACCGTCGCGAAGCGCATCCCGCTCTCCCTCATTCCGCCCGCGGCGGTCCGTCCCGCCACGGCGCCAGCACCGCCGTCACCGCCTCCGAGGCCGGGACCGGCACGCCGAGCTCCGCCCCCATCCGCGCCACCCGGCCGACGAGGTGATCGAGTTCCAGCGGCTTGCCCGCCTCCAGATCCACCAGCATCGAGGGGCGGATGTTCGCCCGCGCCGGGTCCGGCGGCTCGGCCAGCCCGCGCTCCACCGTCTCGGCCATCGCGTCCGCCACCGGCGCGCCGGCCGCGCGCCCGACCGCGACCGCCTCCCGGGCCAGCCGCGCCGAGAGCGCGCGCCACTCCGGCGAGGCCTTCGCCACGTTCCCGCTCAGCCGCGCCGCGACGGACGCCGCCGCCGCGTTCCACAGCACGAACTTCGCCCAGAGATCGGCGCGCACGTCGTCCGAGGCCGGCACCTTCACCCCGGCCCCCCGCAGCGCCTCGCGCACGCCCGCCGCGGCGCGGTCCTGACGGCCGGCCATGTCGCCGACGGTGATCCCCCTCACCTGCACCACCTCGCCGATCACGCCCGGCCGCAGGATCTCGGCCGAGACGCGCACCACGCCGATCAGCGTCCGGTCCTCGCCGAACGCCGCAGCGATCCGCTCCGGCGCGTCGATCCCGTTCTGCGTCGAGAGCGCCAGCGTCCCCGGCCCCGCCAGCGGCGCCGCCTGCGCCAGCGCCGCGTCGAGCTGATGCGCCTTCACGCCGAACACCACCAGATCGGCCGGTCCGAACGCCGCCGGGTCCTCCCCCGCCGGCGCCGCGATCCGCGCGACCGAGCCGCCCTCGTCGAGGCCGAGCCCCTCGCCCCGGATCGCCGCCAGATGCGCCCCCCGCGCCGTCACCGCCACGTCGTGGCCCGCGGCCGCCAGCCGGAAGGCGAGCCAGCCGCCGATCGCGCCCGCCCCGACGACGACGACCCGAAGCGTCACTCCGCCGCCTCGGCGCGCCCGCCGCGGATCAGCTCCAGGATGTTGCGCGCCGCGTCGGGGATGTTGGTCCCGGGCCCGAAGATCGCCTTCACGCCCGCGTCGTAAAGGAACCGATAGTCCTGCTGCGGGATCACGCCGCCGCAGATCACGATCACGTCGTCGGCCCCCGCCTCGCGCAGCGCCTTCACCAGCTGGGGCGCGAGCGTGCGGTGCCCGGCGGCCTGGCTGGAGATCCCCACCACGTGCACGTCGTTGTCGACGGCGTCCTGCGCCGCCTCCTCCGGCGTCTGGAACAGGGGCCCGACGTCCACGTCGAAGCCGATGTCGGCGAAGGCGGTGGCGATCACCTTGGCCCCGCGGTCGTGCCCGTCCTGGCCCATCTTGACCACCAGCATCCGCGGCCGGCGCCCCTCGGCCTCGGCGAAGGCCTCCACGTCCTTCTGGATCCGGGCGAAGCCCTCGTCGCCCTCGTAGGCGGCGCCGTAGACGCCGCTCAGCGTGCGCACCTCGGCCCGGTGCCGTCCGAACACCTTCTCCATCGCGTCCGAGATCTCCCCGACCGTGGCGCGCGCCCGCGCCGCCTCCACCGCGGCGGCGAGCAGGTTGCCCTCGCCGCTCGAAGCGACTTCCGTCACGGCCTCCAGCGCCGCCCGGCAGGCCGCCTCGTCGCGGCTCGCGCGTATGCTCTCCAGCCGCTCCACCTGCCGCCGGCGCACGTCCTCGTTGTCGATGTCGAGCACGTCGACCTCGTCGGGCTCGGAGGGGCGGTACTTGTTGACGCCCACGATCACCTCGTCGCCCCGGTCGATGGCGGCCTGGCGCATCGCCGCCGCCTCCTCGATCCGCAGCTTCGGCATCCCGGACTCCACCGCCTTGGTCATGCCGCCGAGGCCCTCGACCTCCTGGATCAGCGCCCAGGCCTTCTCCTTCAGCTCATGCGTCAGCCGCTCGACGTAGTAGGAGCCGGCCAGCGGATCGACGACCTTCGCGACCCCGGTCTCCTCCTGCAGGATCAGCTGCGTGTTGCGCGCGATGCGCGAGGAGAAGTCGGTCGGCAGGCCGATGGCCTCGTCGAAGCTGTTGGTGTGCAGGCTCTGCGTGCCGCCCAGCACCGCCGCCAGCGCCTCGTAGGAGGTGCGCACCACGTTGTTGTAGGGGTCCTGCTCCGCGAGGCTCACGCCCGAGGTCTGGCAATGCGTCCGCAGCATCAGGCTCTGCGGCTTCGTGGCGCCGAAATCCTGCATGATCCGCGCCCAGAGCAGCCGCGCCGCCCTGAGCTTCGCGACCTCCATGAAGAAGTTCATCCCGATCGCGAAGAAGAAGCTGAGCCGCCCCGCGAAGGCGTCGACGCCCATGCCCTTCGCCTGCGCCGCGCGGACGTATTCCATGCCGTCCGCCAGCGTGAAGGCCAGCTCCTGCACCAGCGTCGCCCCGGCCTCCTGCATGTGATAGCCGGAGATCGAGATCGAGTTGAACCGCGGCATCTCCTCCGCCGTGTACTCGATGATGTCGGCGACGATCCGCATCGAAGGCGCCGGCGGATAGATGTAGGTGTTGCGGACCATGAACTCCTTGAGGATGTCGTTCTGGATGGTCCCCGACAGCTGGTTCGTCTCGCAGCCCTGCTCCTGACCCGCGACGATGAAGCTCGCCAGAACCGGGATCACGGCGCCGTTCATGGTCATCGAGACGGACATCTCGTTCAGCGGGATGCCGTCGAACAGGATCTTCATGTCCTCGACGCTGTCGATGGCGACGCCCGCCTTGCCCACGTCCCCCACCACCCGCGGATGGTCGCTGTCGTAGCCGCGATGCGTCGCGAGGTCGAAGGCCACCGAAAGCCCCTTCTGCCCGCCCGCCAGCGCCTTGCGGTAGAAGGCGTTCGACGCCTCGGCGGTGGAGAAGCCGGCATACTGACGGATCGTCCAGGGCCGCCCCGCATACATCGTCGCCCGCGGCCCGCGGACATAGGGGAAGACGCCCGGCACCGAGCCGAGATGGTCCAGCCCCTCCAGATCCGCCTCGGTGTAGAGCGGCTTGACGCCGATGCCCTCCACCGTCTCCCAGACCAGATCCTCCGGCGAGCGGCCCTTGAGCTCCGTCTCCGCCAGCTTCGCCCAGGCCTCGAGATCCGACTTGCTCATGCCGATCCTCCTTTAAGCCGCGCCTCGGCGCGGTCCCGTGTCTCGCGCGCATCCGCGCCGTCGGTGAGGCCGCGCGCATCCGCGCCAGCCCGATCTTCGTCGCCCTGCGCCGCGCCGGGCCCGGGCGGCGCGAGCACGGTCAGCCCCCGGGCGCGGATCGCCGCCATCTCCTCGACCCAACGGGCGGCGAGGACGGCGCGCTCCTCCGCGCTCCAGGGGTCGAACTTCGGATGCGCGCCCGGCGGAAACCGCTGCAGCACCGCGGTCAGCACGCTGCGCGGGATCCGCCGCGCGTCCGCCCGAAGGCGCTCCAGCTCCGCCATCGCCGGGGCCGTCGGACCCGGCTTGGTCGTCGCGCCGCCGATCTGGCGCAGCCCCGCGCCCGCCTCGCCCGCCAGAAGCCGGTGCACCCGGCGCGGCGCCGCGGCGTAGAGATCCGCGCGCCAGAAGCTCGCGCCGTCGAAGGTCCCGGCCACGTCGGCGGCGAAGGCGCTCCAGCCGCGCCCGCCCTCGAGCCAGCCCCGGCGCACCGCCGCGAGGTTCCGGCGGTCCCGCCGCCGCGGATCCCGGCGCGAGGCCGAGTAACCCCAGGTCGAGGCGACCCAGCCCGCCGGCTCGCGCAGCGCCGCCGCCTGCATCCGCCAGGGCGCGAAGGCCTCGGCCAGCAATGAAAGCCGCCGCGCCGCGCGCGGATAGGGACCCTCGCCGGTCAGGCAGTCGTCCATCACGCCCGGGAGCTCCTCCTCCGAGAGGATCAGGCCGGAGACGCCCGCAGCCTCCTGCCGCCGCGCCCAGGCCCGCAGCGCCCGCGCCGCCGCCGACCGCGCCCCGCGCCCGACCGGCCCGCGCGCCTCGGCCGCCAGCATGGCCACGTGCAGCGGCCGGCGCATCGCCTCGCGGCGGGCGTAGCGCGGGCCCGCGGCCTCCAGCCGCGCCGCTCCCGTGGCGAGGGAGCGTTGCAGGGCGGTGGACCCGGTGCGATGCGCGCCAAGATGGATCACCACGTCCATGCCGCGCCTCCCCGCGCGCACCCTGTCGCACACCGTTGCATCCTCGGCCGCAAGGCGCCAAGTCCTTGCGGCCCGTAGAGGCGCCGCGCCGCGCCCCCCTCGCCAGGCCGCGCGACCGCCCCACGTCCGGCGGCGAAAGGAGCGACCATGACCTCACCCGACCGCCGCGCCCTGATCCTCGGCCTCGCCGCAGCCACGCTCGCGCCCCGCATCGCCCCTGCGGTCGCGGCCGAGCTCGACCCGCTCGCCGAACATCTCTGGGTCAACCGTCTCGTCATCGTCTTCGCCCAGTCCGAGAACGACCCGCGCTTCCGCCAGCAGATGCGCGAACTCGAGGAGCGCCGCGAGGATCTCGAGGAACGCGACGTCGTCATCCTCACCGACACCACGCCCGGCCCCTCGCGCACCGACACCACGCCGCTGCGCAAGAAGTTCCGCCCGCACGACTTCAACGTCCTGCTCGTCGGCAAGGACGGCGAGGTCAAGCTCCGCCGCCCGGCGCCGCAGGGCGCCGACCAGATCATCCGCCTGATCGACCGTCTGCCGCTGCGCAAGCAGGAGGTCGGACGCTGACGCGCCCGCCTCCGGCCGCGGCGGCCGCACCCTGCCCGGTCGGCGTGCTCCGCGCCGCCGGACCCACGCGCCCGCGCCTCACTCGAACTCCATGATGACGTCGTCGACGGCCAGGCTCGCCCCCGCCTCGGCGTTGATCTTCGCCACCGTGCCGCGGCGTTCGGCCCTGAGCACGTTCTCCATCTTCATCGCCTCGACCGTGCAGAGGATCTGACCCTCCTGCACCTCCTCGCCCTCCGCCACGGCGACCGACACCATCAGTCCCGGCATCGGGCAGAGCAGCATGCGCGAGGTGTCGGGCGGCGCCTTCTCCGGCATCCTGGCCGCGAGCTCGGCCTGCCGCGGGGTCATCACCCGAACCCTGAGATCCGCCCCCCGCCAACGCATCCGCGCGCCTCCGGCGCCCAGCGTCACCTTCGCCGTCAGCGCCACGCCGCCGACGGTGGCGCGCACCAGCGTCATGCCCGGCTTCCAGCCGGTCTCCACCCGCCAGGTCACCCCGTCGAGCGAGACGTCCCAGGCCCCGTCCGGCCCCTCCAGCGTCTCGACCGCGAAGCTCTCGCCGCCGAGCTTCACCACCCAATGCGGATCGACCCGCCGCGTGTGGTTGCGCATCGCGCCGGAGATCGCCGCCGCGCGACCTTCGACGATCATGTTCATCGCCGCCGCCGCCGCCGCCAGCCGCTTCAACCCGTCCTCGGAGACCGGCGCCCCCGCGAAGCCCTCCGGGTACTCCTCCTCGATGAAGGCGGTGGAGATGTCCCCGCTCACGAATCGCGGATGCTCCATCACCGCCTGGCAGAACGGCAGGTTGTGCCCGATCCCCTCCACCTCGAAGGCGTCGAGCGCGTCGCGCATCCCCTCGATCGCGGCCTTGCGCGTCGGCGCCCAGGTGCAGAGCTTGGCGATCATCGGATCGTAGAACATCGAGATCTCGCCGCCCTCGAAGACGCCGGTGTCGTTGCGCACCGCATGGGTCTCCGTCGCGACCTCCTCCGGCGGGCGGTAGCGCGTCAGCCGCCCGATGCTCGGCAGGAAGTTGCGGTAGGGGTCCTCGGCGTAGAGCCGGCTCTCGATCGCCCAGCCGTTCAGCCGCACGTCGTCCTGCGTCAGCGACAGCCTCTCGCCGGCCGCCACCCGGATCATCTGCTCCACCAGGTCGATCCCGGTGATCAGCTCGGTCACCGGATGCTCGACCTGCAGCCGCGTGTTCATCTCGAGGAAATAGAAGTTGCGCTCCGCGTCGACGATGAACTCCACCGTCCCGGCGCTGGTGTAGCCGACGGCCTTCGCCAGCGCGACGGACTGCTCGCCCATGGCCCTGCGCGTGGCCTCGTCGAGGAACGGCGAGGGCGCCTCCTCGATCACCTTCTGGTTGCGCCGCTGGATCGAGCATTCCCGCTCGCCCAGATAGATCACGTCGCCGTGCGAATCCCCCAGCACCTGGATCTCGATGTGCCGCGGCTGGGTGACGAACTTCTCGATGAAGATGCGGTCGTCGCCGAAGCTCGCCTTGGCCTCGTTCTTCGAGGACTGGAAACCCTCGCGCGCCTGCTGCGCGTCCCAGGCGATGCGCATGCCCTTGCCGCCGCCCCCGGCGCTGGCCTTGATCATCACCGGCCAGCCGATCTCCTCGGCGATCCGCACCGCCTCCTCGGCGTCCTCGATCAGCCCCATGTAGCCCGGCACGGTGGAGACCCCGGCCTCCGCGGCCAGCTTCTTGGAGGTGATCTTGTCCCCCATCGCCTCGATCGCGCCCTTGGGCGGGCCGATGAAGGCGACCCCGGCCGCCTCCAGCGCCTCGGCGAACTCCGCGCGCTCGCTCAGGAAGCCGTAGCCCGGATGCACCGCCTCGGCGCCGGTCTCCTTCACCGCCTTCAGGATCCGGTCGATGACGATGTAGCTCTCGGACGCCGGCGGCGGGCCGATATGCACCGCCTCGTCGGCCATTCGCACGTGCAGCGCGGCGGCGTCGGCGTCCGAATGCACCGCGACCGTCTTGATGCCCATGCGCCGCGCCGTCTTGATCACGCGGCAGGCGATCTCGCCCCGGTTGGCGATCAGGATCTTGCCGAACATCGTCCCTCCTTCGCGCCGCCCGCGGGGCGGCCTGACGTGAAAGGACGGCCGGCGCGGGGTCCGCGCCGACCGTCCGAAACATGACGCGAGGCGGGACCGGGGCGCGTGCGCGCGCCCCCGCCGGCCTCAGTCGTCCAGATCGATGTCGTCCTCGTCGGTGACGGCGCCCACGACGGCGCCGGTCGCGCCGCCGACCGCCGCGCCCGTGCCGACCGAGCCGCCGGTGACGGCCGAGCCGGCCGCGCCGGTCGCCGCCCCGATGGCGCCGCCGGAAACGGCGCGCTCGCCCGTGGTGTCGCCGCAGCCGGCGAGCGCGAGCGCCGCGCCGAGGCCGAGCGTCGCGAGAGGGATCCTGAAGGGTCGCATGTCGAACTCCTGTCGCCGTGTTCGTCCACACGCCAACGCGGAGCCGACGGCCGCGTTCCCCTTTCCTCAAGCCGCCGTGACCGTCCGGCGGCGAGTCGCCACGCGCCGGTGAAGTCCCGCGACCGAACCGTGAATCCGCTTTCGGCCACTTTCCCACCAAGCTGATGAACGCGGCAAATCGCCGCATACGCTTCGGGAGGAAACAGACGATGAGACGACATGCCCGTTCCCGCGGACTCGCGCGGCCGGCGTTCGCCGCCCTCCTCCCCGCCGGCGCGGCCGCGCCGGCCGCCGCGTCCGAGGAGGAGATCGCCCTCTTGCGCCAGCAGCTCGAGGCGTTGCAGGAGCGTCTCGAGCAACTCGAGACGGACCAGGCCGAAACCCGCGACGGGATCGAGCGCGAGGCGGTCCGCGTCGGCGACACGCCCGGAAGCTTCAAGCTGCCGGGCTCGGACACCTCCGTCACCATCGGCGGCTACGTCAAGGCCGACGCCATCTTCGACACCAGCCACTCGCTCGGCGACACCGGCAACGTCGGGAACATCGTGCCCGGCGGCGACGAGGAATCGCGCTTCCGCGCCCATGCCCGGCAGACGCGCTTCAACATCCGCACCAGCACGCCGAGCGACTGGGGACCGGTCAACACCCTGATCGAAGGCGACTTCTTCGGCGGCGGCGGCAACGAGGCCTTCTCGAACTCCACCCCCTTCCGGCTCCGCCACGCCTATGCCGAGGTCGGGCCGATCGGGGCCGGCCAGTTCTGGACCCTGTTCATGCCGATCGAGAGCTACCCCGTCACGGTCGACTTCCAGGGCCCGGTCGGCATCCCCTTCATCCGGCAGGCGCAGTTCCGCTACACCCATCCGGTGAACGAGAAGCTGACCCTCGCCGCCTCGTTGGAGAACTCGGAGTTCACCGGCCGGAACGACGCCGGGATCTTCGCCGAAAGCGTCAACGTCGGCATCCGCGCCGGCGTGGACGTCGCGCCGGACGCCGTGCTCGCCGGCATCTGGCAGGACGACTGGGGCCTCGCGAAGCTCGCCGGCGTCGGCCGCGTGCTCTCCTCCCCCACCGGCGGAAGCGACGACGAGGAATTCGCCTGGGGCGTCAACGCCTCCGGCAACATCGCGCTCTGGGAGGGGGGCAAGCTCCTCGGCTCCTTCACCTACGGCGACGGCGTCGGGCGCTACATCGTCGACGGCTTCGGCCAGGACGCCTTCGTGAACGCCTCCGGCGGCCTCGAAACCATCGAGAGCTGGGGCGCCGTCGCCGGCGTCAGCCAGGCGATCAGCTCGCAGGTCGCCGCCGGCCTCACCTTCGGCCACTACCAGGTGGAGGACACCTTCGGCCCCGACGACCTCGACAACCTCCAGTCGGTCCACGCCAGCCTGTTCTGGCGCCCGGTGGAGCGCGTCACCCTCGGGCTCGAGGCGCTCTACGGCCGCCGCGAGAACGCCGACGGCCTCGACGGCGACAACCTGCGGCTCCAGACCGCCGTGCAGGTCAACTTCTGACGTCGGCCGGGGTCCGGCGCGCCCCGGGGCGCCGGACCTCAGTCCTCCTCGGGCAGGATCACCAGCACGCCCCAGACGAGGCCGACCAGCCCGAAGGTCACCCCGAAGGCCCCCGCCATCATCGCCGTGATCAGCTCGCGCTGCGCCGCCTCGCGCACCAGCGTCCCGATCCCCCCGATGTCGAGCCAGAGGAACGCCAGCAGGATCGTCCAGCCCGCCGCGACGCCGTTCGCCGAATGCCGGATCACGAAGCGGGCCAGCCGGTTCGGATCGTAATCCTTGCGCGCCATGGGGAACCTCGTCGGTCGCAGCCTCCGAGCGCCACGAGCTAGCCCTCGCCGCCGCGCCGTCCAACGCCCCCGCGACGCGGCGCCGCGCAGAGGGCGGCGAGCCGTCTCCCGACGCTCCGGCCCGCGTCATGCCGGCCCTCCCGCCCGGCGAAGCGCATGGCGCGTCCAGCGACGGCGCAGCGCCGGATCGGCGAGCAGCGCCGCCGCCGCCGCCTCCACCTGCCGGCGCGCCCCGGTGCCGGCGACGAGCCGTCCGCCCGCCTCCACCTCGACGCGCCCGTCCGTCCCGGCGGCGACCGAGACCACCGGCGCGAAGCCGCGCACCGTCCTCAGCGCGCGCCAGAGATCCTGCCGCACCTGATGCGCCAGCGCGGCCCGGAACCGCCCCGGATCCTTCGCCGGCGGCGCCGCCCAGGCGCCCGTCGCCGCGGCGAGCGGCGCGTCCGCCGGCGCGCCGTCGCGCGAAAGGCTCGTCGCCGCCCCGGTCTCGGCCGTCCGCCATCCGCGCGCGCTCACGCCCGCCTCCCGCAACGGCGGCGCCGCGAAGCCGGGGCGCCGAGGTCCGACAGGCGGCGCACGGCGGGCCGACCCGCGGCCGACGCACGCCGCACCGAGGGCAGACCGGCGGCATAAGATCGGCGCATGAAGGGCCGACGAAAGGCCGACATCATATGCACGGATGGCCGACGCCCGGTGCACGCCTGCGGCACGTCTGCGGCGCCGTCGTTTCGGCACAGGCCATGCGCCTCGCGCATGGCTCGCCCCGTTCCGAGACGTCCGCCGGCGCCCGTCATCCCGGCCGCCTCGCCAGCCCGTCGATCTCCACCAGCGCGCCCACCGCGAGGGCCGTCACCCCCACCGTGGTCCGCGCCGGCAGCCGTCCGGGCGCGAAGAAGCTCTCATAACACCGGTTGAAATCGGCATAATCCCGATCGAAGGCCGTCAGGTACGCGCGACATTGAACCAGATGCACAAGATCGAGCCGCAACCCCCTGAGAACGAGGCGCAAGTTCTCCATCACCCGATCCGTCTGAGCGGCGACGCCCTCGGGCGGCGGCGCGTCGGGATCGCCGGGATCCGTCGGCATCTGCCCGGTCAGGATCACCCAGCCGTCGACCTCGACGGCATGGGAGAACGGCGCGACGGGACGCGGAGCCCCTTGAACCATATGGAATTGCGGAAGGCTCACGCCGGCGCCTCGACCTCTTCGGTCGCGAATTCGGCCGGCGAGACGATCTCGATCAGCTCCAGATCGTCGGAATGCCGAACCTCGCGATGACGGATGCCCGGCGGCTGAAGCACGCAACCGCCGGCCCGAAGAAGATGCTCGCCCTCGCCTTCGTATTCGAAGACGACCCAGCCCTTCAGCACGTAGACCATCTGGAATTCGAGGTCGTGAACATGCCACGTCGCCGGGCTCTCCATGCCCGGCACGGCACGGATCACATGCGCGCCGAACTTCCCTTGGGTGGCGCCGGCGATCCCCAGATCCCGATACTCGAAGAACGCCCGAAGCCCCCGGCCCTCGAACGGGCTCGCATCGGCCCGGTCGATCGTGAACGCCTGGCCCTTCCACATCTTCGTCATCGCCGCATCCTCCCGTCCGCTCAGGGACTTAGAGCGGAATGTTGTCGTGCTTCTTCCACGGATTCTCGAGCTTCTTGTTGCGCAGCGCCGCGAAGGCCCGCGCCACGCGCCGGCGGGTCGACTGCGGCATGATCACCTCGTCGATGAACCCCTTCTCCGCCGCCACGAAGGGATTCGCGAACCGATCCTCGTAGTCCTTGGTCCGCTGCGCCACCTTCTCGGGATCGCCGAGCTCGGAGCGGTAGAGGATCTCCACCGCCCCCTTCGCCCCCATCACCGCGACCTCGGAGGTCGGCCAGGCGTAGTTCACGTCCCCCCTCAGATGCTTGGAGGCCATGACCACATAGGCCCCGCCATAGGCCTTGCGGGTGATCACCGTCACCTTCGGCACCGTCGCCTCGCCGTAGGCGAACAGCAGCTTGGCCCCGTGCTTGATGATCCCGGCGTATTCCTGGCTCGTCCCCGGCAGGAATCCCGGCACGTCGACGAAGGTCAGGATCGGGATGTTGAAGCAGTCGCAGAACCGCACGAACCGCGCGGCCTTGCGCGCCGAGTCGATGTCGAGGCAGCCGGCCAGCACCATCGGCTGATTGGCCACCACGCCGACGCTCTCGCCCTCGATCCGGATGAAGCCGGTGATGATGTTCTTCGCGTAATCGCCTTGAATTTCGTAGAAATCGCTCTCATCCGCGACCTTCAGGATCAACTCCTTCATGTCGTAGGGCTTGTTCGGATTGTCCGGCACCAGCGTGTCGAGGCTGGCCTCGACCCGGCCCGGATCGTCGAAGAACGGCCGCATCGGCGGCTTCTCGCGGTTGTTCAGGGGCAGGAAGTCGATCAGCCGCCGCACCTCCGCGATCGCCTCGAGATCGTTGGCGAAGGCCGCGTCCGCCACCGAAGACTTCGAGGTGTGGGTGCGCGCCCCGCCCAGCTCTTCGGCGGTGACGACCTCGTTGGTCACGGTCTTCACCACGTCGGGTCCGGTGACGAACATGTAGGAACTGTCGCGGACCATGAAGATGAAGTCCGTCATCGCCGGCGAGTACACCGCGCCCCCGGCGCAGGGCCCCATGATCATAGAGATCTGCGGCACCACGCCCGAGGCCATGATGTTGCGCTGGAACACCTCCGCGTAGCCCGCGAGGCTCGAGACTCCCTCCTGGATGCGTGCGCCGCCCGAGTCGTTGATCCCGATCACCGGCGCGCCGTTGCGCATCGCCATGTCCATGATCTTGCAGATCTTCTCGGCATGCGTCTCGGAGAGCGAGCCGCCGAACACCGTGAAGTCCTGGCTGAAGACGTAGACCTGCCGGCCGTTGACCGTGCCCCAGCCGGTGATCACGCCGTCGCCGTAGGGCCGCTGTTCCTCCATTCCGAAATCGGTGCAGCGGTGCGCGACGAACATGTCGAACTCCTCGAAGGAGCCTTCGTCGAGCAGGAGTTCGACCCGTTCGCGCGCGGTCAGCTTGCCCTTGGCGTGCTGCGCGTCGATCCGCTTCTGGCCGCCGCCGAGGCGGGCGGTGGCGCGGCGGGCCTCGAGTTCCTCGAGAATGGGCTTCATGCGGCGTCCCTCCGTTTCGGCGGGGCAACCTAGAGGCGGCGCGCGGCGAAGGAAACGATTGATAAGCGAAGTCGCGAAGACTATGCAGCCGCGAAACCGCGAATTGCGAAGTCGCAAAGCCCCCGGACCGGGGCCGGAGGCCGCCCATGACCCGCGCCCGCAAGCTCTACGCCGGCGCGCGCCTGCGCGAGGTGCGCCGCCGGGAGGGCCTCACCCAGGCCGCCTTCGCGGAGGCGCTCGGCGTCTCCCTCTCCTACCTCAACCAGATGGAGAACAACCACCGCCCCGTCTCGGCGACGGTGCTGCTGGCGCTGGCGCAGCGCTTCGAGGTCGCGCTGCCCTCCCTCGCCGTGGGCGAGGCCGACCGCCTCGCGGCCGACCTCCGCGAAGCCCTCGCCGATCCGGTCTTCGACGGCGCCGGCGCGCCGGCCGCCGACGTCGATCTCCTCGCCTCCAACGCTCCCGCCCTCGCCCGGGCCTTCCTCTCGCTCCACGCCGCCTACCGCGCGCGCGGCGAGCGCCTCGCCTCGCTCGACGACGCGCTGGGGCGCGAGGACACGCTCGCCCCCCAGCCCTGGGAGGCGGTGCGGGACTTCTTCCATTACTGCGACAACTACGTCGACGCCGTCGACCGCGCCGCCGAGCGCTTCGCCGAGGACTCGGGCTTCGCCGATCCCGACCCCGCGAAGGACCGCCTCGCCGGCGCCGCCGCCTGGCTCGAGGCGCGCACCGGCATCGCCGTGCGGCTCGCGGACATGCCGGAGCTTCGCCGCCTCGACGGCGACGTCCTCTCCCTCTCGGCCCGCGCCGCGCCCGCCACCCGCGCCTTCCAGCTCGCCCACCAGGTCGCGCTCTCGGCGCATGGCGACCTGATCGACGCCACCCTGGACCTCGCCGGCTTCGCCGGCGAAGAGGCGCGGGAGATCGCGCGCATCGGCCTCGCCAACCATTTCGCCGGCGCCGCCCTCCTGCCCTACGTCCGCTTCCAGAGCGCCGCCGAAGAGACGCGCCACGACCTCGAGGCGCTGGCCGACCGCTTCGGCGCCAGCCTCGAGCAGATCGGCCACCGTCTTTCGACGCTGCAGCGCCCGGGCGCCAAGGGCGTGCCGTTCTTCTTCGTGCGCGTCGACCAGGCCGGGACCATCACCAAGCGCCACTCCGCGACGCGGCTCCAGTTCGCCCGCTACGGCTCGGCCTGCCCGCTCTGGAACGTGCACCGCGCCTTCGAGACGCCCGGGCGGATCCTGCGCCAGCTCGCGGAAACCCCCGACGGCGCGCGCTACGTCTGCCTCGCCACCGCCGTCGCCAAGCCCGGCGGGGGCTTCCGCAAGCCCACCCGCCGCTACGCCATCGCCCTCGGCTGCGAGGTGCGCCACGCCGGACGCCTCGTCTACGCCGACGATCTCGACCTCGCCTCGGCCGCCTCCTACGAGCCGATCGGCGTCTCCTGCCGCATCTGCGACCGGCGCGACTGCCACCAGCGTTCGGTGCCGCCGCTGGAGGCGGCGCTCGAGATCGACCACGCCCGGCGCGACGTGCTGCCCTACCGGCTCGCCGGGGCGCGCCGCCCGGTCCGGCCCGCCGCGGAGGACGCAAGCCAACGCCGCGATTGACCCGGCGCGCGAAGACCGTAGGGTGTCGAAAACCGCGCTGCGGCCGACCCCTCGGGGCGCGGCCGCGTTCCGAACAAGGGAGGCTCCTCAATGGCGGTCGTATCGATGCGGGTGAACGGCAAGGCCGTGGCCGGCGAAGTGGAGGGGCGCACCCTCCTCGTGCAGTTCCTGCGGGAGAACCTGGGCCTCACCGGAACCCATGTCGGCTGCGACACCTCGCAGTGCGGCGCCTGCGTCGTGCTGATGAACGGCGAGAGCGTCAAGGCCTGCTCGGTGTTCGCCTCCGACGCCGCCGGGACCGAGGTGAAGACGATCGAGGGCATGGCCGACGCCGACGGCTCCCTCTCGCCGATCCAGCAGGCGTTCCAGGACAATCACGGTCTGCAGTGCGGCTTCTGCACGCCGGGCATGGTGATGACCGCGGCCGACCTGCTGCAGCGCAACCCGGACCCCTCCGAGCACGAGATCCGCGAGTATCTCGAGGGCAACCTCTGCCGCTGCACCGGCTACCACAACATCGTGAAGTCGATCCAGGACGCGGCGCAGAAGATGCGCGCCTCGGCCACCGCGGCCGAGTGAGCGGCCACGGCGGGGGCCGCGGCCCCCGCCGAGGACGGCGCGCGTGGGAGGGCGCCGCCGGCCCGCCGCCCGTTCGGCGGCGACCCCCCGCGGGACCCGCGCGCCCTATGGTGGAGCGCGCCGCCCCGCGGGGAAGGGACGATCCAGGGAGAGAGATCATGCCCAAGGACTTCGGCATCGGCGCCAGCACCAAGCGGCGCGAGGACGTGCGCTTCCTCACCGGCAAGGGCCGCTACACCGACGACATCAACGTCGCGGGTCAGGCCTACGCCTACGTTCTGCGCTCGACGATGGCGCACGCGAAGATCGCCAAGGTGGACGCCTCGGCGGCGAAGGCCGCGCCCGGCGTGCTCGACGTGATGACCGGCGACGACATCGCCGAGGTCGGCACCCTGCCCTGCGGCTGGCAGATCCACAGCCGCGACGGCTCGCCCATGGCCGAACCCCCGCACCCGATCCTCGCGCGCGGCAAGGTCCGGCACGTCGGCGACCCGATCGCCATCGTGATCGCCGAGACCCTCGCGCTCGCCCGCGACGCCGCCGAGAGGATCGAGCTGGACCTCGAGCCGCTGCCCGCCGCCGTCGACATGCGCAAGGCGCTCGCCGAGGGCGCCCCGACGGTGCACGACGACGCGCCCGGCAACCTCTGCTACGACTGGACCTTCGGCACCCCGCAGGAGGAGACCGACGCCGAGTTCGACAAGGCCACCAAGGTCGTCGAACTGGAGCTGGTCAACAACCGCCTGATCGCCAACCCGATGGAGCCGCGCGTCGCCATCGGCGAGTACGAGGCCCATTCCGGTATGCACACGCTGCATACCACGAGCCAGAACCCGCACGTCATCCGCCTCCTCATGGGCGCCTTCGTGCTCGGCATCCCCGAGCACAAGCTGCGCGTGGTGGCCCCCGACGTCGGCGGCGGCTTCGGCACCAAGATCTACCACTACGCGGAGGAGGCGCTGGTCACCCTCGCCGCCAAGCGCCTCGGCCGGCCGGTGAAGTGGTGCTCCGACCGTTCGGAGGCCTTCGTCTCCGACGCCCAGGGGCGCGATCACGTCACCAAGATCGAGCTCGCGCTCGACGATCAGGGCAAGTTCCTCGCCCTTCGCACCGACACGCTCGCCAACATGGGCGCCTATCTCTCGGTGTTCGCGACGGCGGTTCCGACCTATCTGCACGGCACGCTGATGGCCGGCAACTACACGACGCCGAAGATCACCGTGAACGTGAAGGCCGTCTTCACCAACACCGTCCCCGTCGACGCCTATCGCGGCGCCGGCCGGCCCGAAGCGACCTACCAGCTCGAGCGGCTGATCGACAAGGCGGCGCGCGAGATCGGGATGGACCCGGTGGAGCTTCGCCGCAAGAACTTCGTCCAGCCCGATCAGTTTCCCTACGCCACGCCCGTCGCCGTCGAATACGACACCGGCGACTACGACGCGACGATGGACAAGCTGCTCGAGATCTCCGACCACGCCGGCTTCGAGGCGCGGCGCAAGGAGAGCGCGGCGAACGGCAGGCTCCGCGGCTTCGGCGTCGCCTGCTACATCGAGGCCTGCGGCATCGCCCCCTCGGCGCTGATGGGCCAGCTCGGCGCCCGCGCCGGCGGGTTCGAGAGCGCCTCGGTCCGCGTCAACGCGGCCGGCGGCATCACCGTCTGGACCGGCTCGCACTCGCACGGCCAGGGGCACGAGACCTCCTTCGCCCAGGTCGTGGCGGAGATGCTCGGCGTGCCCGACGAGATGGTGGACATCGTCCACGGCGACACCGCGCAGGGGCCGATGGGCATGGGCACCTACGGCTCGCGCTCTCTCGCGGTCGGCGGCACGGCCATCGTCAACGCCACCAACAAGGTGATCGAGAAGGCCCGCAAGATCGCCGCCCACATGATGGAGGCCTCGGCCTCGGACGTGGAGTTCGCCGACGGCAGGTTCACCGTCGCCGGCACCGACAAGTCGATGGCCTTCGGCGAGATCGCCCTCGCCGCCTACGTCCCCCACAACTTCCCCTTCGACGAGCTCGAGCCGGGGCTGGAGGAGCAGGCCTTCTACGACCCGTCCAACTTCACCTTCCCCGCCGGCGCCTATGCCTGCGAGGTCGAGGTGGACCCCGAGACTGGCAAGACGCAGGTGCTCGGCTTCTGGGCGGCGGACGACTTCGGCAACGTCGTCAACCCGATGATCGTCGAGGGGCAGGTGCAGGGCGGCGTCGCCCAGGGCATCGGCCAGGCGATGCTGGAGCACGCCGTCTACGACGCCGAGGGACAGCTCGTCTCGGGCTCCTACATGGACTACGCCATGCCGCGGGCCGACGACATCCCGATGGTCTCCGTCGACCATTCCTGCATGACGCCCTGCACGCACAATCCGCTCGGCGTGAAGGGCTGCGGCGAGGCCGGGGCCATCGGCTCGCCGCCGGCCCTCGTCAACGCGGTGATCGACGCGCTGCACGCGGGCGGACACGCCGTCCCGCACATCGACATGCCGCTCACGCCCCAGCGCGTGTGGTCGGCCCTGAACGCGGCCGGGTGATCCGGAGTTCCGGGGGGCGGCGCCGCGCCGCCCCCGCCAACGACAAGGGAGGTCTCTCCGCATGTACGCCTTCGACTTCGTGAAGCCCGCCAGCGTGGAGGAGGCGCTGAAGGCCCTCCAGGCCGAGGACGCCCAGGCGCTCGGCGGCGGCCAGACGCTGATCCCGGCGCTGAAGCAGCGCCTCGCCGCGCCCTCGCAGCTGGTCTCCCTCGCCGACATCGAGGCGCTCAAGGGCGTCAAGGTGGAGGGCGGGTCCATCGTGGCCGGCGGCGCCGCGACGCACCACGCCATCGCCGAAGCGACGTCCGACGCCGCGCCGTCGGTGGCCTCGCTCGCCAATCGCATCGGCGACCCGGCGGTGCGCCACCGCGGCACCATCGGCGGCAGCCTCGCCAACAACGACCCCTCGGCCTGCTGGCCGGCCGCCGCGCTCGCGCTCGGGGCCACGATCAAGGCCCAGGGCCCGAACGGCACGCGGGAGATCGCGGCCGACGACTTCTTCGAAGGCATGTTCGCCACCGCCCTCGGCGAAGACGAGCTGATCGTCGAGGTGCGGATGCCCGTTCCCGCGCGCGGCGCCTACGCCAAGTTCCCGCAGCCGGCCTCGCGCTTCGCCCTCGTGGGCGTGTTCGTGGCCGAGGTGGACGGCAAGGTCCGCGTCGCGGTCACCGGCGCCTCCGAGTCCGGGGTGTTCCGCTGGACCGAGGCCGAGGAGGCGCTCTCCTCGAACTTCTCCGCGGATGCGCTGGAGGGGCTGTCGGTCCCGGCCGACGGCATGATCGGCGACCTGCACGGCGACCCGGCCTACCGCGCCCATCTCGTCAAGGTGATGACCAAGCGCGCCGTCGCCGCCGCCTGACGGCGCGTCTCGGCCCCGGCCCGCGTTGACGGGCCGGGGCCGCCCGGCTATCGACCGTCCCGGCCGGGCCCGTAGCTCAACGGTCAGAGCGGACCGCTCATAACGGTTTGGTTGCAGGTTCGAATCCTGCCGGGCCCACCGGCCATCGCCGGAGCGTGAGGCCGCCGCGCTTGATGCGCGCGCGCCCCTCGTTGTACCGTCTCGCGGTTCGCCCGGGGGAAAGGGCGGACACGACTTCGCCCAGCCGCCGCCGGGGCCGCCGGCCGCACCGCGGTCCGACGCTGCGCCCCCTTACGGGATCAACGCCATGCGACCCACCGGTTTTCGCTTCGCCGTGGCCCTCGTCGCCGCGACCGCCGCCCTTCCGCCGCTCGCCGCCTCGGGGGCCTCGATGGATCCCTTCGCCGAGCAGCTGCAGACCGAGCAGGCGCTGAACCGCGCCATCAAACTCTACCGCGCCGGACGTCTGGAGGAGGCGCAGGCCGCCGCCGACGCCTATCTCTCCTTCCATCCGACGTCGGCGCGGGGGCATGAGGTTCTGGCCGCCATCCTCGGCTCCGCCGGCGAGCTCGACGGCGCCGTCGCCTCGGTCGAGACGGCGCTTCGCCTCGATCCGGAACTCGCCACCGCGCACGTCAACCGCTCCGTGCTTCTGATGGAGCTCGGGCGAGAGGACGACGCCGTCACCGCGCTGCGCCGCGCGGTGGAGCTTCAGCCGGACCTCTACGAAGCGCATGCCAAGCTCGGCCTTCTGCTCGAGGCGCGCGGCGACCTGGATGGCGCCGTCCACCACTTCGAGCGCGTGAACGAGGGCCCGGACGGGCTGACCCCCGGCGTGCGCGTCAATCTCGGCGCGATCTACAACGCCCGCGGCCGCTTCGAAGACACCATCCGGATGCTCAGCCTCTGGCAGCGCGACCGCGACGTAAGCCCCGCGATGCATCGCGTGCTCGCCGAGGCGATGCTGGGCGCCGGCCGCGGCGAAGCGGCGCTTCGCCAGTATCGTTTCGCCGTCGAAGGCGCCGGCGACGACGACCCCCGCACCTCGCTCGGCCTCGGCGTGGCGCATCGCCGCCTCGGCGACTTCGACGAGGCGCAGGCGGTGTTCGACGACCTCGTCGAACGCTTCCCCACCTCGCCCGCGCCCTTGGTGCAGCTGGCCGAGCTCCAGCTTGCGCGCGGCGACTATCCGGCCGCGGTCGAACGTTTCCGCGAGGCCATCGCCCTCGCCGACGTGCCGGCGGAGATCGAGCACCGCCTCGCCGAGGCGATGATGGACGAGGGCGAATTCGAAGAGGCGGAGGCTATCTACGCCGGGATCCTCGAGCGGGACGGAGCCAGCCCGCGCCTGCTGCTCGCCCGCCCACAGGTCGCCATAAGGGCCGGCGATCTGGAGACGGGGATCGCCCGGACGCGGGAGGCGGTCGAGGCCTACCCGGAAATTCCGCTCGCGTGGGCGCGTCTCGGCGCCCTGCTCCGCGGCATGGATCGGGACGCCGAGGCGCTCGAGGTCGCCGAGCGCGGTCTGGACCGTCACCCCGGCGAGCCGAGACTGCTGCGCATCGCCGCCACCGCCGCGCGCGACGTCGACGAGATGCGCCGCGCCATCGCCTATGGCCGGCAGATCATCGAGCAGAACCCCGACGACGTCGGCGACAGGTTCATCTTCGCCACGCTGCTCGACAAGGCGCGGGAGGATCAGCAGGCGCTGTCCCTCTATCGTTCGGTGGTCGAGAACCAGCGCGACAACTGGGCGGCCATGAACAACCTCGCGCTGGTGCTGGCGCGCAACGACAAGGCCTCCGAGGCGCTGATCTACGCCCGCCGCGCGCTGCAGATGCAGCCCGAGAATCCCGCGGTGAAGCACACCATGGCCTGGATCCTGTTCGGCAACGGCCGCATCAGCGAAGCCGAACGCCTGATGGCCGAGGCGGCCGAGGCGCTGCCCGGCGTCGGCGAGGTGCGGCTGCACTACGGCATGATCCTGCATGCCCGCCGCAAGCTGTCCGACGCCCGGCGCGAACTGACCGAGGGTCTGCGTCTCTCCCCCGATCACGAGGACGCGCCCGAGGCCGAGGATCTCCTCGACAGCATCTGACGGCGCGCCCCCCGGCGCCGCCGGGGGGCGAGGCTCAGACGAGGCGGGACTGGCGCACCGCGGCCTCGATGAAGCTGCGGAACAGCGGATGCGGGTCGAACGGCTTCGACTTCAACTCCGGGTGGAACTGAACCCCGAAGAACCAGGGATGCCCGGCGATCTCCATGATCTCCGGCAGGCGACCGTCGGGCGAGAGACCCGAAAAGCGCATCCCCTCCGCCTCGAGCCGCTCGCGATACTCGATGTCGACCTCGTAGCGGTGACGGTGGCGCTCGCTGATCCGGGTGTCGCCGTAGATCTCCGCAACCTTGCTCCCGGCCTCCAGCACCGCCTCGTAGGCGCCGAGGCGCATGGTGCCGCCCTTGTCGTCGCCGGTCGAGCGTCGCACCGTGCGGTCGCCCTCGACCCACTCCCTCATGTGGAAGATCACCGGCTCGAAGCGCCGTTCTCCGCCGACGCCGCGCGCCTCGTGGTCGAACTCCTCCGAGCCGGCGTTCTCGATCCCCGCGAGGTTCCGCGCCGCCTCGATCACCGCCATCTGCATGCCGAGGCAGATGCCGAGATAGGGCACCTTGCGCTCACGCGCGAAGCGCGCCGCGTCGATCTTGCCCTCGGTCCCGCGCTCGCCGAAGCCGCCCGGCACGACGATGCCGTGGAACCGCTCCAGATGCGGCGACGGGTCCGAGGTCTCGAAGATCTCGCTGTCGAGCCATTCGACCTTGACGCGCACGCGACTGGCGATGCCGCCATGCACCAGCGCCTCGTTCAGGCTCTTGTAGGCGTCCTCGAGCTGCGTGTACTTGCCGACGATGGCGATGCGCACCTCGCCGTCGGGCGCGCGCACCGCCTCCGACACGGCGCGCCATTTCGCGAGCTCGGGCTTCGGCGCCGGCGAGATGCGGAAGGCGTCCAGCACCGCCTGATCCAGCCCCTCGCGGTGATAGACCAGCGGCGCCTCGTAGATCGAATGGAGATCCAGCGCCGCGATCACCCGTTCCGGCCGCACGTTGCAGAACAGCGCGAGCTTGGCGCGCTCCTTCTCGGGGATCGGATGCTCGGCGCGGCAGACCAGCACGTCCGGCGCGATGCCGATGGAGCGCAGCTCCTTGACCGAATGCTGCGTCGGCTTGGTCTTCAGTTCTCCGGCGGCGGCGATCCAGGGCAGCAGGGTGAGGTGTATGAAGGCGCACTGGCCCTGCGGCTTCTCCTGACTGAACTGGCGGATGGCCTCGAAGAACGGCAGCCCCTCGATGTCGCCGACGGTGCCGCCGATCTCGCAGAGCATGAAGTCGACCTCGTCCTCGCCGATGCGGATGAAGTCCTTGATCTCGTCGGTGACGTGCGGAATGACCTGAATCGTCTTGCCGAGATAGTCGCCCCGCCGCTCCTTCTCGAGCACGTTGGAATAGATCCGCCCGGAGCTCACCGAATCCGTGCGCCGTGCCGCGACGCCCGTGAAGCGCTCGTAATGGCCGAGGTCCAGATCGGTCTCGGCCCCGTCGTCGGTGACGAAGACCTCGCCATGCTCGAACGGGCTCATCGTGCCCGGATCGACGTTGAGATAGGGGTCCAGCTTGCGCAGACGGACCGAGAAGCCCCGCGCCTGCAGCAACGCGCCGAGCGCCGCCGAGGCGAGCCCCTTGCCGAGGCTCGATACGACCCCGCCGGTGATGAAGACGAACCGCGCCATTGCCCCATGCCTCTCGTTTTCCGCAGGCCGTGCGGCCGGCCTCGCTCGCTCGTGCACGGGAGCCAGCGGATACACGATCCGGTGTCGGGCGCCAAGCCGGCCCCCAAGGGCTGCGCCCTCGCGCCGGAGGCGTGGTGGGCGGTGAGAGGCTCGAACTCCCGACATCCTCGGTGTAAACGAGGCGCTCTACCAACTGAGCTAACCGCCCGCGCCGTCCGCTTAGGCGAGGCGGCGCAAGCCGTCAATCCGCCGCGCCCGGCTCATGCGGGCCGCAGCGCGCAGGTCGCCCGGCGCATCCGCTCGCCGCGGTAATAGTCCGCGACGCCGCTGCGCCGCGCCTCCGGCACGCC
Organism: Paracoccaceae bacterium; assembly: GCA_041685625.1. GTDB lineage: Bacteria > Pseudomonadota > Alphaproteobacteria > Rhodobacterales > Rhodobacteraceae > Albimonas. The sequence continues at coordinate 53,558 of JAWLFJ010000002.1, read as the reverse complement.
GTCCCAGTCGAACCAGTCGACCGACCAGGCGAGGCTCTCGGCCATCATCTCCATCGCCTTGAGGGAGGGCACGCCCTTCGGCGTCCGCGTCTGCCCCTCCGCGAGGCGGATGGTGTTGAGCTGCTTCTCCGGATCCTCGTAGAGCAACAGCACCACCGGGCCGGGGCGCAGAACGAACTCGCTGTCCACCACAACCAGCTTCGGCCCGAGCCTGCGGATCAGGCGCAGCATCCGGTAGTGGTCCATCACGTGATAGAAGATGCCGAACACGCCGACGACGTCGAAGCGCTCGCCGGCCTCCGCCATCACCTCCAACTCGGCGTAGAGGTCGTTCACCCGCATCTCCACGCGGGCCTTGAGGTCGGCGTCGGGGTAGCTCTCGAACTCCGCCGCCAACTCCGGCCGCGCCTCGACGCCGACGACCTCGCGCGCGCCGGCGCCCGCGAAGGCATAGGGCCAGCGGCCGTCATGCGATGCGAGATCCAGCACCCGCGCGTCCCGGATCAGGCCCGCATGCGGCGCGATCAACGCCTCGTGCCGCAGGTTCATGCGATTGACCGCATCGGGCGCGCCCGCCCGCTCGCGCCCCGCCAGAAAGTCGAAGAAGCCCCGCGGGGCCTTGCCGTCCGTACCGGTCTGGGGATCATCGGCGCTCATGACATGCTCCTCGATGACCGGCCGCAGGGTTTTCGATCGAGCGCGCCGTACCGGCGGATGCCGCAGGCCGCATCGATGATTTCGGCGCCCGTGATCCCGCACCGAAAAGCGCCGGGCGATCGCTCGCCCGGCGCCACCGAAGCCGCTTCGGCGACGGCTCGGCCCGTCAGTGGGCGCGCACTTCCGTCTCTCCGCCCTTCTCGGTCGAGGCGGCGGCCGCGGCCGCCTCCTCGTCCCACTCGATCGGCTCGGGCTGGCGCACCAGCGCATGGCTGAGCACCTCGGACACCGTCTCCACCGGCACGATCTCGAGCCCCGCCTTCACGTTGTCGGGGATCTCCGGCAGATCCTTCACGTTGTCCTTGGGGATCAGCACCTTGGCGATGCCGCCCCGCAGCGCCGCGAGAAGCTTCTCCTTCAGGCCGCCGATCGCCAGCACGTTCCCGCGAAGCGTCACCTCACCGGTCATCGCCACGTCCTTGCGCACCGGGATCTGCGTCAGCACCGAGACGATGGAGGTCACCATCGCGACGCCGGCGCTCGGCCCGTCCTTCGGCGTCGCGCCTTCGGGAACGTGCACGTGGATGTCGATCTTCTCGAAGGTCGGCGGCGCGACGCCGAGCGCGACCGACTTCGAGCGGACGTAGGAAGACGCCGCATCGATCGACTCCTTCATCACGTCGCCGAGCGTGCCGGTGGTCTTCATCCGACCCTTGCCGGGAAGCCTCAGCGCCTCGATGGAGAGCAGATCTCCCCCGACCTCGGTCCAGGCGAGCCCGGTGGCGACGCCGATCGCGTCCTCCTCCTCGGCGAGGCCGAACTTGAAGCGCGGCGCGCCGAGATAATCCTCGAGCTTGTCCTTGCTCACCGTCACCGTCTTGACGCCGTCCTTGACGATCTCGGTCAGCGCCTTGCGGCAGGTCTTGGCCAGCTCGCGCTCGAGGTTCCGCACGCCCGCCTCGCGGGTGTAGCGGCGGATCATCTCCAGCATCGCCTCGTCCGTGATCTCGTACTCGCCCTTGCGCAGGCCGTGGCCCTTGAGCTGCTTGGGCAGCAGATGGCGCCGCGCGATCTGAAGCTTCTCGTCCTCGGTGTAGCCCGAGATCGAGATGATCTCCATCCGGTCGAGCAGAGGGCGCGGCATGTTGTAGGTGTTGGCGGTGGTCAGGAACAGCACGTTGGAGAGGTCGTATTCGACCTCGAGATAGTGGTCCATGAACGTGTTGTTCTGCTCCGGATCCAGCACCTCCAGCATCGCCGAGGCCGGGTCCCCGCGGAAGTCCTGCCCCATCTTGTCGATCTCGTCGAGCAGGATCAGCGGGTTGACCGTCTTCGCCTTCTTCATCGACTGGATGATCTTGCCGGGCATCGAGCCGATATAGGTGCGCCGGTGTCCGCGGATCTCCGCCTCGTCGCGGACGCCGCCGAGCGAGATTCGGATGAACTCGCGCCCCGTCGCCCGCGCGACGGACTTGCCGAGCGAGGTCTTGCCCACGCCCGGCGGGCCGACGAGGCACAGGATCGGCCCCTTCAGCTTGCTCGAGCGCTGCTGCACGGCGAGGAACTCGACGATCCGCTCCTTGACCTTCTCGAGGCCGTAGTGGTCGTCGTCGAGGATCTTCTCCGCGCGCTTCAGGTCCTTCTTCACGCGGCTCTTCTTGCCCCACGGGATGCTCAACATCCAGTCGAGGTAGTTGCGCACAACCGTCGCCTCGGCGCTCATCGGCGCCATCTGCTTGAGCTTCTTCAGCTCCACCTCGGCCTTATCGCGCGCCTCGTCGGAAAGCTGCGTCTCGGCGATGCGCTGCTCGTACTCGCCGGCCTCGTCGCGGCCGTCCTCGCCCTCGCCGAGCTCGCGCTGGATCGCCTTCATCTGCTCGTTGAGGTAGTACTCGCGCTGCGTCTTCTCCATCTGGGTCTTGACGCGGCTCTTGATCTTCTTCTCGACCTTGAGGACCGACATCTCGCCCTGCATCAGGCCGTAGATCTTCTCGAGCCGCTTCTCGACGTTCAGCTCCTCCAGCAGGCCCTGCTTCTCCGAGAGCTTGACGCCCAGATGTCCGGCGATGGTGTCGGCGAGGCGCGACGGATCCTCGACGTCGGCGATCGAGCCGAGCGCCTCGTCCGGCACGTTCTTGTTGAGCTTGACGTATTTCTCGAACTCGTCGGTGATCGAGCGGCTCAGCGCCTCGACCGAGGCCGGATCGCCGAGCTCGTCGTCGAGCACGTCGGCGGCGGCCTCGAAATGGCTGTCGGTCGCGGTGTATTCGACCAGCCGGGCGCGCGCTTGGCCCTCCACCAGCACCTTGACGGTGCCGTCGGGCAGCTTCAGCAACTGCAGGACGTTGGCGACGACGCCGGCGCTGTAGATGTCCTTCTCGCCCGGATCGTCCTGACCCGCGTCGGTCTGGCTGGCGAGCAGGATCTGCTTGTCCGCGCGCATCACCTCCTCGAGCGCACGCACGGACTTCTCGCGCCCCACGAAGAGCGGCACGATCATGTGCGGAAAGACGACGATGTCGCGCAGCGGCAGAACCGGAAGGGTGACGCGAACGGAAGCGGTCATGGGCAGATCCTCGTCGGCGAGGCGACGCGTCCCGGCGAGCGGCGACGGCGACGCCCCCTGATGGAGAGGGGTCGCGGCCGGGGTTCGGCCGCGTCTTGTTCACCAAATGTATCGCGCCGCGGCGGGTTTCAACCCGCGGCCCGAAGGCGCCCGCTCAGGAGGCGGAGGAGCCCGTGGCCGCGTCGCCCGACTTCTCCGCGTAGATCAGGAGCGGCTTCGCCGTCCCGGCCACCACGTCGTCGTTGACCACGACCTCGTCCACGCCCTCCGAGCCGGGCAGCTCGAACATGGTGTCGAGCAGCACGTCCTCGAGGATCGAGCGCAGGCCGCGCGCGCCGGTCTTGCGTTCGATCGCCTTCCTGGCGACCTCGCGCAGCGCGTCCTCGGTGAAGACCAGCTTCACGTCCTCCATCTCGAACAGCCGCTGGTACTGCTTGACCAGCGCGTTCTTCGGCGCCGACAGGATCTCCACCAGCGCCTCCTCGTCGAGATCGCGCAACGTCGCGATCACCGGCAGGCGTCCGACGAACTCCGGGATCAGGCCGAACTTCAGCAGGTCCTCCGGCTCCAGCGCCTCCAGCACGTCGCCGATGCGCCGCTCGTCGTCCGAGCGCACCTCGGCCCCGAAGCCCATGGCGGACCCCTTGCCGCGCTGGCGGATGATCCGGTCGAGCCCCGCGAAGGCCCCGCCGCAGATGAAGAGGATGTTGGTGGTGTCGACCTGCAGGAACTCCTGCTGCGGATGCTTGCGCCCGCCCTGCGGCGGCACGGAGGCGACGGTGCCCTCCATGATCTTCAGCAGCGCCTGCTGCACGCCCTCGCCCGAGACGTCGCGGGTGATCGAGGGGTTGTCCGACTTGCGGCTGATCTTGTCGACCTCGTCGATGTAGACGATGCCGCGCTGCGCCCGCTCGACGTTGTAGTCGGCGGCCTGAAGCAGCTTGAGGATGATGTTCTCGACGTCCTCGCCGACATAGCCCGCCTCGGTCAGCGTGGTGGCGTCGGCCATGGTGAAGGGCACGTCGAGGATGCGCGCCAGCGTCTGAGCCAGCAGCGTCTTGCCGCAGCCGGTCGGGCCGATCAGCAGGATGTTCGACTTCGCGAGTTCCACGTCGGCCTGCTTGGCCGCGTGGTTCAGACGCTTGTAGTGGTTGTGCACGGCCACCGACAGCACGCGCTTGGCCGTCATCTGGCCGATCACGTAGTCGTCGAGCACCTGGCAGATCTCCTGCGGCGTCGGCACGCCGTCGGAGGACTTCACCAGCGAGGTCTTCGTCTCCTCGCGGATGATGTCCATGCACAGCTCGACGCATTCGTCGCAGATGAACACCGTCGGTCCGGCGATCAGCTTCCGGACCTCGTGCTGGCTCTTGCCGCAGAACGAGCAGTAGAGCGTGTTCTTGGTGTCCTGTCCGGTCGGCTTCGTCATGAATGTCTCCCGCCGCGGTCGGCGCGGTTCGGTCAGCCTGGAGGCCCGCTCCTTAACGAAACCTCACGCTTGGACGCCGAATCCGCGTCCGCCTTTCATTCGTGCAGATCGTCGCCCGCGGCGCAAGGGCGAAGCCCTCCCGCGCATCGGGACCGGGCGCCGCCCGGCGCGGCCTCAGCCGCCCGACTCTTCGGCGGCCTCGCGCCGGGCGACGATGTCGTCGATCAGGCCCCATTCCTTGGCTTTCTGCGGATTCATGAAGTTGTCGCGCTCCAGCGCAGCCTCCACGGTGTCGTAGTCCTGCCCGGTGTGCTCGACGTAGATCTCGTTGAGCCGGCGCTTCAGCGCCTCGGTCTCGCGCGCGTGGATCATGATGTCAGTCGCCTGGCCCTGATAACCGCCGGAGGGCTGGTGCACCATGATCCGGCTGTTGGGCAGCGAGAAGCGCATGTCCTTCTTGCCCGCGGCGAGCAGCAGCGAGCCCATCGAGGCGGCCTGCCCGACGCAGAGCGTCGAGACCGACGGGCGGATGTACTGCATCGTGTCGTAGATCGAGAGGCCGGACGTCACCACTCCCCCGGGGGAGTTGATGTACATCGCGATCTCCTTCTTGGGGTTCTCCGCCTCGAGGAACAGCAGCTGCGCCACGATCAGCGTCGACATCCCGTCGTGCACCGGGCCGGAGACGAAGATGATCCGCTCCTTCAGCAGGCGCGAGAAGATGTCGTAGGCGCGCTCGCCCCGCGCGGTCTGCTCGACCACCATGGGCACGAGGGTGTTCATGTAGTGCTCGGCGGGGTCGCGATCGCGCATGTCGGGGGCCTCGTTCCGGTCCGGCGGGTCTAGCCTGTCGCGTCTGTCCTATGACCTGCACCGCGCGCCTTCAAGGGCGCCCGGACGACGCAGCGCCCCGCCGCGGCCCGCCCGGCACGCGGCCCCGGAACCACGACGGCCCGCCCGTCGCCGGGCGGGCCGCGTCGTCGCGAAGCGGTCGGCGTCAGCCCGGGGCCTCGTCCATCGCCTCGAGCTCGGCCTGCAGCCCGTCCTTGGTCATCGGCTTGTCCTCGACCTGGGCGAGTTCGAGCAGGTAGTCGACCACCTTCTCCTCGAAGATCGGCGCGCGGATCTGCTGCAGCGCGCCTTCGTTCTGGCGGACGTAGTCGAAGAACGCCTTCTCGGGCACGCCCATCTGCCGCGCCCGCGACACGATCGACTGGTTGATCTCCTGATCCGTCACCGCGATGTCGTTGCGCGAGCCGACCTCCGCCAGGAACAGCCCCAGCCGCACCCGCCGCTCGGCGAGCTTCACCTGCTCCTCCGTCGGCTCGATCTCGGGGTGGTCGTGACCCTGATGCTCGGGGTTCTCCTCATGCCACATCTGGTGCGCGATCTGCTTGGCCTCGACGTCGACCAGCGTCGGCGGCAGCTCGAAGCTCACCAGCTCGTCGATCGCGTCGAGCAGCCGGCGCTTGGCCACCTGCCGCGCGGCCGAGCGATACTCCTCGGCCAGCCGCTCGCGGATCTGACCCTTGAGCGACTCGAGATCCTCCGCCCCGTAGCGCTGCGCCAGCGCGTCGTCGATCTCGGCGGGCTTCGGCTTGCGGACCTCCTTGACCGTCACGTCGAACACCGCCGCCTTCCCGGCGAGCTGCTCGGCCTGGTAGTCCTCGGGGAAGTCCACCTCGAGCGCCTTCTCGTCGCCGGCCGAAAGCCCGACGAGCTGCGGCTCGAAGCCCGGGATGAACTGGCCCGAGCCGATCACCAGCGGGAAGTCGTCCGCCGCGCCGCCCTCGAAGGGCTCGCCCTCCAGCTTGCCGACGAAGTCGACGACGATCTGGTCGCCCTCCTCGGCCGGACCCTCCTTCGTCTCGAAGTCCTGCGCGTTCTCGGCGAGGTTGCCGAGCGCCTCCTCGACCGCGTCATCCTCGACCTCGACCACCGGGCGTTCGATCCTGACCGACGAGACGTCCGCCTCCGGCACCTCCGGCAGCTTCTCGTAGCTGATCTCGATCTTCAGGTCCTCGGACTCGTCGATCTCCTCGTTGGCGATCTTCACCTCCGGCTGCAGCGCCGGGCGGTCGCCGGTGTCCTCGAAGTGCTTGCGGACCGCGCCGTCGACGCTCTCCTGGACCACCTCGCCGAGGATCGACTTGCCGAACATCTTCTTGAGCAGCGGCAGCGGCGCCTTGCCCTTCCGGAAGCCCTTCATCTGGACGTCCGCGCGCGCGGCCTCGAGCTTGGCGTTGATCTTCTCAGCCAGCGCCTCGGCCGGAAGGGTCAGCGCATAGGCGCGCTCGAGACCCTCGGACTTCGTCTCCACGACCTGCATTCGGTTTCCCCGGTCCTCTGTCCTGTCAGCGTCCGCCGGCCGGCTCCTGGTGCGGGCGGAGGGACTTGAACCCCCACGCCTTGCGGCACGAGAACCTAAATCTCGCGTGTCTGCCAGTTCCACCACGCCCGCGGCGCCCGCCGCCGAAGACACCCCCGGCGCGGATCGCGACGGACCTAACAGGCTCTCCGGGGCGGCGCGAGTCGAAATTGCGCGCCGGTTCGGCCTTGAAACCGGGCCGCGCCGCGCAGACCTTGCGCATCGGCGGACCCCCCCGCCCCGACGCTACGGAACCCCGCATGCAGGACGCCGACCGCCACGCCGAACTCGCCGACGCCGCCCTGCGCGGCGCGCGGCTGCGCACCGGCGCGCTCATGATCATCGCCGTCGGCGTCGTGCTCGTCCTGCTGCGCGAGGCGAGCTTCATACTCTCGGCGCTCGTCGTCGCCACCATCCTGTTCAGCCTCGCCAGCGACGCCATCGCCGCCGTGGCCCGGCTGCGGATCGGGCGCCTGCACGTCCCGCAATGGCTCGCGAGCCTCGTGTCCCTCGCGCTCATCGCCCTCGTGCTGTTCACCCTGACCTCGCTGATCCTCGCCCAGATCAACGAGGTGCTCGGCGTCACCCTCGCCTACGCCGCCCGCACGCCGGAGGCGACGGCCGACCTCTTCCGCTGGGCCGGGCCCGAGATCGAGGAGGCCGTGCTCCAGGCGATGCGCAGCCTCGACCTCACCGGGGCCTTCACCCGCCTCGCCTCGGAAGCCGGCGACCTGATGCAGGGCGCGGTGCTGGTGATCCTCTTCGTCGCCTTCATGTTCGGCGAGCGGATCAGCTACGAGGCCAAGCTGCGCGGCCTGTTCGGCGACCGCGCCCGCGCCGCCGAGGCACGCGCGGTGATCGGCTCCATCATGCACCAGGTGAACCACTACCTCCTGGTCAAGACCGCGGTCAGCGCCCTCACCGGCGCGCTCGTCTTCGCCGCGTCGCACGCCTTCGGACTGAGCCTCGCCGGGGCGCTCGCGCTCGTCACCTTCCTGCTGAACTACCTGCCCAATCTCGGCTCGATCGCGGCGACGCTGCTCGCCGGCCTCGTCGCGCACGTCCAGTTCGAGGATTCCGGCAGCACCCTCGCCTTCGTCGCCGTGATCTCGGCGATCCAGTTCGGATGCGGCAACGTGCTCGACCCCTACCTCACCGGCCGCACCCTGCGCCTCTCGACGCTCGGCATCCTGTTCTCGCTGGCCTTCTGGGGCGCGCTCTGGGGCGTGGCGGGCATGTTCCTGTCGGTGCCGATCATGGTCGCCGCGATGATCGTCTGCAGCCGCTCGCCGAAACTGCGCCCGATCGCGGTGATCCTCTCGCGCGACGGACTGCCCGAACCCCGCGTGCACCGCACCGTGGGAGCGGACCGGCCCAAGCCTACGCGCACCGCCGCCGAATAGCCGCCCGCCCCGGCCGCTCAGGCGCCGAGCGCGCGCAGCAGCCCCGGCAGCGCCTCCGGCAGATCCTCCGCGATCAGCCCGGGGCCGAGCCGACGTCCCGCCTCGGCGTGCAGCCACACCGCCTCCGAGGCCGCGTCGAAGGCCGGCCGCCCCCGCGCCAGCAGCCCCGCGATCATCCCCGTCAGCACGTCACCGGCCCCGGCGGTGGCGAGCCACGGCGCCGCCTCCGCCCGGAGGCCCGAGCGCAGCGCCACCCCCGCGCCGGCCGAAGCCACCACCGTCGCCGGCCCCTTCAGCACCAGCACCGCGCCGCCCAGCCGCCCCGCCGCCGCCCGCGCGCGGGAGACCGGATCGCCCTCGTCCTCGGCGAGGTCGGGGAACAGCCGCGCGAACTCCCCCGGATGCGGCGTCAGCACCAGCCCCGGCCGCGCCAGCCGCGCGACGTCCTCGCCCAGCACCGTCAGCGCGTCCGCGTCCAGCACCAGCGCCCGGTTCGAGGCGAGCGCGACCTCCGCCATCGCCCGCGTCCGGTGGTCGATCCCGTGCCCGGGGCCGAGCGCGAGCGCCGAGAGCCGCGGATCCTCCAGCATCGCCTCCAGCGCGGCCGCGTCCTTCACCGCGCGCAGCATCACCGCGTCGAGCGCCGAGGCGTTCTCCTGCAGCGCCGGAGGCGGCACCCCCACCGTCGCCAGCCCCGCGCCGATCCGCAGCGCGCCGCGCGCCGCCATCCGCGCCGCGCCGCCGCGCCCGACGCCGCCGCCGAGGATCAGCGCGTGACCGTGGCCGTACTTGTGCGCCTCCGGCGCCTTGCCGAGCGCGGCGGCGTCCGGCCGCCCGATCCGCCGCACCGTCTCGCCCGCACCCTCGCAGCCGACGAGGCCGATGTCCGCGACATGCAGCCGACCCGTGGCCGCGGGTCCCGCGCCCAGATGGTGCCCCAGACGCTCGCGGTGGAAGGTCACGGTCACGTCGGCGGCGCGCACCAGCCCCATGTCGCGCCCGTCCGCGCCGTGCACCCCGCTCGGCAGGTCGACCGCCAGCACCGCGCCCGGCGCGAACCCCTCGCCGAGGTCGCGCAGCTCGCGCCCGACGGGCCGCGCCAGACCGCCGCCGAACAGCGCGTCGACGAAGAGGTCCGGCGTCGCCCCCGCCAGCGCCCCGGCCTGCCACGGCTCCGCCTCGCCCCCGGCCTCGATCCAGTCCGCCCGCGCCGCCGCGTCGTCGCCGGAGCGCCTGGCGGGATCGCCGAGCTCGAGCACCCGCACCCGCCAGCCGCGCTCCTTCAGCCGCCGCGCCGTCTCGAAGCCGTCGCCGCCGTTGTTCCCCGGCCCCGCGAACACCGCCGCCGCGCCGGGCGCGAGGCCAGGCCGCGCCGCGTCCAGCGCCTCGAGGATCCCGGCGCCGGCCCGCGCCATCAGCGCGCGCCCGGTGACCTCGCCCGCCTCGATCGCGCGCCGCTCCACCGCGGCCATCTGCTCGGGGGTGAGAATCTCCATCGCCGGGCCCTCCCGTCCGCGTTTCGCCTGCCGATCGGGCAATCTGCACAAGGATTGGGCAAATCCGCCTCACCCCGAACCGATTGTCCGCGCCGCCTCCCGGCCGCCATTGCGCTCCCCCGCGCGAGGTGCTTGGCATGGCCCCTGCATAACCGAGCGCGGCGGCCGACGCGACCGCCGCGCCGCGTGTGGGGAGCTCCGGGAGTGCCGCAATGAGGAAGATCGAGGCCGTCATCAAGCCGTTCAAGCTCGACGAGGTGAAGGAGGCGCTCCAGGAGATCGGGGTGCAGGGCCTGAGCGTCATCGAGGCGAAGGGCTTCGGCCGCCAGAAGGGCCACACCGAGCTCTATCGCGGGGCGGAATACGTGGTGGACTTCCTGCCCAAGATGAAGCTCGAGGTCGTGGTCGACGACGACATGGTCGAGCGCGCGGTCGAGGCGATCGTCGCGGCGGCGCGCACCGGCAAGATCGGCGACGGCAAGATCTTCGTCACCAACGTCGAGCAGGCGATCCGCATCCGCACCGGCGAGGAGGGCCCCGAGGCCCTCTGACGCGGCGCGGGACACCGGAGAACGATACCCGAACACCGACCGACCCGATCCGAAGGCGGCGCCGACGCGCCGGGGCCGCCTCCGCGGCGATGACGCAAGATCGCGTTCTTCACACGGCGCGAAGAAACGAGAGACTGAGAGAGGAGCGAAGGCATGAGCGACGCCAAGTCCATACTCGAGACCATGAAGAGCGAAGAGATCGAATATCTCGATCTCCGCTTCACCGACCCGCGCGGCAAGCTGCAGCACGTCACCGCCATCACGGACGTCATCGACGAGGACTTCCTGAACGAGGGCTGGATGTTCGACGGCTCGTCGATCCAGGGCTGGAAGTCCATCGACCAGTCCGACATGAAGCTGATGCCGGACACGGCCTCGGTCTACATGGACCCGTTCTTCGCGGAGAAGACCCTCTGCGTGCATTGCGACGTGGTCGAACCCGACACCAACGAGCCGTATGACCGCGATCCGCGCGGCACGGCGAGAAAGGCCGAGGCCTATCTCAAGTCGTCGGGCATGGGCGACGTCTCCTATTGGGGTCCCGAGGCCGAGTTCTTCATCTTCGACGACGTCCGCGTCTCGGTCGAGATGCACAAGGTCTCCTACGAAGTCGACGCCGACGACGCCTCTTGGAACACCGACGCCGAGTTCGAGATGGGCAACATGGGCCACCGGCCCGGCATCAAGGGCGGTTACTTCCCCGTGCCGCCCGTCGACGCCGCCCAGGACATGCGCTCCGAGATGCTGTCGACGATGAAGCGGATGGGCATGAAGGTGGACAAGCACCACCACGAGGTCGCGTCCTGCCAGCACGAACTCGGCCTGGTCTTCGGCGGCCTGACCGAGCAGGCCGACAACATGCAGAAGTACAAGTACGTGATCCACCAGGTCGCGCACGCCTACGGCAAGTCGGCCACCTTCATGCCCAAGCCGATCATGGGCGACAACGGCACCGGCATGCACGTCAACCAGTCGATCTGGAAGGACGGCAAGCCGCTCTTCGCCGGCGACAAGTACGCCGACCTCTCGGACGAGGCGCTTTGGTACATCGGCGGCGTCCTGAAGCACGCCAAGACGCTGAACGCCTTCACCAACCCCTCCACCAACTCCTACAAGCGCCTGATCCCGGGCTTCGAGGCGCCGGTGCTGCTGGCCTATTCGGCCCGCAACCGCTCCGCCTCGGTGCGCATCCCCTGGACCGAGAGCCCGAAGGCCAAGCGCGTCGAGACCCGCTTCCCGGATCCGTCCTGCAACCCCTATCTCGCCTTCGCGGCGCTGCTTATGGCGGGTCTCGACGGCATCAAGAACAAGATCCATCCGGGCGAAGCCGCGGACAAGGATCTCTACGACCTGCCGCCCGAGGAGCTGGCCGGCATCCCGACCGTCTGCGGCTCGCTCCGCGAGGCGCTGCAGAGCCTCGAGGACGACCACGAGTTCCTGCTGCAGGGCGACGTGTTCACCAAGGACCAGATCGAGGGCTACGCGGAGCTCAAGTGGGAGGAGGTCTACGCCTTCGAGCACACGCCGCACCCGGTCGAGTTCAAGATGTACTACTCCTGCTGATCCGACCCTGCGGGCGGAGACGCGACGCGGGCGGGGCCTCGGCCCCGCCCGCATCCGTTCCGGCTCCCGTCGCCCGCTCGCCGACGCCCCGAGGCGCGCCGTCGACGGCGTCGACGCTCACGGCGCTGCCGACCTGGTCCTCGCCTCCGTCACCGCGACGGCCGCCAAGCCGCTCGCCCGACGGCGGCCAGGTCGACCGCTCGAAGGCGCGCCGCCGACCTCCGTCCGGACCCGAAGACGGCGCCCCCCGTGTCCGCGGAGGCCGGACGCGCCCGCACCTCCGCGCCGCGGCGGACGCGGCCTCCGCGAGCCTCCCCCGGCCGACGCCGGAAAGAGCCCGCACCGCCGCCGGCGACGACCGTCGACCGCGCCGCGATCGCCTCAGACGACGCCGCAGCGGCGGCGCCGGCCCTCGCGTCCCGCAGACAACGCGACGTCCGCCGCCGTCAGCCATAGATCCGGTCCGTCGATCGCCGGCGCCAGTTCCGCCGCGCCGAAACTGGCTCCGAGAAGTCCCGGAGGCGTCAGTCCCGTGTGCGCCGCGGCCACGCCCGCCCGCGCCGCCTCGCCGAGCGTCGCGGCCGCATCGGCGTCGCGGCCGGGCAGCACCGCGGCGAAGCGCGTCCCCCCGACCCGCCCCACGCAGCCGTCGGGACCGGCGACCCTCGCCAGCGCCGCGGCCGTCGCGATCAGCCCGGCGTCGCCGGCGCTCCGGCCGTAGGCGACGTTCGCCTCGCCGATGCCGCGAGCCTGGCACAGCAGAAGCGTCGCCGGGCGCGGCTCCGGTTCCTGCCGCACCCGCGCGATCTCCGCCGCCGCCGCCGCCGTCCATGCCGCATCCGAAAGCGCTCCCGTCAGAGGATCGCGCTGCGGCGCGTCGCGCGCGATCTCCTCGATCGAGCGGCGCGCGAGGCTCGCGAGCAGCGCCGCCTCGGCCCGCCCGAAGGCGCGCGGGCGGCGATCGATGGCGCACAGGGCGCCCAGATTGTAGCCTTCGGCCGTCGTCAACGGCGCGCCGAGATACGCTCGTATGCCCGGCGGCCCCGTCACGTAGGGACTGTCGGCGAAGCGGAGATCCATGGCCGCGTCCGGCACGACCAGCACCTCGCGGCCCCGGATCGTGCGGTCGCAGAAGGCGGCCTCGCGCGGTCCGTCGCCAAGCGGCCCCCTCGCGCTAAGGCACACCCGCTGCCGTCCTTCGTCGACCAAGGTGAGCGCCACGAGCGGGACGCGGAGGGCCTCTTGCGCGAATTCGGCCAGAAGCCGCAGCCGCTTCGAGGCCCGGATCGTGCCGCCCATGCGCTCGATCGCAGCGAGACGTCCGACCTCGTCCTCCAACGCCCGATCGCTCAAGATCGCCTCTCCTGCCCGCCGCGGGCGATCGCGCTCGCCTCTCGATACGCCCTTCCGGGAAGCGTCATAAACGCCGCAAATTGCTCCTTCGCTAACGATGGAGCGCTTGTCGCGCCAGTCCAGGCCGCCTCCCGACGACCGCCCGGGCGCACCCTCACCGCAGGCCCCGCCGCATCTTGCGCCGCGCCCCGACGCCCCGCTCGAGAGAGCGGAGGGCGCGGATCGGCCGCCGCGTCCTGCCTCGACGGCGCTTCGGGCCGCGGGACGCCGCTCGCCGGGGGGAGACGCCCTGCGGTCGACCCGCAGGGAGGCGCCGCGCGCGCGCCTCGATCGCCGTCTCACCGAGCGGATCCGGACGCCGCCTCCCGCGCGCGCGCCACGAGCGCCGGGCCGGCCTTGCGCGCCCGCTGCGCCTCGGGCATCTCCGCGAAGCGCTCCGCCAGCGCCCGCCACTGCTCCGCCTTCAGCCCCTCGACGTCGCTCATCAGCGTGCGCACGCCGAAGACCGTCGCCCCGGTGCGCGGCAGCCGCAGCACCGTCTGCCGCTCCACCCGCAGCCAGGCCGGCCCCCCCGCGGACAGGCGCCGCTCGTAATTGGCCAGCTTCTCCGCCTCATGCGCGGGCGTCACGATCTCGGGACTCGCGGCGAAGTGCCAGTTGGCCCGCATCAGCGGCCGCCCCGGCTTCACCCCGTCGAAGAAGCGCTGGACCTTGCGCTCCAGCATGCCCGGATATTCGGCCACCGGCAGATGGATGCGCAGCAGCGGCCGGCCGATCTTCTCGTCCAGCCGCCAATGCGCCGGAAAGCACAGCACGCCCGCGGTCAGCACGTGCTCGGCCGCCCCTTCGGGCTTCTCCATGACGAGGAAGTCCTCCTGCGCCAGCCGCCCGGCGACGGCGATCGGATCGCCCCCCAGCGCCACGCGCACCCCGTCGCGCCGCACCACCGCGCCGCCCTCGCGCCGCGCGCCGTGCCGGGCGACCACCTCCTCGGCGACCGCCTCCAACAGCTCCGCCGCCGCCGCCTCCCCGCCGGCGGTCATCGCCACCGGCCCCAGATCCTCGCGCTCCGGCCCGAGGATCAGGTCGTCCCGCAGCGCCATCTGCGCCGCGTAGTCCTCCTCGACGCAGAGCCACGCCGCCGGCTCCAGCGGGCCGATCCCGGGCGCGACCGCCGTCCGCGCCGCCATGAACGGCGCCACCGGGACATGCCCCAGCGTCCAGCCCGGGCGGCTCACCCCGCGATCCCGCGGCTGACCCGCATGAGGTTGGCCGAGACCAGCGCCCGGAAGGCCGGCCCGAAGACCTGCGCGAAGGCGAACCAGTCCATCCCCTCGGCCCCGGCGATCTCGCCGAAGCTCCGCCCCGTCCCCAGCCGCGCGATCGCCCCGGCCGCGCGCTTCGGGATCTCCAGCGTCACCGAGCGTCCCTCGAACCCCACCTTCAGCGCCCCGCGCCTCTCCACCTGCCGCGCCAGCGCCCGTCCGTCGACCGCGTTCAGCCGCGGCACGCCCTCGGCCGTCAGACCGGCCTGCGCCCTGGCCGCGCGCCCCGCCGGCGCCGCGTAGCCCACATGCATCTTGAGATCCCCCGCCAGCCGCTCCGCCAGCGCCCAGCGCGCCTCCGGCGCCATCGCCGCCAGCCGCTCCCGGAACTCCGGCGTCCCCGGCAGCATCGGCGCCGGATCGTAGCGCGCCGCCTCCGCCCAGCCGGCGAGGCCGAGCCCCGCCCCCTCCAGCGCCGCCAGCAGCCGCGGCACGTCGAAGGGCACGTCGCGGGCGTGCAGCAGCAGATCGTAGAGCCCCGCGTCCGAGGCCTTGTGGTCGCTCAGAAGCCGGTTGCCCCGGAACCGGTTGCTCTCCGGCAGCGCCCCCAGCGCCGCCTTCGCCAGCCGCACCTTCTCCTCCGGCGGATCCTCCGCGAACAGCGCCCCGAAACCCGCCTGCAGCTCGTAGACCCCGCTCCGCCCGTAGGGCGCGTAGACCATGAAGCCGATCCCGCCCTCCGGCCGGATCGCCTCGGCCAGCGCCCGGAAGCCCGCCTCGGGATCCTCGAGGTGATGCAGCACCCCGCAGCAGTCGACGTAGTCGAACCGCCCCTCCTCGGCGGCGAGCGCCGGCGCCGTCGCCAGATCCCCGATCAGGAACCGCGCCGACAGCCCCCGCACCCGCATCCGCGCCTCGGCGATCTCCCGCGCCGCCGCCGAGAGGTCGAGCCAGACGATCTCCGCCGGCACGCCCGCATCCGCCAGCTTCTGCGCCAGCATCACCAGCCCGTCGCCGGTGCCGCCCCCCGCCACCAGCGCCCGGAACGGCCGCGACCAGTCGCGCCGCCCGGCGAACAGGTGATGGTCGATCTCGGCCGGCTCGGAGGGCGAGCCGACGATCAGCCGCCGTTCCTCGTCGGCGGGATCCCGCTCGGGATAGGGATAGGCCTCGTACTGCCGCCTGACCGGATCCATGCGCCGCGCCTCCTCGCCCTCCGTCATCCCGGCCCGCCGCGCCGAGGTCAAGCCGCGCGATCGGCGCTTGACGGCGCCGTCGCGGCGCCGCGCAATGCAAAGGTCACGGCCCGGCCCGAAAGCCGGCGCCGCAGGGGCCCGAAGCGGCGCCGTTCCATCGGACGAGACGTCCGAGCCGGAGGGGAGGGCCATGCTGAACGTCATCAAGGGAGAGAAGGCCGAGACGATGCTCGCCTGCATGGGCGAACATGTCGGCATGTGGCGCTTCGAACCCGCCACGGGTCGCGTCGACTGGAGCGAGCGGCTGCTGGGGATGCTGGGCGAGGACGAGGAGCGGTTCCAGCCCGACATCGCCTTCTTCCTCGCCCGCCTGCACCCCGAGGACCGCGAGCGCGTAGAGCGGGACTTCGCCGCCCAGCTCGAGACCGGCGAGCCCAAGGTCACGCGATACCGTCTCCGCCACGCCTCCGGGGCCTGGCGGACCCTGCGCTCCACCGTCACGCTGCACCGGCACGACGCGCGCGGCGCGACCCTCTACGGCGTGGTCTCCGACGTCACCGAGGAGGTCGAGGCCAACGCCGCCCTCGCCGACACGCGCGATCGCCTCGCGGCCGTGGCGCGCGACATGCCCGGCGCGATCTTCCGCTACATCAAGCGCCCCGACGGAACCTCCGACATCGAATACATGAGCCCCGGCTGCGAGGCGATCTGGGAGCTTCCGGCCGAACGGGTGAAGGGCGACCCTGCCGCGCTCTGGGACCTCGTCCTGCCCGAGGACGTCGAAGCGCTCCGCGAAAGCGCCGCGGCGGCCGGCCGCGACCTCGCGCCCTGGAGCCATCGTTGGCGGATCCGCACCCCCGCGGGCGACGTCAAGTGGCTCGCCGGGCGCGGCCGCCCGCAGCCCATGCCGGACGGCGGACGCCTCTGGCACACCATCGTGCTCGACGTCACCGACGAGATGCGCATGCGCGAGGAGCTCGAGCGTCAGGGCGAGATGCTGGCCCAGGCGAAGAAGCTCGAGGCCGTCGGGCGCATCGCCGGGGGCATCGCGCACGACTTCAACAACCTCCTCGCCATCGTCATGGGCAACGCCGAACTGCTCGGCCTCGAGGGCGCCCCGGCCGAGGCCGAGGAGAGCCGCCTCGAGATCCTGCGCGCCTGCCGCCGCGGCGCCGACCTGACCCAGCGCCTGCTCAGCTTCGCGCGCCAGTCCCACCTCGCCCCCCGCCGGATCGACCTCGACGAGGCCGTGCGCGACATGCGCCGCCTCCTCGCCGGCGCCCTGCCCGATCGCATCCGGCTCGACCTGGCCCTCGCCGGCGGGCTGCCGCCGACGGAGGTCGATCCCGCCTTCCTCGAGAGCGCGCTGCTCAACCTCGTCATCAACGCGCGCGACGCCATGCCCGAGGGCGGCCGGCTGACGGTCGAGACGGCCGATCTCCACATCTCCGCCGACGACGTGGCGCGCCTCGACGAGACCATCGCACCCGGCCGTTACGTCATGCTCGCCGTCACCGACACCGGCCAGGGCATCCCGCGGGAGTTCCTCGGCCGCGTGACGGAGCCCTTCTTCACCACCAAGGGGCCGCAGATGGGCTCCGGCCTCGGCCTCGCCATGGTCGAGGGCTTCGTGCGCCAGTCCGGCGGCGCGCTGCGCCTCTACAGCGAGCCGGGCGCCGGCACCGCCGTGAAGCTGTTCCTCCCCGCCCTCGAGGGCGACGGCGCGGCGTCGGCGTCGGGCCGTCCGGAGCCGGCGCGGGTCGCCGCGCCGCGCCGCCTCGCCGGGCGGGTCCTGCTGGCCGAGGACGAGGCGCCGATCCGGCGCGTCATCGCGCGCATCCTGCGCGAAGCCGGGCTGGACGTGGCCGAGGCCGCCTCCGGCGGAGCCGCGCTCGAGATGTTCGAGACCGCCGGCGGCGCCTTCGACCTCCTGCTGACCGACGTGGTGATGCCCGGCGCGCTGGACGGCCCGGCCCTCGCCGACGCGCTGCGCGCGCGCCGGCCGGGCCTGCCCGTGGCCTTCATGTCCGGCTATCCGAACGAGGCCGCGATCAACGGCGCCGGCCTCACGGCCGACGACGCCTTCCTGATGAAGCCGGTGCAGCGCGACGCGCTGCTGCGCCTCGTCGCCGGCCACCTCCCGCGCCGCGGCGGCCGCGTCGCCACGGACGGGGCCTGAGCCGGCCCGCCGCCCCTCAATCCGCGGCGAGCCGCACCATCGCCTCGGGATCCGGCTCCATCCCCAGCCCCGGCCCGTCCGGCACGGCGATGCGCCCGCCCTCCGGCGTCGGCAGCCCGCGATAGAGTTCGCGGTCGCGCTCGACGTAGAGATACTCGAACAGCTCCTCGTCCTCCGCCGCCGCCAGGATCTGCAGGGTCGCGAGATAGCCCGGCCCGAAATACGGCGAATGCTGCGCCACCCGCAGCCCCGCGGCCTGCGCCGCCGCCCGCGCCGCCAGCGTCTCGGTGACGCCGCCCGACTTGGTGACGCTCGGCTGCACGAAGTCCACCGCGCCGGCCGCGATCATCTCCCGGTACTGCACCGCCGTGCAGAGGTTCTCGCCCGCCGCCAGCGGGATCCCCGTCTCGCGCCGGAGCCGCGCCAGCGCGGCGAAGTCCTCGGGCGGGAAGATCGGCTCCTCCAGCCAGTGCAGCCCGACGTCGCGCAGCGCCGGCGCCCAGTCCAGCACCCATTCCGCGCTCCAGTTGCAGTTGACGTCCACCGTCAGCGGAACGTCCCCGCCGCCCTCGCGCCCCGCCCGGATCGCCTCCAGCGTGATCTCGTGCAGCTTCAGCACGGAATAGCCGCGCCCCACCGCCTCCGCCGCCTTCTCCGCCACCAGCGCCGGATCGCCGTAGCGCACCAGCGAGGCATAGGCCGGCAGGTCCCCCCGCCGCCGCCCGCCGATCAGCTCGGCGAGGCTCACCCCCTCCGCCTTCGCCGCCAGATCCCAGAGCGCGATGTCCGCCGCCGAGATCGCGAACATCGTCACCCCGTAGCGCCCGATCAGATGCAGCCGGCGCTGGAGATCCTCGGTCGCCGCCGCCGGATCCTCCGGCTCCGTCCCGATCAGCAGCGGGCAGACCGCGCGCTCCAGCATCGCCGCGACGCTCTCGGCGCAGAAATGCCCGAAGGCCTCGCCCCAGCCGACCAGCCCGGCGTCGGTCTCGAGCCGGAGCAGCACGCAGTCCGCCGCCTTGAACGTCCCCGGAAACAGCCCCTCGCCGGCGCCCCCGTCCTGGAACGGGATCCTCAGCCGCCGCACCTCCGCCTTGGTCACCCGCATCGGTCAGTCCTTCGCCTTGAATTCGGTGAACAGCTCCGGCCGGAAATCCATCCCATGCCCCGGCCGGTCCGGCGGCGCGACGCGCCCGCCCTCGGGAACCATCGGCTCGACCCAGAGGTGATCGAACCACCCCATCCACTCCAGCCACGTCCCGTTGGGGATCGCGGCCATCAGATGGCTCATCAGCTCCGGAAACAGATGCGGCGCGACGGAGAGGCCCGCCGCCTCCGCCCGCTTCGCCACCTCGAAGAGCTCCGTATACCCGCCGCGCATCACGTCGGGCTGCAGCGTCGCCGCCATCCGCCGCTCGAAGAACGGCGCGAGGTCCTTCGGCCCCCAGTTGTTCTCCCCCGTCGCCAACGGCGTGCGCACCGCATCGGCCACCTTCGCGTAGCCGGCGAAGTCGTCCGCCATCACCGGCTCCTCCAGCCATTCGAGGCCGAAGGGGTCCAGCCGCGGCCCCACCGTTGCCGCCTCCTCCGGCGTCCAGCCCTGGGTGGCGTCCACCATGATCCGGACGCCGTCCCCCAGCGCGCCCCGCATCGCGGCCACGTTCGCCACGTCCTCGTCATGGCTGAAGACGTGCGCGACCTGCATCTTGATCGCGTCGTAGCCCTGATCGACGAAGCGCCGCGCCTTCTCGATCATCCCCTCGCGTCCGAGGCCCCGATAGCAGCCCGAGCCGTAGGCCGGGATCGGATCGATCCGCCCGCCCCAGAGCTTCCACAGCGGCACGCCCTCGGTCCGCCCCAGGGCGTCCCAGAGCGCCACGTCGATCGCCGACATCGCCATCGTCGTGATCCCCATCCGCCCCTGGATGAAGGTGGCGAGGCGCATCCGCTCCCACACCGCCCTCGGGTCGGAACAATCCGCCCCCACCACCAGCGGCGCCAGCATCTCCTTCACGCAGGTCTCCAGGGTCCGCATCCCGCCCGCCAGCGGATGCAGATGACCGGTCCCGACCACGCCGTCCCGCGTCTCGACCTCGACCACCAGCAGGTCGATGTCGGAGAGGTCGAGGAACCCCGTCTTCGGCGGCTCCGCGAACGGCACGTGCAGGCGGTGCGTGCGGATCTCTGCGACGATCATGGCGGCCTCCCCTCTCGCCCGCGTCTCCCGCACGGGTCCGCCGCCACGCTAGCCCCCTCGCCGGCCCGAAGGCCATAGCGCCCGGAAATCGCTTCCCGCGAACCCCGCCGCGTGCCAGCTTCGCCGAAGACCAGGGGAGGACGACGATGATCGGCACGCTCGGACAGGTCCTGCGCGCCCGCGCGCGCATCGCGCCGCGGCAGGAGGCGCTGGTCGATCTCGCCTCGGGCCTGCGCCTCGACTACGCCGCGCTCGACGCCCGCATCGACCGCGTCGCCGCGGCGATGGCGGCCGAAGGGATCGGCAAGGGCGACCGGGTCGCCCTCCTCCTCCACAACGGCCCGGAATTCGTCGACGCGCTCTTCGCCTGCGCCCGCCTCGGCGCGATCCTCGTGCCGCTCAACTGGCGCCTCACCGCGCCCGAACTCGCCTTCATCCTCGCGGACGCGGGGGCCGAGACCCTGATCTTCGAGAGCGAATTCGCCGAGACGGTCGGAGCGCTGGTCGCCGGCGAGGCCGGCGCGCTCCCCGTCCGCCGCTGGATCGAGGTCGAGAGCCCCTCGGGTCCCGCCGGCCTCGGCCGCCCCTACGCCGCGAGCTTCGGCGCCGGCCCGGCCGACTCGCCGCCCGCCGTCGCGCACGTCACCGGCGAGGACCCGCTCCTCATCGTCTACACCTCCGGCACCACCGGCCGGCCCAAGGGCGTCGTGCACAGCCACGACACCAAGGCGGCGGCGATCCTCAACGTCTCGCTGACCGCCGACATGGACATGCGCGACCGCAACCTCGTGGTCCTGCCCCTGTTCCACATCGGCGCGCTGACGCCGCTGACGAGCGGCCTCACCCGCGGCGTCACCACGGTCCTGATGCGGACCTTCGATCCCGCCGGGATGTGGGACGCCATCGAGCGGGAGCGGATCACCGTCACCCTCGCCGTCCCCGCGATGCTCAATTTCATGCTGAAGGCGCCGAACCGCGACACGGCGGACCGCTCGACGCTCCGCGCCGTCCTCTCCGGCGCCGCGCCGGTCCCGGTGACGCTGATCGAGGCCTATCGCGACCTCGGGATCGAGATCCACCAGGTCTACGGCATGACCGAGACCTGCGGCCCCGGCTGCTACATCGGCGGCGCCGACGCGGTGGAGCGCGCCGGCTCCACCGGCCGCGGCTACCTGCTGACGGAGGTGCGCGTGGTCGACGCCGAGGGGCGCGACCTGCCGCCGGGCGAGCCGGGGGAGCTGCTGGTGCGCGGCCCGCACAACATGGTCGGCTACTGGAGGCGCCCCGACGCCACCGCCGAGACCCTCCGCGACGGCTGGCTGCACACCGGCGACGTCGCGATCATGGACGCCGAGGGCTTCGTGACCATCCACGACCGCATCAAGGACATGATCATCTCGGGCGGCGAGAACGTCTATCCGGCCGAGGTCGAGGACGTCCTGCTCTCGCACCCCGACGTCGCCGACGTCGCCGTGATCGGCCAGCCCTCCGAGCGCTGGGGCGAGAGCCCCTTCGCCGTCGTCGTCCCCGGGCGGGAGGGCGTGACGCCGGAGGCGGTGCTCGCACATTGCGACGGCCGGCTCGCGCGCTTCAAGCGCCCCAAGGGCGTCGCCTTCGTCGAGGCGATCCCCCGCAACCCCACCGGCAAGGCCCTGAAGCGGGCGCTGCGCGAAAGCTTCCCCGGCCCCGCCCCCGAATGACCGCGGCGCCCTTCGGCCGGCGCGGCGCCGCGCGGGGGCGTCGAGCCCGTCGCGCGGCGCCCGCCGATCCGCGGGGCGGATCGGCGAGAGACGCCCCGCCACCGCCGGAGTCTCCGGACGGCTCTCGGCGGCCCCGCCGCAACGCCTCGTCAACTGCGCCGTGCGAGACCGGCGTCGCGGCTCGCCCGCGACCCCGGAGCCGGCCTCGACCGGGCGTCCGACGACGTCGGCACGAAAGCGGCACGAAAGCCAGACGGGAGTCCGACGGATGGCACATGGATGGCGCATGAACGTCCGACGCATGGCCGATCTCGGCCATGCGGCGTCCGCACGAAGATCCGACCGCGGCGGCATCCCGGCTGCACGTTCGCGGCACGCGATCCGCTCCGTTCCGGGACGAACCGGCCCCCGTGCTCAGCCCGCCGCGCAGGCCGGGCAGAGCCCCACGACCTCGACCACCACCCGCTCGGGCCGGAAGCCCAGCGCCTCCGCCGCCGGCGCCAGCGCCTCCGCCGCCGGCCGGGCGGAGGTCTCCGCCACCTGCCGGCAGGCCCGGCAGATCAGGAAGGCGGGCGCGTCGCCGGCGCGCGGCCTTGCGCAGGCGACGAAGGCGTTGAGCTTCTCGATCCGGTGCGCGAAGCCGTTCGCCACCAGAAAGTCCAGCGCCCGATACGCGACCGGCGGCGCGGCGCTCCGGCCCTCGGCGTGGAGCCGCTCCAGCACCTCGTAGGCGCCGAGCGCGGCATGGGATTCCAGCAGGATCTCCAGCACCCGCGCCCGGGTCTCGGTCAGCCGCAGCCCGGCCTCGGCGCAGGCCGCCCGCGCGGCCGCCATCGCCGCCTCGGCGCAGGAGGCGTGATCGTGAGGGGCGAACGGGGCGTCGGCGTCATGCATCGAGACGAGGATATGCCGGCCGCCACGCTCCCGCCAGAGCGACGTCGGCGCGCGCCCCCCCGCGCCGCGCTTGCCCCGCGCGCCGATCAGGGGGATTTCCTCCGGCGTGGCAAAACGCGGCGGGAGAGGGCGCGATGACGGCTCTGCGACTGGACTCGATCACCGAGGCGGACGCTGCCGCCCGCAGGCGCGTGCTGATCTGCGGCTCGCATGGCGGGCGCATCGCCGGCCACCTCGCCTCCGCGGCGGGAGTCCGGGCGGCGATCTTCTCCGATGCGGGAGGCGGGCTGCACGGGGCCGGATTCGCGGGGATCCGGGCCCTCGAGGCGGTCGGCATGGCGGCCGCCACGGTGGCCGCGGCGAGCGCCCGGATCGGCGACGCGCAAGACATGGCGGCGCGCGGCGTGATCTCCGCGGCGAACCGCACGGCCGAGGCCCTCGGCGTCGCGCCCGGCATGACCTGCGCGGAGGCCGCGGCGCGGCTGGACGCGGCCGCCGGTCCCGAGGGCGTGCTTCCGACGCTGCCCGAGACGCGGCGGGAGCGGCGGATCGGCGGCCGTCCGGTGCTGCTGGCCGACAGCGTGTCGCTGGTGCGGCGGGAGGACCGGGGCCGCATCGTCGTGACCGGCTCGCATGGCGGGCTGATCGGGGGCGATCCGAAGCGCGGGCTGGCGGCCGACGTCGCCTTCGCGGCCTTCAACGACGCCGCGATCGGAATCGACGGGGCGGGCCTCTCGCGACTGCCGACGCTCGAGCCGCCGGGCATCGCGGCGGTGGCGGTCTCCCACGCCTCGGCCAGGATCGGCGAGGCGGAGTCGACGCTCGACGGGATGATCACCGCCGCGAACCTGCCGGCGCGCCGCCGCGGCTTCGAGCTCGGCGCCCGACTGCGCCCGGCGCTCGAGGCGCTTCGCTGAAGCCCGGACGGAGCGCCGTCCGGCGCGGCACGGCGGACGGCGTCATTCGGGGATCGAGACGACCTCGTAGATCCCCTCGCTGTCCCGCCCGATCTCGACGCGTCCGAGGCTTTCGCGGATCAGGGCGTAGATCTCGCCCGAGGCGTAGAGGCGCGAGAGGCCGGCGTCGACGGCGAGGCGCAGCCGGCTCTCGCCCCGTCGCATCGCGAGGGCGTAGGGCTCGCGCGACCAGGTGCGTGCGGCTATCACCGGCTGGACCGCGGGGCGCAGCGCGCCGAGCTGATAGAGCAGGATCGAGCGGTCGGCCATGTAGGCCTCGATCTCGCCGCGCTCGAGCGCGGCGAGCCCGGCGACGTGGCTCGGATAGCGCACCGCCTCGGCCTCGGGCGCGCGCTCGGCGAGGAGGCGGCGCAGCACCGTCTCGGTCGTGGTGCCGGCGAGCACGCCCACCGCCTCGTCGGTGAGGTCGCCGAGGCGCTCCGGTCCGCCCTTGCGGAACACCAGACCGGCGCCGTCGACGAAATACGGGATCGAGAAATCCGTGTGCAGGCGCCGCGCGAGGGTCTGCGTAGCCGGCCCGCAGTGCAGATCGGTCACCCCGTCGGCCAGCGCCTCGAAGCGACCCGTCGCGGTGACCGGCACCCATTCCAACGTGGGGGGCGTCCCCGCGTCGCCCGGGACGTCCGCCACGGGAACGCCCGCCGAGGGCTCGGCGGCCGCGGCGGCGACGGTGCGCGCGACGGCGGCGCAGAGACGCACGGCGAGGCCCGCCGGCGCGCCGTCCGGCCCCTCGTAGCTGAACGGCGGCGCGTCGAGACGGTAGCCGAGGCGGATCGCGCCGCGGGCGCGGATGCGGTCCAGCGCGTCGCCCGGGGGCTCCGCCGCGAGGGGCTCGAGGCCGAGCAGCGCCGGGTCCGCCGCCGCGGGCCCGAACGCCGCGACGAGCAGCAACCCCAGCGCCGCCGCCGCCCGCGACGCCCCCCGCCGTCCGGCGCGCGGCGGCGTCGACGCGCCGCGGCGGGCGGCCGACGAGCCGCGCCGCCGTCGATCCGGGGCTGCGGTGTCGGACATGACCGCCTCTCCTTGTCGGGGCAGACGAAGATGCGGCGGCGCGCCGAGGCGCGCAAGAGCGGCGGCGCGGCTGGAAATCCGCCGCGGGGCGGGCTAGACCGCGCCCCGGAGGCGCCGGCCTCCGTCCCTCGCCCGTCCTCGCCCGCGGAGCCCGCCCATGGCCGAACTCGTCCACACCGATCCCGAGCCCAAGATCCTGCACGGCGCGACCGGCGATTGGGAGTTCGTGATCGGCATGGAGGTGCACGCTCAGGTGCGCTCCCGCGCGAAGCTGTTCTCCGGCGCGTCGACCGGGTTCGGCGCCGAGCCGAACGCCAACGTCAGCCTCGTCGACGCGGCGATGCCGGGGATGCTGCCGGTGATCAACGCCTTCTGCGTCGAGCAGGCGATCCGCACCGGGCTCGGCCTCAAGGCCGAGATCCGCCGCCGTTCGACGTTCGACCGCAAGAACTACTTCTACCCGGACCTGCCGCAGGGCTATCAGATCAGCCAGTTCAAGCACCCGATCGTGGGCGAGGGCGAGGTGCTGGTCGACATGGGCCCGGGCGTCGCGCGCCGCGTCCGGATCGAGCGCATCCACCTCGAGCAGGACGCCGGCAAGTCGATCCACGACATGGACCCGGCCCAGAGCTTCGTGGACCTCAACCGTACCGGCGTCGCGCTGATGGAGATCGTCAGCCGCCCGGACATCCGCGGCCCGGAGGAGGCGGCGGAATTCGTCCGCAAGCTGCGCCAGATCCTGCGCTGGCTCGGAACCTGCGACGGCAACATGCAGGAGGGGAGCCTGCGCGCCGACGTCAACGTCAGCGTCTGCCGGCCCGGCGACTACGAGCGGTTTCGGGAGACGGGCGATCCCTCGCGGCTCGGCACGCGCTGCGAGATCAAGAACATGAACTCGATGCGCTTCATCCAGCAGGCGATCGAGTTCGAGGCGAAGCGGCAGATCGCGATCCTCGAGGACGGCGGCGCGGTGGTGCAGGAGACGCGCCTCTACGACCCCGGCAAGGGCGAGACGCGGCCCATGCGCAACAAGGAGGAGGCGCACGACTACCGCTACTTCCCCGATCCGGACCTGTTGCCGCTGGAGCTTTCCGAGGACGAGATCGAGACGGTGCGCGTCTCGCTGCCGGAGCTGCCGGACGCGCGCAAGGCGCGCTTCGTGCGCGATCTCGGGGTGACCGAATACGACGCCTCGGTGCTGACCGCGGACCGCGAGACGGCGGACTTCTTCGAGGCGGTGGCGGCCGGGCGCGACGGCAAGCAGGCGGCGAACTGGACGATCAACGAGCTGTTCGGCCGGCTCAACAAGGAGGGGCTGGCGCTCGCCGACTCGCCCGTCTCCGCCGCCCGGCTCGGCGGACTGATCGACCTGATCGGCAAGGGCGAGATCTCCGGCAAGATCGCCAAGGACCTCTTCGAGATCCTCTGGTCCGAGGGCGGCGACCCGGCGGAGATCGTGGAGGCGCGGGGCATGCGCCAGGTCACCGACACCGGCGCCATCGAGGCGGCGGTGGAGGAGGTGATCGCGGCCAATCCCGACAAGGCCGAACAGGCGCGGGAGAAGCCCTCCATGGCCGGCTGGTTCGTCGGTCAGGTGATGAAGGCGACCGCCGGCAAGGCCGAGCCGAAGGCGGTCAACGCCATGGTGCGCGAGAAGCTGGGCCTGTGACGGCCGCGGCGAAGGAGGCCGGGAGATGAGCGCGACCCCTTGGGAATACAAGGCCGTTCCGGCCCCGCACCGCGCCCGCCGCTTCCGCGGCGTGAAGGGCCGGGCGGAGGCCTTCGCCCGCACGGTCGAGGCCGCGATCGGCGAGGAGGCCGTCGACGGCTGGGAGTTCCAGCGGGCCGAGAGCCTGCCCTGCGAGGAGCGCGCCGGCTGGTTCGGCGGGCGGCGCACGGAATGGCGCACGGTGCTGGTGTTCCGCCGGCCCCGGGCGGGGGCGGCCGTTCCCGCGCCGGAGACGGCTCCGCGCAGGGCGGAGTCTCCGCCCGACCCCGACGAGGCCGCCGGCCGGGCCTTCGCGCGGGGGGCCCCGCCCCGCCCGTCCGACGGAGCCGAACCCGCCCTGCGGAGCGAGCCGGCCCTGCGGCTCTCGCCCGCGCCGGATCCCGACCCGGACCGAAGGCTTCATCCCGATCCGGACGCGCCGCGTCTCGGCCCTGCCGAGCGCTGACACGGCCCGGCGGCTGCGTCAGTCGTCGGCGACGACGTCCACTCCGGCGCCGACGACCGCGCCCACGACGTCCGCGGTGGTCGTCGCCGCCGTCCCCGCGACGCTCGCCGCCGTGCCGACGGCCGTGCCGGCGACGGAGGCGGCGACGCAGCCCGAAAGCGCCACCGCCGCGGCGACGAGCGGCGCGATCGCGGCGGCCTTCACGGCGCCGCGGTTCCGGAAAGGCTGAGCGAGAGCGCGTGCACGCGGTCCTCCAGTTCGGCCTTGAGGGCGGCGTGGACGCGGCGCTGGCGCTCGACCCGCGACAGGCCGTCGAAGACGGGGCTGACGAGGCGCACGTGGAAATGCGTCTCTCCCCCTTCCCGCCAGCCGCCGTGGCCGCGGTGACGCTCGGAATCGTCGCGGATCTCCAGTTCCCGGGGCTCGAAGGCGGCCTCGAGCGCGGCGCGCATGCGGCGGGCGACGGGGCCCTCTGCGGGGTCTGCGGGCGGCATCGCGTCTCCTCTCAGGGTCTTTCGCTTCACGGTCGGAACGCTAGATTTCCGGGTCCGACTCGTCGATCCCCTTCGGAGCGCCCGGTGCCGCAACGTTCTCCCTTCGACTACGACGTCTCCGTCTCCGCCGACAAGCGCCGGCGGACGCGTCGGCGCGGCATGTCGGGCGCGTTCGAGGCGCGCGGGCGCCGATGCGACCGCAAGGGATGCGACGCGGTCGGGCAGTACCGGGCCCCGCGCTCGCCGGAGCGGCTGGACGAATACTGGTGGTTCTGCCTCGACCATGTGCGCGAGTACAATCAGACTTGGAACTACTTCGACAACTGGACGGAGGAGGATTTCGAGGCCTTCGTCGAGTCCGACCGGCTCTGGGGCCGGCCCACCTGGCGCTTCGGCAAGCCCGGCGCGCCCGACGCGGCCGGCTCGGGCCATGCCGAGGGTCGCGCCTGGGCGCGCTTCGGCTTCGAGGACCCTTTCGAGGTGCTGGGCGAGAACGCGACGCTGAACCCGGGCCGGGACGGCGAGCGGGTGGCCACGGCGCCGCCGCCCGCCGCGCGGTTCTCGCCCACCGAGCGGCGGGCCCTCGACGCGCTGGGGATGCCGGAGGGCGGCACCCGCACCGCGCTGCGCGAGCGCTACCGCGCGCTGGTGAAGGATCTGCACCCCGACATGAACGGCGGCGCGCGGGACGACGAGGCGCGGCTGCGCGAGGTGCTGTGGGCCTGGGACGTGGTCAAGGAGAGCCGGCGCTTCCGGGACTGAGATCGCGTGCGGCGAGGGTGCCGCCTTCGTGCCGACCCGGCGCCGCATGCGTCGGCCATTCGTCGGTCATCCGTCGGCCTTTCATGTGCCGTCGGTCGGCCCTCGGTCGGACGCCCATGCCGCCCGCGTCGGCCTGCCGTGCCGCCTTCGTCGGCACGGCGTCGGCCCGCCTCGTTCCGAATCGGGGCGCCCAGACCGCGGCTCCGGCGCGTCGGGACGCCCCGCGAGAATGGCGCCGAAACCCTGCCGCGCGGTTGACCGCGGCCGAGGCGCGGCGGAGGCTGCCGTCCTTCCCCCCTGCCCGGAGCCGCCGCCATGACCGACGCCCCCTCGCCCGAGCCGCTGACGCCTTCGCATGTCGAGGTGCTCGGCCGGCGGATGGCCTATGCCGAACTCGGCGAGGGGCCGACGATCCTGTTCCAGCACGGCAACCCGACCTCGTCCTACCTGTGGCGCAACGTGATGCGGCCCCTGACGGATCTGGGGCGCTGCGTGGCGGTGGACCTGATCGGGATGGGAGATTCCGACAAGCTGCCGGAGTCCGGCCCCGGCCGCTATTCGCCCGCCGAGCACGCCCGCCATCTGGACGCGGCCTGGGAGGCGCTGGAGATCGGGGACGACGTGATCCTCGTGCTGCACGACTGGGGCGGCTATCTCGGCTTCGACTGGGCGCGGCGCAATCCGGCGCGCGTCGCCGGGATCGCGTTCATGGAGACCATCGTCGCGCCGGTGCCGAGCTGGGAGGACTGGCCCGAGACCGCCCGCGGCGTGTTCCGGGCGATGCGCGGCGAGGGCGGCGAGACCATGGTCCTCGAGAAGAACGTCTTCGTGGAGCGGATCCTGCCGGCCTCGGTGATGCGCGGGCTTTCCGAGGCGGAGATGGCGGTCTACCGCGCGCCCTTCGCCGAGCCGGGCGAGGGCCGGCGCCCGACGCTGGACTTCCCGCGGGCGATCCCGATCGCGGGCGAGCCGGCGGAGACGGCCGCCGTGGCGGCGGCCTATTCGGCCTGGCTCGCGAGTTCGGACGTGCCGAAGCTGTTCGTGAACGCCGAGCCGGGCTCGATCCTCGTCGGCCGCCAGCGCGAGCTCTGCCGCGCCTGGCCGAACCTCGAGGAGGTGACGGTGCGGGGCTCGCACTTCATCCAGGAGGACGCGCCGGCGGAGATCGCCGAGGCGATCCGGGGCTTCGTCGCGCGCGTCCGGGGCTGAGGCGCGCCGGCGGGGCCGGGCGCCCTCGGGGCGCCGCAGGCGTCCCGGCGCGCCGCGAGCGGGGGCCGGAGGCTCCCCGAGCGGCGCGCGCCCCGCCGGGAGGGCGGGCCGTCAGCCGGCGGCGGCGGCGACGGCGGCCTCGAATTCGGCCTTCAGGATCTCGATCGGCTCGATGCCGACGGAGACGCGCAGGAACCCCTCGGTGATGCCGAGGGCGGCGCGGCCCTCGGCCGTCAGCGCCCGGTGCGAGGAGGTCGGCGGGTGCGAGAGCAGCGTCTGCACGTCGCCGAGCGAGGGCGCGAAGGGGAGCTGCGGCGCGGCGCGGAGCAGGCGGTTCACCGCCTCCCGCCCGCCGGCGAGCCGGAAGCTGACCATCGTGCCGAAGCGCTCGCCGAGCAGGGCGCCGGCGCGGGCGTGGTCGGGGTGGTCGGCGCGGCCGGGATAGAGCACCGCCTCGACGCCGAGGAGCGTCGCGAGGTGGTCGGCGAGGGCCGCCGCGTTGGCCTCGGCCGCGTCGTAGCGGAGGGCGAAGGTGGCGAGGCCGCGCTCGGCCAGCCAGCAGTCGAAGGGCGAGGCGGTGGCGCCGAAGCTGCCCTGCGCGGCGACGAGCGCCTCGCGGTCCGCCGGATCGCGCGCGGCGGCCCAGCCGAGCGTGGCGTCGGAATGGCCGGCGAGCATCTTGGTGACCGAGTGGATCACCACGTCGGCGCCGAAGGCGAAGGCGGGGAAGCCGCGGGGGGTGGTGAAGGTGTTGTCCACGACGAGCCGGGCGCCGGAGGCGCGGGCGGCCTCGCGCGCCGCCTCCATGTCCGCGACGCGGAGGGTGGGGTTGGAGACCGTCTCGACCCAGATCATCCGCGTCTCCGGCCGGATCGCGGGAGCGTAGGCGGCGGCGTCCGTCGGGTCGATCCAGTCGACGTGGATGCCGAGGCGCGGGAGGTCCTGCGTCATCAGCCGCAGCGTGCGGCCGTAGAGCTGGGCGGCGGCGAGCACCCGGTCGCCCGGCTCGAGGAGGCCGAGCAGCACGGCCGCGACCGCGCCCATGCCGGAGCCGAACATCAGTCCGCCGCCGGCGAACGCCTCGGGCGCGCCTTCGAGGGCGTCGATCTGGGCGGCGAGGCGGTCGGCGTTCGGGTGGCCTTCGCGGGCGTAGCCGTAGCCCGGCGCGCGCCCTTCGTATTGCGCGTCGAGCGCGTCGGCGTCCTCGACCCGCCAGACGACGGAGGGGTTCAGGGCCGCGGCCACGGGGCGCGCGGCGGTCTCGGGGAAGGGCGGGCGGCGGGGCGGGAGGGGCGCGTCTGTCATGGGGCGGGCGCATAGCGCGGATCGCCGGACGCTGGAAGAGGGACCGGCGGGGGGCGGGCGGGGCGCCGGGGTCTCGCGGTGGCCGGGCCGGGCCGCCGATCGCGGCGCCTGGGGGGACGTCGGCCGCGCTCCTGCGCGCCGGGGGAGTTCGGGCGCAGTCCTGCGCGCCGGGGGGGACGTCGGCCGCGATCCTGGGCGGCAGGGGGTCGTCGGCCGCGCTCCTGCGCGGCGGGCAAGGCGAGCGCCCGCGGCGCGGCGACGGGCCCGGCACGGGCCCCCGCCGCGCCGCCGGGCCCATGGCGGCGGCGCCCCGGAGGGGCGGCGGCGCGCGGGAGCCCCGGCTCAGTTTCCGAAGGCGGGGGACCAGCCGGCGGCGCGGGCCTCGGCCTCCGAGCAGAACCAGCGCTCGCCCTTGGCCTCGTCGATGCGGGTGGCGGTCCAGGAGCGCCATTCGGGCAGATGGTAGAGGCGTCCGTTGCGGGAGACGTTGCCTTTGATGCGGCAGTCGGGGTCGGCCGGCGCGCGGGCGAGGGCGGCGGCGCGCTCGGCCTGGCGCTCGGCGGCGCGGTGCTCCCAGGGGGGCTCGAAGCGCCCGGCCCAGAGGCCCGCGCCCTCCGCCTTCGCGGCGGCCTGCTGGGGGAGGTAGGCGTCGTCGAAGCGTTCGTAGGCGAGGGCGACGCCGGCGCGCACGAGCGCCGCGCCGAGGTCGCGGCCCTCGGCCGCGCAGCGCGCGACGAGCCGGCCCCACGGATCCTCGCCCGGTCCTTCGCAGGTGACGCGCCGTCCTTCGGTGAGCGCGGCGAGCGCCTCGTGCGCCGCCGCGCCGCAGGCGTAGGGGCGACCGGTCGCGTCTTCGCAGGGCTGGTCGCGCTCCGGCGCGTCGATGCCGAGCAGCCGCACCTTGCGGCCGGAGACCTCGAGCGTGTCGCCGTCGACGACGCGGGCGGGACCGGAGACGCGCTCCGCCGCGGCGGGGGCCGCGAGGGAGAGGAGCCCGGCGAGGAGGGCGACGACGGCGGGGGCGCGGGCGGGCATGGCGGTCCTTTCCGTTAAGCGGGGTTAACGTCGGGGACCGGGCGGGCCGGGTCAACGGCGCTCGGCGTCTGCGGATCGGATCGGGCGGGACGCGCCCGCCCGCGGCCGGCCGCGGGCGCGTCGCGCGCGCGCGGCCGCCGGCGAGGCCCGCCCCGTGGCGGAGACGAGACCGCGGCGGGGGCCGAGGACCCGCGCTCGCGCCGGGACGGGCGGCCGGGACGGCGGAGGGGAAGGCGCGGGCCCGCGGGGTGGCGGGCTTGCGACGCGAACCCATATGCTCCACAACGCCTGCAACCCCGGTCGCCGCCGCCGCGGCGGCGCCAGCTGACGCGAGACGACCCATATGGCCGACGGAACGCTGCTCGATTCGATGGAACCCACCGTGGACGTCTCGGTTCGCGACGCCTTCGGCATCGACTCGGACATGACCGTGAAAGGATTCTCCGAGGCGACGGATCGGGTGCCGAGCTTCGATCCCACCTATCGCTTCGACAAGGACACCACGCTGGCGATCCTCGCGGGCTTCGCCTTCAACCGTCGCGTGATGATCCAAGGCTACCACGGCACCGGCAAGTCGACGCATATCGAGCAGGTGGCGGCGCGGCTGAACTGGCCCTGCGTGCGGGTCAATCTCGACAGCCACATCAGCCGCATCGACCTGATCGGAAAGGACGCGATCAAGCTGCGCGAGGGCGTGCAGATCACCGAGTTCCAGGAGGGCATCCTGCCCTGGGCGCTGCGCAACCCGGTCGCCATCGTCTTCGACGAGTACGACGCGGGCCGGCCGGACGTGATGTTCGTGATCCAGCGCGTGCTGGAGACCGACGGCAAGCTGACGCTGCTCGACCAGAACGAGGTGATCCACCCGCACCCGTTCTTCCGCCTGTTCGCGACGGCGAACACCGTCGGCCTCGGCGACACGACGGGCCTCTATCACGGCACCCAGCAGATCAACCAGGGCCAGATGGACCGCTGGTCGCTGGTGGTGACGCTCAACTACCTCGAGCACGACGCCGAGTGCGAGATTGTGCTGGCGAAGAACCCCGACTACCGCACGCCGGAGGGACGCACCAAGGTCTCCCGCATGGTGACGGTCGCGGATCTCACCCGCTCGGCCTTCATGAACGGCGATCTCTCGACCGTGATGAGCCCGCGGACGGTGCTCGCCTGGGCCGAGAACGCGCGGATCTTCGGCGGAGATCTCGGCTTCTCGTTCCGCGTCACCTTCCTCAACAAGTGCGACGAGCTGGAGCGCCAGACCGTCGCCGAATTCTACCAGCGCTGCTTCGGCGAGGAGCTGCCCGAGAGCGCCGCCTCGGTGAGCCTCGGATGAGCCGGATGGCGCCCGCGCTCCTCGCCGCGCTTCTCCTCTCGGGACCGGCGCTCGCCGGCTCCGGCGTCGAGGGCGACGCGGCGACGAGCGCGCCGGAGAACCCGCCCGCGCCCTGGTCCGATCCGGTCGCGGCCGCGGCCGGAGACGCGGCGCTCGACCGATGCGCCGGGGCGACCTGGATCTGGCGCAGCGCCCTGCCCGAGGGCGGCGACGCGCGGCGCGACGCCAACTTCGCCTACGAGAGCTTCGTCATGGCCCTGCTTGGCCGCGAGATGACCGACGGCGAGTCCGAGGCGCAGATCGAGGCCCGCGTCGAGCGCCTGATGCAGGACGCGGTGATGCGCTACCTCGCGACCTTCCCCGACCCGGCCTGGGGCGGCTCGGCCGAGGGCCTGCTGCAGGCCGACCTCGCCGTCTGCGCCGAGGTCCTCGAGGCGCAGGGCCGCGACGGCTGAGGACGCGCCCCCGGAGCCTCCGGGGGCGGTCCCGTCACGAACGAGGGCCGGAGCGCGCGGGGCGCGGAGCTTCGAGCGCGGCCCCGAGGAGCACGAGGCCCCGACATGGCGCCCAAACCCGACAATCCCGCCGAACCCTTCAAGAAGGCGTTGGCCGAGGCGACGCGCGCGCTCGCCGACGACTCGGATCTCGCGGTCAGCTACTCGGTCGACCCGCCGGGGATGAGCGCCGACACCGTGCGCCTGCCGCAGGTGACGCGCCGGATGAGCCGCGACGAGGTCATGCAGGCCCGCGGCGCCGGCGACGCCTACGCGCTGCGGCTGCGCTTTCACGACGACGCGACGCACGCGCGCTACCTGCCCTCCGGCGACATGGCGCGCGGTTTGTTCGAGGCGATGGAGACGGCGCGCTGCGAGGCGATCGGCTCGCGGGCGATGCCGGGCGTCGCCGCCAATCTCGACGCGCGCCTCGCCGAGAACGCGCGGCGCATGGGCTACGGCGACGTCAAGGACGTCGGGCAGGCGCCGCTGGCGGAGGCGGCCGGCTACATGCTGCGCAGCCTCGCCACCGGGCGCGAGCTGCCGAAGGACTGCGAGAACGTGCTGGAGCTCTGGCGCGGCTTCCTCGAGCAGCAGTCGGGCGAGACCATGGACGAGGTCTGCGAGCGGCTCGACGATCAGACCGCCTTCGCGCGGCTGGCGCGCAAGGTGATCGACGAGCTGGGCTACGGCGACCAGCTCGGCGACGATCCGGACCAGCCCGACGAGGGCGAGGAGGAGGAGGACGAGGAGGGCGAGCAGCAGCCCCAGCCGGACGAGGACCAGGCCGGCGAGGAGGGCGGCGACGAGGACCAGGACTTCGCCCCCGACGACCAGACCTCCGAGAGCCAGGACGCCGCCTCGGCGCAGGCCGCGCTCGAGGAGCAGGACGACGCGGACATGGCCGAGGAGGCTCCGGCCGACGACGGCGAGCCGCCCGAAGCCCCGCCGAAGCCGGCCCCGATCTCCGACGCCGATCCGGGCTACAGGGTCTTCACCACGAAGTTCGACGAGGAGATCGACGCCACCGACCTCGCCGAGACGGAGGAGCTGGAGCGCCTGCGCTCGTATCTCGACCAGCAGCTGGAGCCGCTGAAGGGCGCCGTCGGGCGCCTCGCCAACAAGCTGCAGCGGCGGCTGCAGGCGCAGCAGAACCGAAGCTGGGACTTCGACAAGGAGGAGGGCGTGCTCGACGCCGCGCGCCTGGCGCGGGTGGTGGCCAACCCGACCATGCCGCTTTCCTTCAAGGTCGAGCAGGAATCGAAGTTCCGCGACACGGTCGTGAGCCTGCTGATCGACAATTCCGGCTCGATGCGGGGGCGGCCGATCTCCATCGCCGCGATCTCGGCCGACATCCTCGCGCGGACGCTGGAGCGCTGCGGCGTGAAGGTCGAGGTGCTGGGCTTCACCACGCGCGCCTGGAAGGGCGGACAGAGCCGCGAGGCCTGGCTGCAGGCGGGCCGGCCCGCCCTGCCCGGCCGGCTGAACGATCTTCGACATATCGTCTACAAGGGCGCCGACGCGCCTTGGCGCCGGGCGCGCGCGAGCCTCGGGCTGATGATGAAGGAAGGGCTCCTGAAGGAGAACATCGACGGCGAGGCGCTGGAATGGGCCAACCGCCGGCTGGAGCGGCGGCCCGAGGCGCGCAAGATCCTGATGGTGATCTCGGACGGCGCGCCGGTGGACGACTCGACGCTCAGCGTGAACCCGTCGAACTACCTCGAGAAGCATCTGCGCGACGTGATCGCGATGATCGAGCGGCGCCGCGCGGTGGAGCTGCTGGCCATCGGCATCGGCCACGACGTGACGCGCTACTATCAGAAGGCGGTGACGATCACCGACGTGGACCAGCTGGCCGGCGCGATGACGGAACAGCTGGCCGCGCTGTTCGATTCCGACCCGATGGCGCAGGCGCGCAGCCGCAGACGCGGGCGGCGCGTCGCCTGAGAGCGGCGTTGACGCTGCGGCGGGCGCACTTAGCTTTCGCGGAGGCGACGACGGCGCAGGCACTTAGCTTTCGCGGAGGCGACGACGGCGCAGGAGCGCGGCGATGGCGAACAGCGCGAGCCCGAGCACGGCGAGCGTGGCGGCGGCGGGCAGCTCCAGCACCGGCAGGACCCACTCGAAGAAGAGGTCCGCATGGACGCGGTTCTCGAGCCCGGACTGAAGGCCGATGAGGCTTTCGCGATGGAGCTGCGCCCAGCGCTCGCCGAACGACGCCGCGCGCCCGCCGAGAAGGTCGGCGACGAGCGCGGCGATCGCGACGGCGAGAAGGATCAGGGCGGCGAGGCGCATGGGTCGGCTCCTGCGGTGGGACGAACCCTGATGTGCGCCCCGTCGCGGACGGACGCCAGCGCCCTGACGCGTCCGTGATCGCGGACCGGGGGCGACGGCGAGTCACGGGAGGACGACGATGGTGCGGATCGTGACGGTGACGCCGAACCCGGCGCTGGACATGGCGACCTCGGTCGACCGGGTCGTGCCGGGGGCGAAGCTGCGCTGCCGGGCGCCGCGGCTGGATCCGGGCGGCGGCGGGGCCAACGTGGCGCGGGCGATCCGGCTGATGGGCGGCGAGGCGCTGGCCTGGATCGCCCTCGGCGGCGGGACCGGCGACGACTACCGCAAGCTGCTGGAGCGCGAGGGGATCGAGGCGGCGGTGTTCGAGGCGCCCGGCGACACGCGGCGCACGCTTGGCGTCACGGACGAGGAGACGGGGGAGCAGTTCCGGTTCCTGGTGCCCGGCGCCGACTGGAGCGGGGCGGAGGCGGACGCGGCGCTGGAGGACGTCTGCGGGCGCCTCTCCGAGGGGGATTACGCGGTGTTCTCCGGCAGCCTTCCGCCCGGGATGCCGGAGGACTGGCCGCGCCGCTTCGTGCAGGCGGCGCGGGCGCGGGGCGCGCGGGCGGTGATCGACACCTCGGGCGTCGGGCTGGAGGCGGCGTCCGAGGAGGGCGCCGGGGCGCATGTCCTGCGCATGGACCGGGCCGAGGCCGGCGGGCTGATCGGGGTCGAGGCGCCCTCGGCCGAGGAGGCGGAGGGGCTGGCGCGCGACCTCGTGGACCGCGGGGCGGCGGAGATCGCCGCGGTGACGCTGGCCGGCGACGGCGCGGTCGCCGTCTCCGCCGAAGAGGGCTGGCGCAGCCGGCCGCCGAAGCGCGAGGTGGTGAGCGCGACGGGGGCCGGCGACAGCTTCGTCGCGGCGCTGGTGATGGGGCTCGCGGCGGAGGCCGGCCTCGGCGAAGCGCTGCGGCGGGCGACGGCGGCGGCGGCCTTCGCGGTGACGACGCCGGCGACGGCGCTGGTGACGCGCGAGGGGGTGGAGAAGACGCTGGCGGAGACCGAGGTCTCACGGCTCTGACCGCGATTCCGACGGCGCCCGCGCCCGACGCTTCGTGACGTCCCTGCGACGGTCCCGAGGGGTGACACGGGCGCCCGGCGTCGCTACCGCAGGCGCGAAGGGATTCCGGGATCGGGAGCGGCGGAATGAAGGACGGCGGGACCGGATCGGGGCTGGGCGCGGCGGTGCACAGGGCCTCGGCGGCGACGAGCGCGGGGCTGCTGGAGCGCGTCTTCACGACCGCGTTCAGCGGGCTCGTCTATCCGCAGATCTGGGAGGATCCGGAGGTCGACGCCGAAGGACTGGCGCTGGCCCCGGGCAAGCGGATCTTCTGCATCGGCTCCGGCGGCTGCAACGTCATGCACTATCTGCTGACGGACCCCGAGGCGGTGACGGCGGTGGATCTCAACCGTCACCACGTCAAGCTGCTGGAGCTGAAGCTGACGGCGGCGAAGCGGCTGCCGACCCACGCCCTGTTCTTCGCGCTGTTCGGCGAGGGCGAGGGGGACCGGGCGCTCTCGGTCTACTACCGCCATCTCCGGCCGGGCCTGACGGGCGCCGACCGGGCCTATTGGGAGGTGCGCGACTGGCGCGGCCGGCGCCGCGTCTCGATGTTCGGGCGGGGGCTCTACCGGCAGGGGCTGCTGGGCGCATTCATCGGCGCCGGACACTTCTTCGCGCGGCGCCTCGGCGCGGATCTCGAGAGCTTCCTCGAGGCGACGACGCTCGAGGAGCAGCGCGAGCGCTTCGACCGCGACATCGCGCCGCTGTTCGAGTCGCGACTGGTGCAGACGCTGGCCTCGCGCAAGGCGACGCTGTTCGGCCTCGGCATTCCGCCGGCGCAGTACGAGAGCCTGGCGCGGGCCGGCAACGGCGACATGACGGCGGTGCTGAAGCAGCGTCTGCGCAAGCTGCTCTGCGACTTCCCGCTGTCGGAGAACTGGTTCGCCTGGCAGGCGCTGGCGCGGCGCTACCCGCCGGGCGACGGCGGCCCCCTGCCCCCCTATCTGCGGCGGGCGAACTGGGAGACGGTGAAGGACCGGGCCGGACGCGCCACGATCGAGCGGGCCTCGATGACCGACCGGCTGGCGCGCGAGGACGGACCGGCCTTCGACGCCTACGTGCTGCTCGACGCGCAGGACTGGATGACGGACGCGCAGCTCGACGCGCTCTGGGAGCAGATCGCGCGGACGGCGCGGCCCGGAGCACGGGTGCTGTTCCGCACCGCCGACGCGCCGAGCCTGCTGCCGGGGCGGGTGCGGGAGGAGACCCTGTCGCGCTTCGCCTATCTGCGGGATCTCTCGGACGACCTGACGCGGCGCGACCGCTCGGCCATCTACGGGGGCGTACACGTCTACGCCTTCGAAGGATGAGCGGGGCCGGCCACGGCGCGCTGATGGACGCGGTCTATCGGCGCCAGCGCTTCATCTACGACGCGACGCGGAAGTATTTCCTGCTCGGGCGGGACGAACTTCTGGACGCGCTGGCGCCGGAGAGGGGCGACCGGGTGCTCGAGATCGGCTGCGGGACCGGGCGCAACCTGATCCTCGCCGCGCGGCAATGGCCGGAGGCGCGGTTCTTCGGCGTGGACATCTCCTCCGAGATGCTGCGCACCGCGCGGGGGAAGGTCGAGGCGGCGGGGCTTTCGGAGCGGATCCGGCTCGCCGAGGGCGACGCCACCCGGTTCGACCCCGAGGCGCTGTTCGGCGAGGCGGGGTTCGAGCGGGTGTTCCTGAGCTACTCGCTCTCGATGATCCCGGACTGGCGCGGGGCGCTGGAGCGCGCGCTCGACGTCACGGCGCCGGAGGGGCGGCTGATGGTCGTCGATTTCGGGATGCAGGACGGGCTGCCGGGCTGGGTGCGCGCGGGGCTTTCGCGGTTCCTGGCGCTCTATCACGTCGAGCCGCAGCCGGGACTGCCGGAGGCGCTGCGGGAGGCGGCGGCGGAACGGGGGCGGGAGGCGCGCGTCGCCTCGCGCTACGCGGACTGGTCGCGGGAACTGGAGGCGGGGCCGGTCAGGCCGCCATGGCCTGCGGCGGCGCGAGACGCAGACGCCGCTTCCGCGGACGGCTGACGATCGCGTAGTCGGCGAAGGCCGCGACGCGGGCGATGCGCTCCGGCTTGTCGGGGTCGAGCCCGTAGACCGCGAGGCCGAGGCCGCGGGCGCGCGCGAAGTCCAGGAGGTCGGCGTTGCAGAACAGCCGGTGGACGCAGAGCCCGTCCACCGCCGGCGGCAGGAAGGCGCTGAGCCGGCGGGTGGAGATCAGCTTGACGTTGATGCCGTGGCCGTTGGCCTTGCCCTCCGGCGGGCGGTAGCCGCGGCGGTGGTGCAGGAACGGGTAGGAGTTGCAGAGATAGAGGTCGCGCAGGCGACCGCGCGGGGCGCGGCGCGCGAAGATCGGGGCCACGGCGAAGAGCACGCGCGCCGAGGGGAGCCGGCGGCGCAGCGCGGCGACGTCGGCGGCGTGCCAGCAGTTGAACACCGTCTCGAACGGGGGCGGATTGCGGGCCAGCAGGCGGCCGACGCCGTCCGCCGCGGCCGCGGACTTCAGGTCGAGCAGGACCGTGCGCAGCTCCGGCGTGCGGGCGGAGAGGAACTCCAGCGCCGCGTCGAATCGCTGCGGCACGCGCTTGCGGCGCGAACGGAGGCGGAACACCGGCGCATGCTCTATATGCGGCTCGCCGTCCTCGCCGCAGCGGATGTCGAGCTCGATCCCGTCGAAGCGGTCGAGATCCGCGACGGACGCCGCGCCGAGGGGCGCGCCGTCGTCGAACACGCGATGCGCGATCAGACGGGCGGGGATCTTCGGCGCCGGCGCGGACGCGGCGGGGTGGAGCGCGGGGATCATCGCGTGAGGGCCTCGGGCGAACTCCGGATCCGGGGCGGGGCGCTGGACTGCGCCGCTCGTGAGTACACGCGGAACGTGACGGCCACAACGCGCGCGAACGCTAAGGGTGCCTTCGCATCGGGCGACGCGGCGTGTTATCGTCCGCCCCGCCGGCGCGGAGACCGGCGAAGAGACGGGAGGCTCGGCGATGCCGGAAGGCGCGATGCGGGACGGGCGCGGGACGCGCGACTTCGACGCGGTGGTGATCGGCGCGGGATTTTCCGGGCTCTATCTGCTGCATCTGCTGCGCGATCGGCTCGGTCTGAGCGTGCGCGTGGTCGAGCGGGCGGAGGGCGTCGGCGGCACCTGGTGGTGGAACCGCTATCCCGGCGCGCGCTGCGATTCGGAGAGTCACGGCTACGCCTACTTCTTCAGCCGCGAGATCCACGAGGCGTGGAGCTGGTCCGAGCGCTATCCGGGGCATGCGGAGATCCGGCGCTACCTGAACTTCGTCGCCGACCGGCTGGACCTGAAGCGGGACATCCGCTTCGGCATAGAGGTGACGGGCGCGGAGTGGGACGAGACCTCCGGGACCTGGGCGGTGCGGACCGACGCGGGCGAGACGCTGCGCGCGACGTATCTGGTGACGGCGACCGGCTGCCTCAGCTCGGCCAACCTGCCGGCGATCCCTGGGCGGGAGGATTTCGCGGGCGAGGCCTATCACACCGGCCAGTGGCCGCATGAGGGCGTCGACTTCTCGGGCAAGCGGGTCGGGCAGATCGGCACCGGCTCCACCGGCATCCAGGCGGCGCCGGTGATCGCGGAGACGGCCGGGCATCTGACCGTGTTCCAGCGCACGGCGAACTACAGCGTGCCGGCGCGGAACCATCCGCTGAGCGAAGACCGCAAGCGGGAGATCCGCGACGGCTACGACGCGATCAAGGCGCTGCTGCACCAGACGGCGAACGGGCATCCGTTCGACATCTCGCGGCGCAAGGTGTTCGACGTGGACGAGGACGAGCGCCGGCGGCTCTACGAGGAGAGCTGGGAGGTCGGGGGGCTGCGCTTCCGGCGGGTGTTCTCCGATCTGCTGGTCGACAGGACGGCGAACGACACCGCCGCGGAGTTCCTGAAGGACAAGATCCGGGAGATCGTGACCGATCCGGAGACGGCCGAGGACCTCGCCGACATCGACCATCCCTACGCGGCGAAGCGCCCGCCGATCGACACGCACTACTTCGAGACCTTCAACCGACCGAACGTGACGCTGGTGAACCTGCGCAAGGATCCCATCAAGCGGATCGTGCCCGAGGGGGTCGAGCTCGAATCCGGTGCGGTGCACGAGCTCGACGTGCTGGTCTTCGCCACCGGCTTCGACGCGATGACGGGGCCGCTGATCCGGCTGAACCTGACCGGCAAGGACGGGCTGACGCTGGCCGAGGCGTGGAAGGCGGGGCCGAAGACCTGGCTGGGCCTCGCCGTGCCGGGCTTTCCGAACCTCTTCACGGTGACGGGGCCGGGCAGCCCTTCGGTGCTGACCAACATGCCGGTCGCGATCGAGCAGCATTGCGAGTGGATCGCGGGCTGCATCGCCATGATGAACGAGCGGGGACTGACGCGGATCGAGGCGACGCCGGAGGCGGCCGAGGCCTGGGTCGGGCATGTCAACGACGCGGCGAACGCGACGCTGCTGCCGCAGGCGGGACACTCCTGGTACCTGGGCGCGAACGTGCCGGGCAAGCCGCGGGTGTTCATGCCCTATGCCGGGGGCATGCCGCGCTACCGCGAGATCTGCCGCCGGGTGGTCGAGGGGGGCTACGAGGGCTTCCGCCTCGGCGGCGGGGAGGCGGCGCCGGTGGGCGACTTCGTCTCGGCCACCGCGCCCGGCGTCTGAAAAGGGCGGCGCGCGCCGTTCCGGCTTGGCGGCGCGCGTCCCGGCCCGCTATCCTCTCGTCGCCGGAGCGGCCGGCGGGCGAAGTCGAGGGGACGGCCATGGGTCGGATCACCGTGAACGCGGGGTTCGCCCCGCTCGTGCGGCGCGCGGCGGCGGCGCTGGCGCTGCTGGCGACGGCGGGATGCACGACCGTCATCGCGCGCGCGCCCGCGCCCGAGGCGGAGCTGAGCACGGCCGCGCCCTACGGCATCCGCTGGGACGCGGAGGCGCTGCGCGAGTTCGGGGACGCGCTGGAGCCGGAGGAGCGCGACCTCATCATCGCCCAGCGCGCCGCCATCCTGCGCCAGGCCTTCGCCGAGGAGATCGCGGCGGGCGGGCCGATCGAGCAGACCACTCTCGCGCTGTCCGGCGGCGGACCCGACGGCGCCTTCGCCGCGGGGCTGCTGAAGGGCTGGACCGAGCGGGGCGACCGGCCGGAATTCGCGGCCGTCACCGGCATCTCCACCGGAGCCATCGTCGCGCTCTTCGCCTTTCTCGGGCCGGAGCACGACGCCACCCTGGAGGAGATCTACACCACCTACACGACGGATCAGCTGCTGACCCGGGCCTTCTTCTCCGCGCTGGTGGGGGGCACCGCGGTGAGCGACACGAGCGGCTATCGTCTCCTGATCGAGGACTACGTCGACGAGGACATCGTGGAGGCGCTGGCGCGCGAGCACGAGCGCGGCCGCGTGCTGCTGATCGGGACCACCAATCTCGACGCCTCGCGCCCGGTGATCTGGAACGTCGGGGCCATCGCCGCCACCCGGCATCCGAGCGCGCGGCGTCTGATCCACGACGTCCTGCAGGCCTCCTCCGCGATCCCGGCGGCGTTCCCGCCGGTGCTGATCCCGGTGCGGACCCCGGACGGACGCCGCTACGACGAGATGCACGTCGACGGCGGCGCGACGCAGCAGGTGATGCTGTTCACGCCCGATCTGCCGATGCGGCTGCTCGACGCCGAAGTGGGCGTTGAGATCGACCGCACGCTCTACGTCGTCATCAACAACAAGCTCGACAAACCCTACGCGCCGGTTCGCCCGCGCCTCGTCTCGATCGCCGGCAAGGCGGCGAGCAGCCTGCTCACGGGCTCGGGCTCCGGCGACGTCTACCG
Organism: Paracoccaceae bacterium; assembly: GCA_041685625.1. GTDB lineage: Bacteria > Pseudomonadota > Alphaproteobacteria > Rhodobacterales > Rhodobacteraceae > Albimonas. The sequence continues at coordinate 10,735 of JAWLFJ010000002.1, read as the reverse complement.
GATATACGCGGCGGCGGAGCGCGACGGGACCGAACTCAACGTCATCGCGATCCCGCGGGACTTCGACGTGGAGGCGGCCGAGGCCTTCGATCCCGTCTACATGAAGGCGCTGTTCGATCTCGGCCACGGCATCGGCCTCGCCGGGGAGGGCTGGTCGCCCTACCCGCCCGACTACGCCCCCTGACGGCTTCGCCCGATGATCGCGACACGGGGGGCGACCACCGGGCCTCGGCACGCGGTCGACGGCGGACCCCGCTGCGGGGGCGCTTGCGGGCGGTGCGGCGGGCGGTCAGGATCTTCCCGGCGCGCGGCGACGGGAGGGGCGGCATGGGCGAGTGCTTCGTGGAACGGTTCGAACTCCCCGGCGCGGCGGAAGGGCCGCTCGCCGGGCTGAGCTTCGCGGCGAAGGACCTCTTCGACGTCGCCGGGCGCGTCACCGGGGCCGGCAACCCGGACTGGGCGCGCACGCACGGCCCGGCGGAGCGGAACGCCTCGGCCGTGGAGACGCTGCTCGGCGCCGGCGCGAAGCTCGTCGGCAAGACGGTGACCGACGAGATCTCGCTCGGCCTGCTCGGAATCAACGCCTTCGACGGGACGCCGACCAATCCCCGGGCGCCGGACCGGGTGCCGGGCGGGTCGTCCTCGGGCTCGGCGTCGGCGGTGGCGCAGGGGCTCTGCGACGCGGCGCTCGGCACCGACACCGGCGGCAGCGTGCGCGTGCCGGCCAGCTTCTGCGGCCTCTACGGCATGCGCCCGACGCACGGGCGGCTGCCGGTGGACGGCATGCTGACGCAGGCGCCGTCGTCGGACACGACCGGCTGGTTCGCCCGCGACGGGCGCGTCTTCGCGCGGGTCGGGGCGGCGCTGCTGGGCGAGGGACCGGGCGCCCTCCCCGGCCGCCTGATCCTCGCGACGGACGCCTTCGGCTTCGCCGATCCCGCGGTGCGCACGGCGCTGGCGCCCGCGGTGGCGCGCCTCTCCGATCTGGTCGGGGAGCGCCGGGAGGATCTGCTCGCGCCGCAGGGCCTCAGCGTCTGGGGCCGCGCCCAGCGCAGCCTGCAGCTCGCCGAGGCCTGGGCGACCTTTCGCGGCTGGGTGGAGGCGGAGACGCCGCGCTTCTCCTTCCTCGTCGCGCGCACGCTGATGGCGGGCGCGGCCGTGTCGCCGGCGGATCTGGCGCAGGCGGCGCTGATGCGCGACGAGGCGCGCGGCCGCCTCGCGGGCCTGCTGCCGGCGGGGACGGTGCTGGCGATGCCGACGACGCCCTGCCCCGCGCCCGAGATCGGCCTCTCGCTGCCGGCGATGGACCGCGTGCGCGACCGGATCAACTGCCTCTGCGCCCATGGCGGGCTGGCGGGGCATCCGCAGATCAGCCTCCCGGCGGGCGAAGTCGAGGGGGCGCCCGTCGGCCTCTCGGTGCTCGCCGCGCGGGGGGCGGAGGCGACGCTGCTGGCGCTCGCGGAGGCCTGGGAGGGCGCATGACGGACCGGACCCCGAACATCCCCGACGTGGTCGAGGAGGTGCGCGCCCTCTTCGAGCGCTACGAGACGGCGCTGGAGGAGAAGGACGTCGCGGTGCTCGACGACACCTTCTGGCGCTCGCCCCACACCGTGCGCTACGCGATGCACGAGAACGGCTACGGCTTCGACGAGATCCACGCCCATCGGGTGCGCCGCCCGCCGGGGCCGGGGCTGAAGGAGCGCCGGCTGAGGCTCGAGATCCTAACGCTCGGGCGCGACTTCGCGGTGGTGAACCTAGAATTCAAGCTGCGCGGCAAGGACCTGACCGGCCGGCAGAGCCAGACCTGGGTCCGCTTCGAGGACGTCGGCTGGAAGGTCGTCGCGGCCCATGTGAGCACCGTCGATCCCGAGCCCGTCTGGTGAGCGCGCGTCTCATGCCCTGCCCGACGATCGCGAGTCGTGGCGAGCGTCGGGGGTCTCGCATCGGCGCGCCGGCCGTCCGGCCAGGTGCGAGTCTCGACGCGTGTCGCTCGTCGAGCCTCGGTGTCAGGCGAAGGTGATCTCGAGCGGGCCGAGCGGCGGGTCGAACTCGGCGCGCCAGGTCTCCTGCGGGGCCACCGGGAAGGCGTCGGTGAGCGTGCCGGTGGAGATCATCTCGCCCGCCGCCAGCGGCGGCGCGTCCGGGTCGGCGGCGAGGACCTCGACCAGATGCGAGAGGGCGGCGAGCGGCCCGCCGAGGGCGTTCGCGCCGCGCCCGGATTCCATCGGCTCGCCGTTGCGCAGGAGCGTGACGCAGATCTCCGGCAGGAGGTCGGGCGCGACGGAGCCGGCGGGAACGCGCGGCCCGACGATCAGCCGACCGTGCAGCGCCCCGGCCGCGACGGCGTCCGCGGTGTCGAAACGCCAGCCGGGGTAGGGCGACTGCACGATCTCGAAGCCGGGCGCGACCCAGTCGAGCGCGGCGATCAGATCCTCGCGCGCCGCGCTCGCCGGCGCGGCGGCGAGCGCGAGCACGATTTCGGGCTCGATGCGCGGCTCCAACAGGCCGGAGAGCGTCAGGGGCGCGTCGGCCGCCGCGAGGGTCGCCTCGTGCACCGCCCCCCAGATCGGGCCGTCGACGCCGTAGCGGGGCCAGAGCGCGCTGTTGGTGAAGCCGATCTTGCGCCCGACGCGCCGGCCGCGCCGGGCGGCGAGGCGCGCCGAGACGGCGTAGGCCTCCGGCAAGCTCAGCGGCGTCTCCGCCGAAAACGGCGCGAGCGGGCGGCGCGCGGCGAAGGCGGCGGCCAGGGCGTCGGCGGGGTCGGTCATCGGGGCCTCCGGAGCGCGGGACGGAGCGTCAGGGGAACGCGTTCGCGGCCTTGGGGCAAGGGCCCCGACGACCGCCGCGAGGCCGCCGACCCGCAGGGCGGATCGGCGGGGGGCCCGGGCCCGGGGGGGGGCCCCCCCCCCCCCCCC
>JAWLFJ010000002.1:0-7810 GCA_041685625.1 Paracoccaceae bacterium | reverse complement strand
GCGGCGCCGCGCGGCCGGAGGGCGCGGCGGCCGGGATTCAGGCGCCGCGCTTCAGACTTTCGGCGTTCTGGCTGTAGAGGAGCGGCGTGTTGGTGGCGTTGCGCTCGCCCCGGTTCTGGGCGTTCTTCATCAGGTCGATGGCGGCGCGGACGGCGGGGCGGGCCTTCAGCGTCTCGCGCCAGCGGGCGACGTTCGGGAATTGTTCCAAGGACGCGCCGAGCGGTTTGGCGATGAAGGCCCACGGAAAGGCCATCATGTCGGCGACGGAGTAGTCGCCGAGGATGAAGTCGCGCCCCTCGAGCCGCGCGTCGAGTACGCCGAGGTTGCGGTCGTACTCTCCAAGATAGCGCCTGAAGCCGTAGTCGCGCTCGCCCTCCGGTGCGTAGTTGCGGAAGTGGGAGAGCTGGCCGCCCATCGGGCCCTGGTTCGCGGCCTGCCAGAACAGCCATTCGTGCAGATCCTTGCGGGCGCGGCGGTCGGATTCGGGCGGGGCGAAGCCGCCGGTCTTCTCGGCGAGATAGAGCAGGATCGCGCCGGATTCGAAGACCGGGACCGGCTCGGGGCCGTAGCTCTCCGGCGGGTCGCGGTCGAGGATCGCGGGCATCTTGGCGTTGGGGGAGATCGCCATGAACTCCGGGCGGAACTGGTCGCCCTCGGCGAGGCGGACGAGGTGCGTCTCGTAGGCGAGGCCGCATTCCTCCAGCATGATGCCGACCTTCCAGCCGTTCGGGGTCGGGGCGTAGTGGAACTCGATCATTCGATCCTCACTCTGCGGCCTTCGGGGTCGCGTCGGGGCGGGCGGCGGCGCCGGCCTCGAGGAGGCGGGCGATCTCGGCCTCGGAATGGCCGGCCTCGGCGAGCGCGGCCTCGGTGTCGGCGCCGAGGGGGCGGGCGGGTTTCGGCGGATCGGTCGGCGTCGCCGAGAAGCGCGCCGGGGTGCGGGCCTGGCGCAGACGCCCGGCCTCGGGGTGGTCGGTCTCGATCACCACGCCGTTCGCCGCGACCTGCGGGTGGCGGATCATCTCGGCGCGGGTGAGGACGGGGGCGCAGGGCACGTCCTCGGCCTCGAGCCGGCGCAGCCAGTTCTCGGTCGTGTCCTCGCGCAGCGCCTCCTGCGTCAGCCCGAGGCGGGCGGGCTTGTTGACCTCGCGCGCCTCGACGGTGGCGAAGCGGGGATCCTCCAGCCAGTCGGCGCGGCCGACGGCGCGGGAGAGGCCGGCCCAGGTGGCGTCGGTGTGGGCGGAGACGGCCATCCAGCCGTCGGCGGTCTCGTAGATCAGCTCGACGAAGGACTGGGCGGTCTCCTCGGGCTCCGGCGCCTCGTCGCCGACGAAGGTGAGGCCGCTCATGTCGGAGGACCAGAGGAAGTGGACCACCGTGTCGAGCATGGAGAGGTGGAGGTGGGTGCCCTGCCCCGTGCGCTCCCGCGCGAAGAGGGCGGCGACGATCGCCTGGCTGGCCTGGATCGCCGTCACCTTGTCGGGGAGGATGGTGCGGATCAGGCGCGGCCGGCCGCCCGCCCCCTGCACCGAGGCGAGGCCGGAGAGCGCCTGGATCAGCGGATCGTAGACCGGCCGCTTCGCCCAGGGCCCCTCGAAGCCGAAGCCGGCGATGGAGGCGTAGACGATGTCGGCCCGGCGGGCGCGGACGGCGGCCTCGCCGAGGCCGATGCGCTCGGCGACGCCGGGGCGCCAGTTCTGCACGAAGACGTCCGCCGTCTCGCAGAGCCTCAGCGCGGCCTCGAGCCCCTCGGTGTGCTTCAGGTTCAGCGCGACGGAGCGCTTGCCCCGGTTGTTGTTCACGAAGCTGGCGGAGAAGCCGCCGCGGCGGGTGGCGACCTGGCGGCCGTGATCGCCGCCGCGGGGATCCTCGATCTTGATCACCTCCGCGCCCTGATCGGCGAGGATCAGCGTGGCGAGGGGGCCGGAGATCATGGTCGTCGCATCGACGACGCGGACGCCGGCGAGGGGGCCGGGCATGGGCGTCTCCCTGGGATGCGGCCTTCGGGGGCCGGAGCGTGACGGCCGACACTAGGCCGGCGGGGGCGCGGGACCAAGGGGGGCGGCGGCGCGCCCTGCGCCCCGACGGCCCCCGCGCGGACCCGGCGGGCGCCTCTCACTTGCCGAGCATCCAGCGCCCCTCAGGCCGGAAGGCGTGAAAGGCGAAGGCGAAGACGACGCGGTGGCCGACGGGATCGCCGGTCGCCGCGTCGAGCACGCGCACGTCGCCGACCTCGCGGCCTTCGGCGATCCGGGCCCCGTCATGGGCGCTGGCCTGGCCCTCGCTCCATTCGAGGCGGTAGCCGGCCTCCTCGATCGCGCCCGCCTCGGCGAGCCTCTCGAGCGGCCAGGACAGGTCGTCGACCGTCACCACGCGGGCGAGCGGGTGGATGCCGTGCGGCGGATCCTCGCCGCGGTAGAGCCACGGGGCCTCGCCCCCGTCGTAGCCGACATAAGGCGTGCTTCCGTAGGGCCGGTCCGAGTCGGGCGCGCGCATGACGAGGGCGCCGGGCGCCGTCGCGCGCCAGGCGGCCCAGCTGCGCATCCAGCCCGAGAGCACCGGCAGGCGCTCGCCGGTCATCTCGCCGACGATCGCCTCGCCTTCGAACTGCTGCCACCAGCTTTCGGTCTCGCGGTCGTACATCACGACGCCGGAGCGCCGCAGCTTGCCGGTGGTGCCGAAGGACAGCTCCCGCCCGCCTCGGCGCCGGTCGAACGCCACCGCCGCGTTGCAGAGCGGGCAGTAGGTGACGGCCACCGGCAGGTTCCCGACCCGGTCGTTCACCACCTGGTGCCAGATCAGATAGCGGATCGGGTAGGCCCGCTGCGGATGCCCGGGCACGTCTAGCACGAAGATGGGTTCGCGGGCGGCCAATCCTTCATGCAGGTCGGCCTGGGCGAAGCGGGGGTCGTCGATCGGCGGAATGGCGTCGCGGGGAGGACCGCCGGAGACGATCTCCTCCAAGGGCACCGCCGCGCGCGAGAAGTCCGTCTGGGGCCACTCGGCGCGCCAGTCGGGCGGCACGGCCTCGGCCGCGAGGGCGCGGGGGGCGAGCGGCGCGGCGGCGAGACCGGCGAGGCCGGCGAGCGCCTGCCGGCGGGACGGGGCGGGCGGCATTGCGGAACTCCTCGAGATGTCAGTTCCGACAGGATGAGGGCGCCGGAGCGACGCGCGCGAGGGTCGCCGGCCCCGCCTCGCGAGGAGATGATCGCGGATCGCGCGGCGGGGAGCGGCGCCGCCCTCCGGATCGCGCGCGCGGGAGCGTCGGCGAGCGTGTCCGGGACGCAACGACGGCGACGGGAACGGCGCGCCAGGCCCGAAGGCGCGGGGCGCCGCTTGTCGCCGGCGGCGCTTCGGTCAAGTTCGAGCTTCGTCGATTCCCGTAAGCGTATCAGGGGGTACAAGCCCGTCATGGCCCGCATCCGCGCCTTCTCGCCGTTCGACAACATCGGTCTCGAGCCGATCGTGCCGGTGGTGTTCCGCCCGCAGTTCCTCGAAACCGAGGAAAAGGCGGCGCTCGACGACCGCCCCCGGCTCGTGGACAACGAGACGGTGGGGACGATCGGCGCCTATTCGGTCCTCGTGAACGGCGAATTCCGGCGACCCGACATCAACGACTGGACCGGACGGATCGAGACCATCGCGGCCTTCGACGGCGCGCTGAGCGATACGGGCCTGCCGACCGGGCGACTGGCCTGGACGGCGCGGGACCTGAACCTCTCGCCGATCTGGTTCGATCGCACGCATCCCATCGAGACGGCGGTGGAGAAGGCCCTCGTCTTTGCGGACGTGTTCGTCGGATCCGCCGGCGACGACTCTTTCCGCGCCTACGGCGGCGCCGACGTGCTGCGCGGGCGCGGCGGGGACGACCGTCTCAAGGGCGACGGCGGGAACGACAGGCTCCGCGGCGAGACCGGCCGGGACCGGCTGGAGGGCAACGTCGGCGACGACGTCCTGTTCGGCGGGCGGGGCCGCGACGTGATGATCGGCGGGCGCGGCGACGACGCGATGCGGGGCGGGCGGGGCTCGGACCTGTTCGTCTTCCGCGACGGCCACGGCGACGACGTGATCCGCGACTTCCGGCCGGGGCGGGACGGGATCGCCTTCCGGTCGGGCCCGGAGCGGTTCGCGGATCTGGAGATCGAGGCCGCCGGGCGGGGCGCGCTCGTCTCCTACGGCGACGGGGACTCGATCCTGCTGGTCGGCGTCGATGCGGACGCGCTGAGCCGGGACGACTTCGCCTTCTGAGGCGCGGCCGGAGGGGAGCCCCCGGCCGCGCGGGCGTTCACTCGGCGGCTTCGAGCCTGTCCTGGGTGCGGGTCGCGAAGTCCTCGGCCGAATGGCGCTCGCGGAGCTGCTCCTCGAGCGGGCCGGAGATGCGGTTGACCATGCGCCCGCGCTGCACGGCGGGGCGGGCGCCGATCTCGGCGGCCCAGCGCAGGACGTGCCCGTATTCGTGGGCGGAGAGGAACTCGGCCGCCTCGTAGACCCTGTTCTCCACCAGCGCGCCGTACCAGGGCCAGACGGCCATGTCGGCGATGCTGTAGGCCTCGCCGGCGAGGAAGCGGTTGTCGGCGAGGCGCTTATCCAGCACGTCGAGCTGGCGCTTCACCTCCATCGTGAAGCGGTCGATCGGGTACTCCCAGCGCTTCGGCGCGTAGCGGTAGAAATGCCCGAAGCCGCCGCCGAGATAGGGGGCCGAGCCCATCTGCCAGAACAGCCAGGAGAGGGTCTCGGCCCGGCCGGCGGCGTCGTCGGGGACGAAGGCGCCGAACTTCTCCGCCAGATGCAGCAGGATCGCGCCGGATTCGAAGACGCGGATCGGCTCGGGGCCGGAGCGGTCGAGCAGCGCCGGGATCTTGGAGTTGGGGTTGAGGGCGACGAAGCCGGAGGAGAACTGCTCGCCCTCGCGGATGTCGATCACCCAGGCGTCGTATTCGGCGGGGTGGCCGGCCTCCAGCAGCTCCTCGAACAGCACCGTGACCTTCACGCCGTTGGGCGTGGCGAGGGAGTGGAGCTGGAACGGGTGCTCGCCCTCCGGCAGCGGCTTGTCGTGGGTGGGGCCGGCGACGGGGCGGTTGATGCTGGCGAACTGCCCGCCGCTCTCGCGGTCCCAGGTCCAGACCTTCGGCGGCTCGTATTCGTCGTCGCTCATGGGGTGTCCTCCGTTGTGCACGGGGGGACCCTAGTGCGTCGGGCGCGATTCGGAACCGGGGGCGGGCGGCCCGGTCAGTCCAGCGCGTCGAGAAGGGCGCGCAGGCGCGCGGCCTCGGCGGCGCCGAGGCGCGACGCGAGGCGGCGCTCCTGCGCCCGGGCGGCCGCTCCGAGCCGATGGGCGAGCGCCTCGCCGTCGTCGGAGAGCGCGACGTGGACGCGGCGGCGGTCCTCGTGGTCCGGGCGGCGGAAGACGAGGCCGGCCGCGACCATGCGGTCGACGATCTTGGTGAGCGTCGGGCGCTCGACCAGCGCCGCCTCCGCGAGGGCGCCCATGGTGGCGGGACCGCGCTCGGCCAGCGCCTCCAGGATGCGGAACTGCTCGATCGGCACCCGCGCCTCGCGCAGCGCGACGCCGAGCTCCTCCTCGAGGCGCCGGCTGGTCCGCGCCAGCGCATGGGCGAGACGTTCCGTGCTCCGTGTTCCGCGCGCGTCGTCCGCGCGCGCCCCCGGCGCCCAGTCCATGGCGATCCTTCCCCTGCCCGCTTCGCGCCGACGCATCGCGATCGCGGGACGACTTGATGGTTGCTTGTTCAACGGTCGGACCTCGGATCTACGTCGCCCGCCCGCTTCGTTCAACCGGAAGGCGGAGGCGCCGTAGCGTCAGCAGGCGAGCCGCGGCCGGAACCTCGCCCCGTCGGCTTCGGCGAGGATGGCCGGCGGCCGGTCGCGCCGGCCGTCCGGCGCGCCGAGCAGGTCGAGCGCCGCGGCGCGGGAGACGCCGCGGAGCGCGCGACGCGCCAGCGCCGCCGCGAGCCGCACGCCGTCGTGGCAGGCGAGCGTGTTGGCCGCGACCGGCGGGCGACGATCGCCGAAGCGCGCGGCGTAGCGCGCGAGGAGCGCTTCGCGGGGACCGGGATCGGCGCCGATCACGAAGGGCTGCACCGCGAAGAGCCCCTCCGCCGCCCGCGCGCCGACCGCCCAGAGCAGCGTCTCGTCGAAGCCGAGGGCGAGACGCGCGGCGCTGGCGGGCAGCCCGGCGGCGGCGAAGGCGCGGTGGAAGCGCACCGCGTCCTCGCCGATCAGCACCGTGACCACGAGATCGGGACGCGCGACGGCGATCCGCGTCATCAGCGGCGCGGGATCCGCGAAGCCGACCGGCAGCAACGCGGCGCCGGCGAAGGCGAGACCGGCGCCGCGCGCCGCTTCGCGCGCCGCGCCGTGGGCGGCGCGGGGCCAGACGTAGTCGTTGCCGACGAAGAACAGCCGGCGCACCCCCGCCCGCGCCGCGAACCAGGCGAGCGCGGGGCCGAGCGTCTCGGCGTCGCCGAGACCGAGGGGGGTGACGCCGGGGCCGCACCAGCCGCCCTCGTAATGCGGGATGAAGACGTAGGGCGCGCGCCCGCCGAGGGCGCGGGCGACGGCGTTGCGCTGGTGGCTGAGCTGCATGCCGACGACCGCCTCGGCCCCCGCGGCGGCGAGGGTCCGGACCGCCTCGACGGCGGATTCCGGCGCGGCGCCGGCGTCCGCCTCGAGGATCTCGACCGGTCGGCCCCCGGCCCCGCCGTCCTCGGTCAGCGCGTCGGCCGCGAGGCGGGCGCCGGCCTCGACGCCGAGCCGCCAGAGCGCCGCCGGCCCGCTGCGCGGCAGCAGGAGCCCGACGCGGAAGGGTCGGGTGGATCGGGGGGGCGTGCGGCCCGGGCGGAAGGCGTCATCCGGCATGGGCCGCGAGCGTCGGAGCAAACGGGTTGCTTCGCAACATTTGATTTGGCAACATTTCGGAATGCGGCCGACACGGCCCGTCACGCGCGGCCGGACGCGTCCGCCGGGCCGGCGGCGCCGGCCGCACGTCCGACATCCGAGAGCGAGGAGAACGACGATGCACGAGGTGGAGATCCCCGAGGAGATCCTCGCGCGATCCGCGGCGCTGCGCGGCGGCCGGGACGTGGTCTTCGACCGGATCGATCCGGCCCGGACCGCGCATGTGGTGGTCGACCTGCAGAACGGCTTCATGGAGGAGGGCGCGCCGGTCGAGGTTGTCGCCGCGCGCGAATTGCCCGACGCGGTGAACCGCATCTCCCGGGCGCTGCGCGCGGCGGGCGGGCGGGTCGTCTATCTGCGCTACACGTATGACGCGGACGAGCCGAACCCGTGGCAGAACTGGTACGCCGGGCTGCTGTCGGCGGAGGCCGGCGAGGAGCTGAAGGAGGTGTTCACGCCGGGGCATCACCATCATCGGCTCTGGCCGACGCTGGAGGTGCTGCCGGAGGATCTGGTGATCGACAAGACGCGGTTCTCGGGCTTCACGCCGGGCACCTGCGCGCTGCACGAGACGCTTCAGGGGCTGGGCGTCGACACGCTGATCATCACCGGAACGCTGACCAACTGCTGCTCGGAGTCGACGGCGCGGGACGCCAACCAGCTGAACTACAAGGTGATCTTCGTCACCGACGGCAACGCGACGCATACCGACCGGGAGCACAACGCGACGCTGGCCAACATGTGCGCGATCTTCGCGGACCTGCAGTCGACCGAGCGGCTGCTGCGGACGATCGAGGAGAGCCGGCCCGCCGTCGCGGCGGAGTGAGCGGCCCCGGCGCGCCCCCGGCCCGGCGGCCGGGGGCGTTCCCGGTTCCGGGCGCCTGACGAAACGGGG
>JAWLFJ010000248.1:0-2672 GCA_041685625.1 Paracoccaceae bacterium | reverse complement strand
CGGCATGAGCGACGACAAGATCGTCCACTTCAACCCGTGGCGGGATTTCAACGACGCGGCGCCGCTCGAGGACCCGTTTTCAGTCGAGCCCGATCCCGCCCAGATCGCGACCTTCGTCGATGTCGTCTTCGGCTATTCCGACGGCCTGATCCCTGTGCGCGGCTTCGTCGACAAGGGTCAGGGCAAGGACGGGCGCCCGCACAACATCTGGATCGACGCGGATGCCACGGCGCCCGAGAAACTCGCCACCTTCGCGGGCTGGGCCGCGCGCGAGGGCGCGGCGGTCTACGTCATCCCCGGCACGGTCGAAGCGACGGGACAGGCGCGCGCCGCGGACGTCCTGCAGATGCAGAGCCTCGTGGTCGATCTCGACTCTGGCGACATCCCGGCCAAGCTCGATCACCTCGTCCAACATCTCGGCCGGCCGACGCTGATCGTCGAGAGCGGCGGGCGCACGCCCGAGGGCGCGACCAAGCTGCACGTCTGGTGGAAGCTGACCGAGCCCGCGGAGGGCGCCGATCTCGACCGGCTCTGCCAGCTCCGCGGCGAGATCGCGCTCAAGGTCGGGGGCGACACCCATTTCCGCTCCGCCCACCAGCCGATCCGCGTGCCGGGGACGGTCTATCACAAGGGCGGGCTCACCCGGCTGGTGCAGATCCGCGAGGCTTGCGAGCTCGAGGTCGACCTGACCGAGACGGCGGAGCGCGTTGCCGAGATGCCGCCGCTGCCCGGTATCGGCATGGCGACGGTCGATCCGCGCGAGAAGCCCGCCATCGACGAGGTGCTGGTGACCCCGGTGCGCGAGGCCGGAGCCGACGACTGGTCCCGTTTCGAGGGCGCCTCGGCCGCCATCGGGCATTTCATCCGCATGGTCCACGAAGGCCGGATGTCGAAGAACGCGGGCTGGGAGGCGATCTGCGGCTACAATGCCGCGATGCTGCGGCCCGCCTGGCCGCTCGACCGGCTGAGGCGCGAGTCCGATCGCCTCTGGGAGCTTCACATCAGGCGGCATGGTCCCCCGCTGATCCGCCTCGACAGCGCGGCGCCGGCGCCGACCGACCTGCCGACCTTCACGCTGGGCGCGTTGCTCGACGACACCAGCCCGATGCCCGACGATATCATCGGACCGCGCGTGCTGACCCCGGGCGGAATGCTCGTGCTGGGTGGTGCGCCCAAGGTCGGCAAGAGCGATCTGTTGATCTGCTGGCTCGTGCACATGGCCGCGGGGCAGCCCTTCCTCGGCTTCACCCCGCCACGACCGCTCCGGATCTTCTACCTGCAGGCCGAGATCCAGTACCATTACCTGCGCGAGCGCCTGCAGCAGATCGGACTGCCTCCAGAGCTGCTGGCGACCGCGCGCGACAACCTGATCGTCACGCCGAAACTGCGCCTCCTGCTCGATGCCGAGGGCAGCGCGCGCGTGGCAGAAGCGATCGCCAACGACTTCCCGGCCGATCCCGTCGACATCCTCTGCATCGATCCGATCCGCAACCTCTTCGATGGTGGCCCGGATGGCGGTGGCGAGAACGACAACGCCGCCATGATGTTCTTCCTCAAGGACCGGGTCGAGGTCCTGCGCGACCACGTCAATCCCGACTGCGGCGTCATCCTCGTCCACCACACCAAGAAGCTCTCCAAGCATCAGGTGAAGGAGGACCCGTTCCTCGCGCTCTCCGGCGCCAGCGCGCTGCGCGGGTTCTATACCACCGGCCTGATCCTGCACCGCCCCGACGAGGAGGCAAGCGAGCGTCGGCTGGAGATCGAACTGCGCAATGGTCCCGGGCTGCCCGCCAAGCTGGTCGACAAGGTGCGCGGGAAATGGGTTGAGGTGGACCCGATTTCCGAGCGGCTGGTGCGCAAGGACCTCGGCGCCAGGCACGACGCAGAGCGGGATCGTAAGAACCAGGCCGTCATCGGGCTGATCTTCGACGAGGCGGCCGAGGGCCGGCTCTACACCGCCACGCAGTTCGCGGAGGCGTTCGAGAACCAGCATGATCTCGGCGGGCGCTACAGCATCCGTGAGCGGCTCTCGGTGCTCGCCACCAAGGGCCAGATCAAGTTCCGGCGGAACTTCGCGGAGCACGGCTTCGCCGGGACGCAATCGCATTTCGGGTATCTCGTGGCCCGCGACATGCGCTTCGGGCGTGATCCCGTGATCGACACGGACACCGGAGAGGTCCTCGACGAGGGCGTTCCGGTGCTGCCGACCCATTACAAATGCCCCCATTCCGGCCGCGCGCGCGAGGTCGAGAACCCCTCCGTCTGGGTCTATCCGGAGGAGGCCCATGACTGACTTCCTCATCATGAGCGCGGCCTTCCTCATCCTCACCCCGTCCTCATGGCCCAATGAAATCAATGGGTTGGGCATGAGGATGAGAAAGGCCTTCCTCATCGACCTCTCTCATCGTCCACCCCGTGAAAATTCAACGGGAACAGCGTCTTACAGCCAAAACATGAGACGAGTGGGCAAGCCCCCATACTACGTATGGGGAGGCCAACCGACAGGTTTGGCCTCTCCTCCCATACGTCGAGGGGTATCCGCGCGCGCGAGGTCCGACACCCCGCGTGACGTTCGATCCGACGACGGCGGCCCGCACCGCCAAGCACGAAAGCCGCCGTCGTCTTCCACCCGAGCAGCCAACCAGAAAAGGAGACCACCCATGGCTGACCTG
>JAWLFJ010000125.1:0-11060 GCA_041685625.1 Paracoccaceae bacterium | reverse complement strand
CGACCGCTGCTTCGCCGCGCTCGAGGCGGCGGGCGGGGCCGATCCCGATTGCGGCTGCGCCGTCGCCGCGCTCGACGGCGCGCTGCTGCTCCCGCCCGCGGCCTTCGCCTACGCCCCCGGCGTCTCGGCCCGCCTGATCGCCCCCGAAGCCGGCCTCGCGCTGCATCTCGCCGCCGACGAGGCGGCGGGCCCGGAGGGCGCGCGACGGCTGGTCCTCGGCCCGGCCCCCTTCCCCGCCGAGGCCCTGATCCGCCCGGACGGCACGGCCGAGCTCAGCCTCGACGGGACGCTCTGGACCGGTCGGCGCGAGGCCGAGGGGCTGATCCGCGGCCGCCACCGCGAACGCCTCGTGCTGCGCCGGCAGGGCGACGGCGCCCGCGCCGTCCTCGCCGTCAACTGGGATCCGGACGACTGGGCGCGGGACCGCGAGCGCGTGCTCGCGCCGCTCGGGCGCTGAACGCCCGGCCCTTCCCTCCGGCCGCGTTCCGCCCTACCCATTCCGGGCCGCCACGGAGGGTCTTCATGTTCCAGAGCTTCGACGCCGCCTCGGACCCGGCCGAGGGCCCCGCCCGCCTCGCCGCCCTCCGGGCGGAGATGGCGGCCCGCGGGCTCGACGGCTTCCTCGTCCCCCGGGGCGACGCCCATCAGGGCGAGACGGTGGCCGCGCGCGACGAGCGCCTCGCCTGGCTCACCGGCTTCACCGGCTCCGCCGGCGCCTGCGTGGTCCTCTCCGACCGCGCCGCCGTCTTCGTCGACGGCCGCTACGAGCTCCAGGTCCGCGCCCAGACCGACGCCGAGAGCTTCGAGCGCGTGCGCATCGAGACGACCAAGCCCGCCGACTGGCTGCGCGAGGCCGCCAAACCCGGCGCCAGGATCGCCTACGACCCCTGGCTGCACGGCCGCGACGAGGTCGAGCGGCTCCGCAAGGCGCTGGAGGCCGCGGGGGCCGAACTGGTCGCCTCCGAGAACCTCGTCGACGCCGTCTGGACCGACCAGCCCGACCCGCCCCTCGGCCCCGTCGTCCCCCACCCGCTCGACTTCGCCGGGGAGGACGCCGCCGACAAGCGCGCCCGCCTCGCCGAGAGCCTGCGCGAGGCCGGCGTCGCCGCCGCCGCGCTGACCCAGCCCGACAGCCTCGCCTGGCTCCTGAACGTCCGCGGCTCGGACGTCGAGCGCCGGCCGATCCCGCAGGGCTTCGCGCTCCTGCACGACGACGCCCGCGTCTCCCTCTTCATGGCGCCGGAGAAGATCACGCCGGAGGCCCGCGCCTGGCTCGGGAACGAGGTCGCGACCGAGGCGACCGACGCCTTCGGCCCCGCGCTCGACGCCCTCTCCGGCCGCAAGGTCCGCGTCGACCACACGACGGCGCCCGACTGGGTCGCCCGGCGGCTGGAGGCCGCGGGCGCCGAGATCGCCTGGGGCGACGACCCGTGCCTCCTGCCGAAGGCGATCAAGAACGCGGCCGAGCTCGCCGGCGCCCGCGAGGCGCATCTGCGCGACGGCGCCGCCATGGTCCGCTTCCTCCGCTGGCTGGACGAGGCCGCCCCCTCAGGGGCTCTCACCGAGATCAAGGTGGTCGAGGCGCTGGAGGGCTTCCGCCGCGAGACCGGCGCCCTCATGGACCTCTCCTTCGACACCATCTGCGGCGCCGGCCCCGACGGCGCCATCGTCCACTACCGCGTGACCCGCGACACCGACCGCACCGTGGTCCCCGGCGACGTCCTCCTCGTCGATTCGGGCGGCCAGTATCGCGACGGCACCACCGACATCACCCGCACCATGGCCACCGGCCCCGTCCCGCCGGAGGCCGCGCGCGCCGCGACGCTGGTGCTGAAGGGCATGATCGCCATCTCCCGCGCCCGCTGGCCCAAGGGCCTCGCCGGGCGCGACCTCGACGCGCTCGCCCGCGCCGCGCTCTGGCGCGCCGGGCTCGACTACGACCACGGCACCGGCCACGGCGTCGGCGCCTATCTCGGCACCCACGAGGGGCCGCAGGGCCTCTCGCGCCGCTCGACCGTGCCGCTCGAGCCCGGCATGATCCTCTCGAACGAGCCCGGCTGCTACCGCGAGGGCGAATGGGGCATCCGCATCGAGAACCTCGTCGCCGTCACGCCCCCCGCCGTCCCCGAGGGCGGCGAGCGCGAGATGCTCGGCTTCGAGACCCTCACCTGGTGTCCGATCGACCGCCGCCTGATCCAGGCCGGCCTGCTCGACGCCGAGGAGCGCGCCTGGCTCGACGCCTACCACGCCGAGACCGAGGCGAAGCTCGGCCCCCGGCTGACCGATTCCAAGGACCGCGCCTGGCTCGCGGCCGCCTGCGCCCCCTTGTGAAGGAGCCCGCCCGATGTCCGACTCCGAGAATGACGCCCCCCGGATCGCGCCCTCGCCCGGCCTGCACGTCGTGCGCGCCGGCGGCGCCGTGATCGCCGAGACCGCCTCCGGCTGGTCCGTCCTCATGCCGGGCGACGAGACGCCGACGATGTATCTGCCGAAGGCCGAGGCGGGCGCCCTCTTCCTCGAACCCGCCGACACCACCTTCGAGATCCCCGGCCTCGGCCGCGCCCGGCAATACGACCTGATCGCCAAGTCCGGACCCCTCCGCAGCGCCGCCTGGGCGATCGAGGCCCCCGCCAAGGGCGCCGAGATGCTGATCGACCACGTCGCCTTCGATGCCGAGCGCGTCGCCGTCGAACGCCTCTGAGCTCGACGCCGCAGGCGGACCGGGTCCGCCGCCCGCCCCCCGCGCCATGATGGAAGGAGACGGGCGCAGGCTGGCGGGCGGGCCGGCGCCGCCGAAGGCGGCGCTCGGGGCGTCCGTCGGCCCGCCCGCGTCTAGCGTCTTCGCGCGCCGACCGTCCCCGCCCCCCGACGCGATCGGCGGCGCAGGATCGCGCGCCGCCCCCTCAGGCCGTGGGAGAGGCTCCACGAGTTCCCCCGCCGAACCTCGACGTCAGGGCTTCGGCCCCCAAGGCGCCGGGTTCAGCAGCTGCACCTCCTGGCCCAGCAGAAGCGGCCTCAGCTTCACCGCGAAGGCCATGAATGCCGCGTCCGAAAACAGCCGCTTCCAGTGCGCCCGCCGGTCGGCGTCGTCGTCGAACTTCCAGAGATGCACCAACTGGTGCAGCGGCCCGGTGTCCGACACGAAATACCCGACCAGCTTCGCGTCGAACCCGCCGGCCTCCAGCGCCGGCCACCCCTCTTCGCCGTAGAGCTTCAGCACCTGCGGCATCTCGCCGACCCGCACCGAATAGCGTCGTTCCTCGTAGATCATGCGTCCCTCCCGTCCGCGGCGTCTCCCGCGTCGGGCGAGCCTCCCCGCCCGCCGGGCCGGAGGCAAGCCCCCGCGCCGCGGTCGGGACCCTCAGGCGTGCTCCTCGCGATGCGTCTCGACCAGCGCCCGGTTGTAGGCGCGCAGCGCGTCGACGTGGAACAGCGCGCCGATCAGCTCCGGGCGCCCCTCGGCGTCGCGGTCCACAACCGGGATCATCGCGCGCCCCGCACTCCGCTCGAACATCGGCAGCGCGGTCGCCAGCGTGTCGCCCCGCTCCAGCGCCGCGCCCTGATCGATCAGCGCCCAGCAGGCGCTGTCGGAGGCGCCGTTCTCGTCCCCGCGCATCCGCATGCAGTCCCGCACCGCGATGGTCCCCGGGATCCAGCTCTGCGGACCCCCGGCCAGATGCACGTCGCGCCGCTCCAGCTGGTCGAGGAAGAAGCTCTTGTCCACGAAGCGCGCGCTGACCACCACCGCGAGCGAGACCGAGGCCATCACCGCGATCCCCGCCTGCCAGTCCCCGGTCAGCTCGAAGATGATCAGCGTCGTCGAGAGCGGCGCGCCCAGCACCGCCGCCGCCACCGCCCCGGTGCCGGCGATGGCGTAGAGCGCCTCCGAACCCGACACCGCGGGAAAGATCCCCACCGCGACGTAGCCGAAGGCGAGGCCGGTCAGCGCCCCCAGCATCAGCGCGGGCGAGAACACCCCGCCCCCCATGCGCCCGGCGAAGGTGATCGCCACCGCCACCACCTTGACCATGGCGAACAGGATCGCCTGCAGAAAGCCGACATCCACCGTCAGCGCCCGGCTCGTCGTCTCGTAGCCGACGCCGATGATGTGCGGGAAGCGCAGCGCGATCAGCCCCAGCAGCAGACCGGCGACGCCGGGGCGCAGCCAGCCCGGGATCCGCAACGCGCCCTGCACCCGGTCGCCCGCGCGCTCGGCCACGAAGATCGCCTTCATCATGGCCACCGCCACCAGGCCCGAGATCAGGCCGAGGATCAGGAACGCCGGCAGCTCCTGATAGAATCCGAGCGTGTGGTCGGGCAGCACGAACTCGGTCACGTCGCCCATGTGGATGCGGCTCACCACCGCCCCGGCGATGGAGGCGACGACGATCGGCGCGAAGGCCCGCATCGCGAAGTGCCGCAGCACGATCTCCAGCGCGAACACCGCCCCCGCGATCGGCGCGTTGAAGCTGGCCGAGACCGCCGCCGCCACCGCGCAGCCCAGCATCTCGCGCGAGGTCATGGGCGAGGCGTCGATCCGCTCCGACACCCAGGAGGAGATCGTCGCGGCGAGATGAACCACCGGCCCCTCCCGCCCGGTGGAGCCGCCGGTCGAGAGCGTGATCAGCGAGGCCGCCGCGCTGGCGAGACCCGAGCGCAGCGGCACCCGCCCGTCCCTGAGCGCCGAGGCCTCGATGACATGCGCCACCGAGCGCGCCTTCCCGTCCGAGGTGAAGAGCTGCAGGATCACCCCGACCGCGAGGCCCCCGAGGATCGGCACCCCCACCACCACCGCCGGGCTCAGCCCGCTCAGATGGGTGTGCAGACGCAGATCGTCGGCCCCGTATATCAGCGTCTGAAGCTGCGAGATCGAAAGGCGGAAGGCGATCGCCGCATAGCCCGCCGCGATGCCGAGGCCGAGCGCCAGCAGCCAGAACTGGACCGCCGTCGGGCCCTGCCGGCGCAGCGCCTCGCGCGCCTCCGCCCAGCCCCGTCGCAGCGACCGGCGCGCCGCGCGCCAACCCAGCTTGAGCGCGTGCCCAGGTCTCGCGACGATACGGCGCGACTCGGCCATCTGCGGCGGTCACCTCATGGGAATTCCGACCCCTCGACGCTCTCGTAACCCCCCGCCGGCCGGAGCGCAAACCCCTCCGCCCGGCGGGCGCGCGCCTCCGGCCCTCAGCCCTTGCGCCGGATGCCGATCACCGCGCCCGCCTCGGCCGGCCTCGGCAGGTCCTTCTGCGCCGCCATCAGCCGCGCCAGCCGCGCCTGCGCCCAGTCCGGATAGGCCTTGGTGCGCCGCGCCTCGAGATCGACGTTCAGGGTCAGCGTCTCCGACGTGGCGCAAAGCGCGTCGTCGGCGTCCTTCACCATGCGCGAGAAGAAGTGGATCTGCTTCGGCCCCCAGTCGAGGAGCTGCATCTCGCAGCGGAACGTCTCGCCCTCCAGCAGCTCGCCGAGGTAGTGGATGGTCTGCTGAACCACCATCGGCCCCATGCGCAGCTCGCGCGCCAGCGCCTCGCCGACGCCCAGCACCTCGTCGAACACGAAGTCCGAGGTCTTGTCGAAGGCCATGGTGTAGTAGGCGACGTTCATGTGCCCGTTGTAGTCGATCCACTCCGGCGGCACCGCCCGCGGCGGGCTGATCAGGAGCCTCCCGTCGAACTCGGGCTCCGGTCCCGCCCAGGCGGGCGCGCTCTCGGCGGCGGCGTCGGTCACGGCTCTCTCCTCTTGCGTCCTCGCACCGGCCTTCCCATGCCCCGGAAGCCCCCCCGGCGTCCAGACGCCGCCCCCCCGCCGACCGCCGGGCCCGCTTCCACCGCCCCTCGCGCTCGGCTACCGTCCTCCCCAAATCCGGGAGGACGCCATGACCATCCAGACCGCCATATCCGCCCTCGGCGCCAGCTTCGCCGAGCGCCTCTCCACCGCCGAGGCGATCCGCGCCCATCACGGCGAGGACGGCAGCTACTACCCCGCCATCCTCCCCGACGCCGTGCTCTTCCCCGAGACGGCCGAGGAGGTGGCGGAGATCGTGAGGATCTGCGCGGCCGAGGGCTGCCCCCTGATCCCCTGGGGCGTCGGCTCCAGCCTCGAGGGCCACACCCTGCCCTTCCACGGCGGCGTGACGCTCAACATGAGCCGCATGGACCGGGTGATCGAGGTGGTCGAGGAGGATCTCCTCGCCGTGGTCCAGCCCGGCGTGACGCGGGAGGCGCTGAACACCGAGCTGCGCCACACCGGCCTGTTCTTCCCGGTCGATCCCGGCGCCAACGCCACCCTCGGCGGCATGGCCGCGACCCGCGCCTCGGGCACCAACGCCGTGCGCTACGGCACCATGCGCGAGAACGTGCTCGCCGCGCAGGCGGTGCTGGCCGACGGCCGCATCATCCGAGTCGGCAGCCGCGCCAAGAAGACCTCCGCCGGCTACGACCTGAAGAACCTGCTCGTCGGCTCCGAAGGCACCCTCGGCATCTTCACCGAGCTCACCGTGAAGCTCTACGGCGTGCCCGAGGCGATCACCGCCGCCACCTGCGCCTTCGACGGCGTGGAGGGCGCCGTCGATTCCGTGATCCAGGCGATCCAGCTCGGCATCCCCGTCGCGCGCATCGAGTTCCTCGACGAGGTCTCGATCCGCGGCGTCAACAACTACTCCAAGCTCGGCCTGCCCGAGAAGCCGCACCTCTTCCTCGAATTCCACGGCACCGAGGCCGGCGCCGCCGAACAGGCCGAGATGTTCGGCGAGATCGCGGCCGAGAACGGCGGCGGCGGTTTCGCCTGGACCGCGACGCCGGAGGAGCGCGCGAAGCTCTGGAAGGCCCGGCACGACATCTACTTCGCCGGCATCTCGCTCCAGCCCGGCGCCAAGCCGATGTCCACCGACGTCTGCGTCCCCATCTCCCGCCTCGCGGAGGCGCTGCTGACCGCGCAGGCCGACATCGCGGAGAGCCATCTCCTCGGCAACCTCGTCGGCCATGTCGGGGACGGCAACTTCCACGCCGGCCTCCTGCTCCGCCCCGACCACCCCGAGGATCTCGAGGAGGCCAAGCGCCTCGCCGGCAAGTGGAACCGCCTCGCCGTCTCGCTCGGCGGCACCATCACCGGCGAGCACGGCGTCGGCCGGGGCAAGCGCGCCTACATGGCGGACGAGCACGGCGACGGCTACCTCGTGATGGCCGAGCTGAAGCGCGCGCTCGACCCGAAGAACATCCTCAACCCCGGAAAGGTCGTGGAGATCAACTGAGCCGGCCCGCCACAGCCCCGAAAGGAGCCACGCGATGACCGATCCCGAAACGCTCGCCGAGGCCGAGCGCCGCGGCTGGTCCGACCCGGACCGCGCCCTCGCCTATGCCGACCGCCTCGCGCCGGTCGCCGCGCAGGCCGCCGGCCCGACGCTCGAGATCGCCGGCGCCGACGCCGGCCTCCGCGCCCTCGACATCGGCTGCGGCCCCGGCACGCTGACCACGGGCCTCGTCGAGGCGGGGGCCGAGACCGACGCCGTCGACCTCTCGGCCGAGATGCTCGCGATCGCCCGCAACCGCGCCAAGCCGGCCCGCTTCCACGAGGCCGACGCCGGGGCGCTGCCCTTCAAGGACGCCAGCTTCGACCTCGCCGTCGCCGGCTTCTCGATCCCCCACATGGCCGACCAGCCCAAGGCGCTGGCCGAGGCGCGCCGCGTGCTCCGCCCCGGCGGCCGCTTCGCGATGACCGGCTGGGTCGGGCCGGACATCTCGCCGGCCTTCTCCATCCTCGACGCCGCCCTGCGCGAATACGGCGACCCCGGGGCCTCGGCCGCCGCGCCGAACGCCGACTTCCACCGCTACGCCCGGCGCGAGGCGGCGATCGAGACGCTCGAGGAGGCCGGCTTCACCGGGGTCGACTGGCGCGAGGTCGAGTGCGCCGTGACCGTCGAGAGGCCCGAGGACCTCTACCACCTCTTCGCCGAGGCGACGGTCCGCCCCGGCCTCCTGCTCGCCGCCCAGACCGAGGCGGCGCGCGAGGCGATCCGCGAGGCCGTGATCCGCGGCGTCGAGGCCGAGCCCGAGGACCGGCACGGCCGCCGCGTCGTCCCGATGCCCGTCGCCCTCGTCGGCGCCCATGCCTGACGCACGCGCGGGGAAAGACCGGCGCGCGGTCCGGGGCGGGCGCCCCGGCGCCCTGGCTCGCCTCGGCGGCCTCCGAAGCCGAAGCCGCGCGCCTCGCCCGGGCCTTCCTCGCCGCCCGGAGCCGACACGACGCCGACGCCCCTCGGCGCCCTCTTCGCCGCGGACGCGGACCTCGTGAACGCCGCCGGCCTCCGTCGGCACGGGCGGGGGCGCATCGCCCGCGCCCGCCGCACGGCGTTCCTCACCCGTTTCGCCGGCGCGCGCCTGACCGAGGAGCGGCGGGAGACCCGCGCCCTCGGGCCCCGCGGCGCCCCCGCCGCACCCCGCTCCTCCTCGTCGCCGCCCGGAACACCGACGTCGCCGAGACCACGCTCGCCCGGGGCGACGCGCCGGAAGCCGTCCGCGATTCCTGAGGATCCCGCATGACCGAGAGCCATGTCGACCCCACCCGCGCCCAGTTCGAGGCGTTCAAGGCCCTGCCCCGCGACGAACCGGTGGAGATGCTGAACCTCGTCCGCTTCCGCGCCGAGGCCGCCTATCCCGAAGATCATCCGCTGCACGCCAAAGGGCTGACGGGCGCCGAGGCCTACGCGAACTACGGCCGCGAGTCGGCCCCAGTCCTGACGCGCGTCGGCGGCTCGATCCTCTGGCGCGGCGACTTCCGGACCGTCCTGATCGGCCCCGAGGACGAGCGCTGGGACGCCGTCTTCGTCGCCCGCTATCCCGCCGCGAGCGCGTTCCTCGCCATGGTCACCGACCCCGACTACCAGGAGGCGGTCAAGCACCGGCAGGCCGCCGTCCTCACCTCCCGCCTGATCCGCACCGCCCCCGCCGCAGGCGGCGGCGCCTTCGGCTGAACTGCGGGCGACGTATCGGGCGCGCGACGGCGTCGCCCGCCGATCCGCACCGCGACCCCGATCCCGCGGGTCCCCGCGACGGCGGGCGCGAACCGCGAACATGGAACGAGGCGGCCTCGCCTGACCGGCGACCTGCCTCGTCCGAGGCCGGAGGCCGCGGGACCGGATGCGGTCCGGATCCTCGGCGGAGGCGTTCCCCGCGGGTCGGCGCGACGGGGCTGCGCTCGACGCGTCCGTCGTCGAGGAACAGGGTCGGGGCGCCCCGCGGCTTCGGGGCTTGGCGGATCGCCTCGGCCAGGCGGCCCCGGCCCGGCAGGCTTGCGCGCCGGTCCTTCGGCGCCGGGCGGAGGTCGTCGACGATCGGCCGGGACCGGGCGGCGCGTGCGGCGAGGCGGGCCTCGGATGGAGGCCGCGGCCGCCGGCCTCGACGGCGTAGAGGCCGCCGATGCGCCGAAGCGTTCGCCGGCGGTCGTTCCGCGGGAACGCCCGCCGGTCCGGCTCGCCGCCGACGACGGGGCGATGGCCGGCCCGGGCGATCTCGAACAGGCGCCGGCGGGCGCGCTCCTCCGGCGGAACGCGAGCGTCGCGGAACCGCCCGGCCGCGCCGGGTCGGCGAGACCGCGGCCGGTGGCGCAGACGTCGACCTGCCGGACGCGAGAGCCGCCGTCGCGGCGGCTTCCGGCGTCGCCCGCGCGCCGCCCTCGGCGTGGAGGAAGGCGACGACGGGCGGATCGGCGCCGCCCCGTTCGCCATCAGGCTCGCACGCGTGGCGACGCGACGGCTCGCCGGCCGTCGAAAGCCGGCGCCGCGCGGCCGGCGCGTGCGGGTCCCTCCGCGGCCGGGGTCCAGCATCGACGCGCCGGTCCCGTCGGCGAAGAGCTTCCGGGAGGCGCCTTCGGGATCTTGGCCAGCCTGACGTGCGCGCGGCCGGGCTCCCGCGCGGCATGGCCGACCCCGTCGGCGAGGATGGCGCGGAAGACGATCGGCGAACCCGGAGACCGGCAGCCGGGCGACCGTGGCCTCCGTCCGCCCGTCGCCGGCGATCGGGCGCGACGGCGCGGACGTCTTCAAAGCCCCCTCGCCGCAGCAGCGGCCGGCATGGCGCGGGCGGCGGGTCATCGGCATGCGCGACCGCGCCGGGATCACGGCGACCCGCTCCGCCCGGTCCTCGCCGATCATGCGCAGGGCGCGGCCGCAGCCGGGGCCGTTCCGCGTCTCGGGCTCGGCCACCGTCTCGATGCGCGGCGGGTGCGGCGGCACGGAGCCGCGCCGCGCCCGCCTGCGGGCGGCGCCCCGCTCCTCGAGGGGCGGGTCCGCGCCGTCGGCCTCGGCCCGATCCTCGGACGTTCGGGCCGGCCCCGGAAACCGGCCCCGGAAACCGGCGCCCGGCCCGGCCCTCGCCGTCCAGCGCCGGCTCGAGCCGGTCGGCGTCGCGCTTCCCCGACCGCCACCCGAACACGGCCCCTCGGAAGGCGGCGGGCGACGCCTTCGGTGTCGCCGGGTCGTCCTCGGCGGCGGGTCGTCGAAGAACGGCGGCTCGCGCGGCATCAGCGGAGCCGGACACGTCCCGCCGCGGATGCGCCGCCCCAGAGCGGCGGCGTCGGTCGCCGCGCCGCGGCCTGTCCGGTGCCCGCAGGCCTGCGGCGGCGGCGCGCCTGCGCCCGCGGCCGGTCGAACCCCTTGAAGAGCGCCGCGCGCCGCGCCGATCCCGGTCGCATCACCGCGTCCGAGTCCGGCGGCCGGGCGAACCGCCCCGCGTGCAGCGGCTTCGAGATCGGCGCCATCCTCGCTCGGACCCTGTCCGGCCGGCTCTTGCGGCGCGAGGGTTCGATCTGGTCGCTGCGTTCGGGTCCGTATCGATGCCGCGCGCTCCGGGTCGGCGGAGGGGCATGCCGCACGCGGATCGCCCTCCATGTCCGCGCCGGGATGCGCGCCGGCCTGAACGGCGCGAAGCCCCTCACGGTCGCGCCGAACGTCGCCTCTCGTCCCGGCCGGCGCGCGGCTCGCCGCAACGCGACCCGATGGGGCGCGGCCGGGTCCGGCTCCGCGGGCGCGTCCCCGGCCGCGGGGGCGCCGCCGCCCGCCCCCCCGCCGCCCGCGC
>JAWLFJ010000025.1:0-40782 GCA_041685625.1 Paracoccaceae bacterium | reverse complement strand
CACGCCTGGAACGCCTTCGCCGACGATCCCGACCGCATCCGATCTCTCTGTCTCCAGCCGTGGATCAGAAAGGTCATCGGTTAGGCGCGGCGGTATCAGCGGCGCCGCCTCCGCCGCGCTGCGGCTGGCGGGCGTGACGCTGGCCGAGCTCGAGGGGAAGGCGTGAGGACCGGTGCCCTTCGGCGCGCGAGCCCATCGCGCGCCGCTTTCGTTCGCGGCTCCCGCCGGCCTGAAAGTGCTCTCTTAGTGCCGCAAACGGATTTAATGCTTGCTTTTTTACGCCAGCGCGGCTAGAGAAGTGGCATGAACGGATCACGAACGTTGACGATGCGGCTTCGCCTGGCCAAATTCTGCGAGATCCTCGGCGAGGAGCGCAACACACTCCGCAAGCACGTCGCTCGCGGCGAGGCGCCCTTCCGCATCGAACCCGCCGAGGAGGGCAAGCAGCGGACATACGATGGGCGAGACGTGTTCGCCGGAATCGTCTGGCTGCGCTTGCGCGAGGCGGGGCTTACGCCAGGCGAGGCGGGCGAGGCGGTGCTCCTCGCCCGCGCAGCCGACGAATACGCCGAGGAGCGGTCGGAGCCTCGCCGGAGCGAGCTCTACCTCATCCGATCCGCGGAGTTTCTGGAGCGCGAGCAGCCGTATCCGAGCCGCGTCGGCATCGTGTCGGCTGAGATCGGCCCGCCCCATGTGATCCTCACGCGAATGATCAAGGCGGACGAGCGCGACGGCACCCAGCGAGGTGAGGCGGCGCGATGGGCCGGCCTCGGATCCGTTCTCGCGGTGCCTCTCCGCAAGTGCGAGCTCGACGCGCGCGCCGCTCTCCGCGCCCACGGCTACGACCTGACGGACAGTCTCGAAATCGAGGAGCGACCCTGATGACCGAAACCCCTCGCGGCGCCCTCCTGGTCCCGTTCCCCGAAGTGATGGCGGCCGATGACGCTCCGCACGCCTGCGGCGTCTACTTCGACGCGCACGGCCGCTTCGGGATCGCCGTGGGCGCCCATCGCTTCGCGGTGAACCTGGACGCCGCGGCCGCCGAGGCGCTCGCGGACGCGCTGGCGGAGCTGGCGCGCCAGCTCAAGGCCGACGAGCGCACCGCCGCCGCCGGGGCCGACACCAACCTTCACGCGATCGTCGCGGGGGGGCGCTGCTGATGAACGCCCCGAGGATGAGGGCCGGCGGCGAGCTGCTGATCCACGGCGAGCTGGTGCTGATGGGCGCCGTCGGCGATCCCTTCGACGGCTTCGACGCGATGGGCACGCGGCGCGCGCTCGCGATCCACGGCAACGGGGACGTGACGGTGCGGCTGAATTCGGGCAGGGGCGACCCCTTCGAAGGCGCCGCGATCATGGCCGCGCTGCAGGAGCATCCGGGCCGCGTCTCCGTCCGCGTGGAGGGCCTCGCGGCCTCGGCCGCGTCGCTCTTGGCGATGGGCGCGGACGAGATCGTGATGGGGCCGGCGGCCCTGCTGATGATCCACGATCCTTCGGCGATCACGCTCGGCCCGGCCGACGCCCATCGCCGCACCGCCGAGACGCTCGACAAGCTCGCGGACACCTACGCCACCGCCTACGCGCGCCGCTCCGGTCTCGATCCCGCCCGCGTGCGCGAGCTGATGGCGGCCGAGACGTGGATGGACGGCGCCGAGGCGGTGGCGCTGGGTTTCGCGGATCGCGCCGACGACGGCGACCCGGCCGACGCGCCGGCGCCCGCGGCGGGGCGGATGCTGCAACAGTTCCGGCACACCCCGCCGGCTCTGCTCGCCCGCCAAGAGCGGGTCGGAGGGCCGCCCGTCGCGGCCGATCGAACGAAGGAGGCCAACGTGCCCGATACGATCACCCAGCCGGCGCCGCCGGCCGCCCCCGCCGTCCAGCCGGCCGAACCGGATCACGCGGCGCAGCTCCGCAAGATGGGCGCGAAGCTGGAGATCCCCGGCGAACGCGTCGAGCAGCTTCTCGCCGCAGGCGTGACGCTGGAGGCCGGCCGCGAGGCGCTGATGGACGAATGGGCCGCGCGCGGCGATCAGCACGAATACGGAGCACGCCCGGCGGAGCCGCGGCCCGGCTTCGACATGCGCGACCGCCTGATCGCCGGCATGGCCGCGTGGCTCAAGGGCGAGGACCCCCGCGCCGGCGCGGCGATCACGCCGACGATGGCCGCCTTCGAAGTCTGCCGCATGAACCGTCTGCGGGCTTGGGACGGGGCCGAGGCCGTGCGCATGGCCGCCTCGCACACGTCGGGCGATTTCCCCCTCATCCTCGAGGGCGCCGTCGGAAACGACGTGGCGCGCCGGCTCGAGCAGCGTCTCCCCGACCTCGCCCGCGCATCGCACGAGGTGGCGCGGAACGACTATCGCGCCGCAAATCTCCTTGGGCTCAGCGCCAGCGCGGCCCCGGAGGCCGTCTCCGAGGGCGGCGAGATCAAGCACGTGTCCATCGATGAGACCGGCGAGGCGCTGCCGCAGCTCGAGGACTACGCCAGCCTCTTCGCGATCAGCGAGAAGGCGCTCGTGAACGACTCGACCTCGGCCGGGCTCTTCGACCAGCTCGGCGCGAAGATGGTGGAGGGCGCCGTCGAGCGACTGCGGGCGGAGCTGATCCGGCCGCTGGAGGCCAACTCCGGCGCCGGCCAGACCATGCGCGACGGCAATCCCGTGTTCGACGCCAGCCGCGGCAACGTGGCCGCCTCCGGCGCGGCGCTGAGCGTCACGAGCCTGTCGAACGCCCGTTTGGCGATGCGGACGCAGAAGGGACCGAAGGGCGAGCTCCTGGCGATCGAGCCCTGGGCCCTCGTCGTGCCCCCGGCGCTGGAAACGGTCGCGCAGCAGCTCGTGACCGAGATCACGCCCGCGACCGCGGACGGCGTGAACCCGTTCGCGGGCCGGCTACAGGTGATCGTGGAGCCGGGCCTCGCGGACCCCGACGCCTGGTATCTGGTCGCGGACCCGTCGCGCTTCGACGGCTTGGCGCACGCCTTCCTGGACGGGCAGCGGGCGCCGCGGATCGAGACGAAAGCCGGGTGGAACCGCCTCGCGCTGGAATTCCGGCTCGTCTGGCCGCTCGCGGCGTGCTTCGTCGCGACGGCGAGCTGGTATCGCAACGCCGGCGCCTGACGCCGGCCCCGAGACCTCGGCGTCCGCAATACCGCGGGCGTCGGGACGGGGGGGCGCCTTCGCACGTCGACCGGGCGGCGCACTCCGCCCCTCGCCCCCCCGCTCGGCCTGATGGGGGGCGGAGACCCGGATCCTACGCGCCCGCCGAGCGATCTGCGCTCTCATGAGCGGCGGAACCGGCACGGCCGACCCTCTCATGAAGCTCTGCCACAGTCCGCCGCAATCCGATTGCGTTCGCACGGGGCTGGGGGAAAGATTGGGGGAAGCGACTTCGGAGAAACCCGTTAAATCAACATCTTAAAGGAGAAAATTGGCGGAGAGGGTGGGATTCGAACCCACGGTGGGGTCGCCCCCACAACGGTTTTCGAGACCGCCCCGTTCGACCGCTCCGGCACCTCTCCGCGTGAGCGCCGGACTTAACGAAGGAGCCGACGGGATGCAAGCGGGGCGCCGCGGCTTTCGGCGGCCGCGCGCGCTTGACAGGCTCGGTCACGGGCGGCATACCGCGCGCTCGGTCGTGGCCAGCCGCGCCGTTTCCCGCGTCGCAGAGCGACGCATCCCGCTCCCGACCGGGGGCGCGCCGTCCGAGGCGGGGCAGCAGCTCCGGGAAGTCCGTCCACTAGGGCGGCGCCGAAGGGCGCGGAAGAACGATGGAGAGACGCATGCGCGCGGTGATGAAGACCGGCGGCAAGCAGTACAAGGTGACCGCCGGCGACGAACTCGAGGTGGAGAAGCTCGAGGTCGAGGCGGGCCAGAGCATCCGCTTCGAAGAGGTGCTGATGGTCATCGGCGAGGACGGCGCCGTCACCGTCGGCGCGCCCCACGTCGAGGGTGCGGTCGTCGAGGCCGAGGTGATCGAGCAGTTCCGCGGACCGAAGACGATCTCCTTCAAGCGGCGCCGCCGGAAGCATTCCTCGGCCCGACGCAAGGGTCACCGGCAGAACCTGACGCGCGTGCGCGTCACGAACGTCGTCGCCGGCTGATCCGCCGGCGCAGCAAGGAGAGAGACCATGGCGCACAAGAAGGCCGGCGGCTCCTCGCGCAACGGGCGCGACTCCGCGGGGCGTCGCCTCGGCGTCAAGAAGTACGGCGGCGAGTCCGTGATCCCGGGCAACATCCTGATCCGGCAGCGCGGCACGAAGTGGTGGCCGGGCGACAACGTGGGCATGGGCAAGGACCATACCATCTTCGCCACGGCCGAAGGGGCGGTGAAGTTCCACAAGGGGCTGAAGGGGCGCACCTTCGTCTCGGTCGTGGCGGCGAACGACGACGCCGGGCCCATGGCCGCCGAGTAACGGCCGGTCCCGGCCCCCGCAGACGGGCCGAGAGGGCCGGCGGAGACCCCGCCGGCCCTTCGCCGTTGCGGCCCCCGCCGCCCCCGGCTGACGAGCGCCGCTGCGGAGCGATCCGGCGGGCCGCGCCCGCCCGTCCCCCCCCGATGGAGAACGACGCATGCTGGTCGCACTGCCGCTCGCGCCGCACATCGACGCCGAAAGGCTGGCCCTGCGCCCGCCCAAGCCCGCGGACGCCGCGCTGATCGATCTCTATCTCGGCGATCCGCGCGTCGCGCGCATGCTCACCGCGATCCCGCATCCCTATCCGCCGGGCGCCGCCGAGGCGCTGATCGAACGCGCCCTCGCCGGCCGCCGATCCGGCCCGCTCTACGTCATGGACGCGTCGCGCGCCGGCGGCCCGGATCTCGTGGGCCTCGTCTTCGTCAACCGCGGGGAAGGGGAGGGGGAGTTCTCGATCGGCTACTGCGTCGGCCCGCCCTTCTGGAACACCGGCTACGCGACCGAGGCGGTCCGCGCCGTCGTCGACCATCTGTTCGGGGCGGGCGCCGAGGCGGTCACGGCGGTCGTGTTCCACGACAACGGGATCTCGGCGCGCGTGCCGACCCGCCTCGGCTTCGCCTACGAGGGCGACGGCGAAACCTACTGCGCCGCCCGCGGCGCCGTCGCGCCCGTCTGGCGATACCGGCTGGAGCGGACCCGATGGAAACCCAACTGATCCCGCGCCTCGGCTTCCGCCCGCCGCAGCACGCGGACGAGGAGGCGCTTTCGCCCGGCTCGAGCCGCCTCCCGTTGACGACCGCCGCGCGCTCGGGCATTGCCGCGCCATGAAGTTCCTGGACCTCGCCAAGGTGTATCTGCGCTCCGGCGCCGGCGGAAACGGCTGCGTGTCGTTCCGGCGGGAGAAGTACATCGAATACGGCGGCCCCGACGGTGGCGACGGGGGCGACGGCGGGGACGTCTGGGCGGAGGCGGTGGAGGGGCTCAACACCCTGATCGACTACCGCTACCAGCAGCACTTCTTCGCCAAGAACGGCCGGCCGGGCGAGGGGCGCCAGCGCACCGGCGCCGATGGCGCCGACATCACGCTCAAGGTCCCCGTCGGCACCGAGATCCTGGACGAGGACCAGGAGACCGTCCTCGCCGATCTCTCGGAGGTCGGCCAGCGGGTCCTCCTCGCCAAGGGCGGCAACGGCGGCTTCGGCAACCTGCACTTCAAGAGCTCCACCAACCGGGCGCCGCGCACCGCCAATCCCGGCCAGCCCGCGGTCGAGCGGACGGTCTGGCTGCGGCTCAAGCTGATCGCCGACGCCGGGCTCGCCGGGCTGCCCAACGCCGGCAAGTCCACCTTCCTCGCCGCCGTCTCGAACGCCCGGCCGAAGATCGCGGACTACCCCTTCACCACGTTGCACCCCAATCTCGGCGTCGCCGGGATCGACGGGACGGAGCTGGTGATCGCCGACATCCCCGGCCTGATCGAGGGCGCGCACGAGGGCCGCGGGATCGGCGACCGCTTCCTCGGCCATATCGAGCGCTGCGCGGTGCTCCTCCACCTCGTCGACGGCACGTCCGAGGACGTCGCGTCCGACTGGACCACCGTGGACGCCGAGCTCGCCGCCTACGGCCACGGCCTCGCCGACAAGCCGCGGATCACCGGCCTCAACAAGGCCGACGCACTGACTTCCGACGAGACCGAGGACAAGCGCGCCGCGCTCGAGGCCGCGGGCGCGCGCCACGTCCTCGTGCTCTCGGGCGCGACGGGGCAGGGGACCGAGCGCGTGCTCCGCGCCCTCCGCCGCGACGTCGACGCGAAGCGGGAGGCCGAGCGCGCCGTCGACGCGCCGGAGCCGAAGCCGTGGACGCCCTGAGGGCCCGGCTCACCGGCGCCGCTCGGATCGCGGTGAAGATAGGCTCCGCCCTCATCGTCGACCACGCCACCGGCGCGCCCCGCCGCGCCTGGCTCGAAGGCGTCGCGGCCGATCTCGCCGCCGCCCGCGACCGCGGGGCGGAGGTGATGGTCGTCTCCTCCGGCTCGATCGCTCTCGGCCGGCGCGTGCTCGGCCTGCCCCCGGGCACGCTCCCGCTCGACCAGGCGCAGGCCGCCGCCGCCGTCGGCCAGATCCGGCTCGCGGAGGCGTGGACGGCCGCGCTTGCGCCCCACGGCCTCGTCGCCGCGCAGGTCCTGCTGACGCTCGAGGACACGCGCGACCGCCGCCGCTACCTGAACGGCCGGGCGACGCTGCGCACCCTCCTCGCCCTCGGCTGCGTGCCGGTGGTGAACGAGAACGACACCGTCGCCACCGACGAGATCCGCTTCGGCGACAACGACCGCCTCGCCGCCCGCGTCGCGCTGATGGCGGGGGCGGACCTGCTCGTCCTGCTCTCCGACGTCGACGGCCTCTACACCGCGAACCCGCGCGAGGACCCGGCGGCGCGTCGCTTCGACGTGGTCGAGAGCGTCACCCCGGAGATCGAGGCGATGGCCTCCGGCGTCGGCACCGAGGGCGCCAAGGGCGGCATGATCACCAAGCTGATGGCCGCCAAGACCGCGATGCGCGGCGGCTGCGCGATGGTCGTCTGCAAGGGCGACCGCGACCGCCCCCTCACCGCGCTGGCCGAGGGCGCGCCCGCCACCTGGTTCCGCCCGGAGGCCTCGCCCCTCACCGCCCGCAAGCAGTGGATCGCCGGCATGAAGCCCCTCGGCCGGCTGATCGTCGACGCCGGAGCCGCGCGGGCGCTCCGCCGCGGCCGCTCGCTCCTGCCCGCCGGGCTCCGCGGCGTCGAGGGCGCGTTCCTCCGCGGCGATCCCGTCGCTGTCGTCGGGCCCGAGGGCGCCGTCGGCGCCGCCCTCGCCGGCTACTCCTCGGACGAGGCGCGCGCCGTCGCGGGGCGCCAGAGCTTCGAGCTCGAGGCGATCCTGGGCCATGCGGGCCGCGCCGAAATCGCCCACGCCAACGACATCGTGATATGGAGCGCCGACGGCGCCAAGGCCCCCGCGCCCGCCCCCGACGCCGACGCGACCGAGGAGAGCCCGTGATGGACGGCCCCGCGCAGCACGACATCCCCGCCCTGATGGCCGAGATCGGCGCCGCCGCGCGCGAGGCCGCGGCCGAGCTCGCCTACGCCTCCGCCGAGGCGAAGCGCGACGCCCTCCTCGCCGCCGCCGACGCGGTGCACGACCGCCGCGGCCAGATCCTCGACGCCAACGCGGTGGACATGGCCGCCGCCGAGGGCAAGGGCCTGACCAAGGCCATGCTCGACCGTGTCGCCCTCGACGAGGGCCGCCTCGCCGGGATCGCGGAGGGCCTGCGCAGCATCGCCGAGCAGCCGGATCCCGTCGGCCGCACGCTCGAGACCTGGGAGCGGCCCAACGGGCTGAAGTTCCGCAAGGTCTCCACCCCCCTCGGCGTCATCGGCGTGATCTACGAGAGCCGGCCCAACGTCACCGCCGACGCCGGCGGCCTCTGTCTGAAGTCCGGCAACGCCGTGATCCTGCGGGGCGGGTCGGAGAGTTTCCATTCCTCCGGCGCCCTCCACGCCGCGCTGGTGGACGGCCTCCGCGCCGCGAGGCTCCCCGCCGCCGCGATCCAGCGCGTCCCCACCACCGATCGCGCCGCCGTCGGCGCCATGCTGGCGATGCCGGAGCACATCGACGTCCTCGTCCCGCGCGGCGGCAAGTCCCTCGTCGGCCGCGTGCAGGCCGAGGCGCGCGTGCCGGTGTTCGCGCATCTCGAGGGCATCTGCCACGTCTATGTCGACGCCGCCGCCGACGCCGAGAAGGCCCGCCGCGTCGTGCTGAACGCCAAGACCCGCCGCACCGGCATCTGCGGCGCCGCCGAATGCCTGCTGATCCACGAGAGCGTCGCCGACACGCTCGGCCGCGCGCTGGTCGAAGATCTGCTGGCGGCCGGCGTCGAGCTCCGCGGCGACGCCGCCGTCCAGGCGCTCGACCCGCGCGTGGTCGCCGCGAGGTCCGAGGACTGGGGCCGCGAGTTCCTCGACATGATCCTCGCGGTGCGCGTCGTGCCCTCGATCGACGAGGCCATCGCCCATGTCCGCCGCCACGGCTCCGGGCACACCGAGGCGATCCTGACCGAGGACGACGCCGCCGCCGGGCGCTTTTTCGCCCGGCTCGACAGCGCGATCCTGCTCCGCAACGCCTCCACCCAGTTCGCCGACGGCGGCGAGTTCGGCTTCGGCGCGGAGATCGGCATCGCCACCGGCAAGATGCACGCCCGCGGGCCGGTCGGCGCGCAGCACCTGACCAGCTTCAAGTATCTCGTGGAAGGCGACGGAACGATTCGTCCCTGAGCCGGCGCAGGGAGGCGCTCAGCGCCCCCAGCTCCGCACCGGCCCCGAGTCCATGTGCACGAATTCGGAGCGCGAGTAGCGCCCGACCCCGCCTGCGCCGAGGCTCTCCGCCGCACCGGCGATCTGGCGAACCGAGCGCGACTTCAGCGTCAGGTCCACCGCCATAGCCTTGACGTGGTAGCTGTTGCGCGCGACCCCGCGACTGCGCCGTCGCAGCATCGCGTTCGTCTCCGGGCTGCGGTAGCCGGACACGATCTCGAACGGCTCGTCGCAGTCCAGCCGCCGATGGGTCTCGCAGATCACGTCGATCACGCGCGGATCGTAGGGCTTGAGCCCCTCGGTTCGCCAGTCGCGCAGGATCCGGCTGATCTCGTCCAGCGCCTCCGGGACGTAGGTCCCCTCGACCCAGTAGACGACGTCCAGACGCTCATGCGTCCGGTTGTTCACGAACGCGATGCGGCGATAGTCGCCCGCGCCCGCCAGCACCGCGGGAGCGCAGAGCGTCGCCGCCCCACCCGCGAACATGCCGAGAAGGGCGCGGCGCGTCGGCCGCTCGATACTGTCGATTGCACTCAAAACTGCCTCGTTCGTCCATTTGGCCGGGTGGACCCGGATGCTTGTTCGGACATGGCGAAGACTGCCACGCGGTGGCACGATGCGAAAGTGGTAGTTTCGCAAGCGTTAACCTTACGGCGAATCCCCACTCTCGCTTTTGGCGAGTTTCCCGTTCGGTGAGGCTAAATTGCCTCGGCGCCGTCGGAATTTCCGGAACTCACGCTTTCGCGATTCCGACTTTTGCAGCCGGATCGTTGATTATGCTGATGATGATTCCCTGCCAGTGACCGGGGTGCAACTATGACGTCTCATCTTCGCATCGCGGCCGTGGCGCTGCTGGTCGTCCTTCCGGGCGCCGCCGCGTCGGCCGCGACATCCCTTCCGCCCGGGCCGGAACGCGTGCTCGCGGCCGTCTCCGTCGACACCGACATCGCACCGTTCTACGAGCAGCGTGGCGGCGCCCCGCTCTGGGAGCCGGCGGGCGGGCCGCTGGCGCCGGAGCCTTTGTTGGCCGCGCTGGATGCCGCTCCTTCGCACGCGCTCCCTGCCGCGCGCTACGGCGTCGACGCTCTGCGCGCCCGTATCGCCGACGTCGCGACGCCCGAGGACGCCGCCGCCCTCGAACGCGCGCTCTCGCGCAGCCTCGCCCGCTACGTCGGCGACATGGCCGCCGGGGTGCTGCGCCCGAACCGGGTCGATTCCGAGATCCACGTGTTTCCGCAGCGGCCCGAGCCGCACGACACGTTGAATTCCGCTGCCGCGGCCCCCGACTTCGCCGAGTGGCTGGCCTCTCTCGCGCCGCAGGGGCAGGGCTACGAGCGCCTCCGCGCCCTCTATGCCGATCTTGTCGCGCAGGAGCGGGCCGGCGGCTGGCGCGCCCATCTCGGCGACGGCGGCACGTTGCGGCGCGGCGACCGCGGTCCGCGCGTCGCGCGGCTGCGCGAGCGGCTGGCCGAACTCGGCGATCCCGCGGCGCCCGCGGAGGCCCCGGAAGCCTTCGACGCCCAGCTGGAGATCACCGTAAAGACATTCCAGCGCCGCCATGGGCTCAACGCGGACGGCATCGTCGGCCGCCGAACCTTCGCCGCCCTCGGCGCCGACGCCGGCGAGCGTCTTCGCCAGGTCGCCGTGAACCTCGAGCGGCGGCGCTGGGGGCCGCGCGACCTTGAGCCCCGGCACGTCCTCGCCAACATACCCGACTACTCGATGCGTTTCGTCGACGGCGAGCGCGTGATGCATTCGGCCCGCGTCGTGGTCGGCCAGCGTCGCCACCAGACGCCGGAGTTCTCGGACGAGATGACCCACATGGTCGTCAATCCGACTTGGCATGTCCCGCGATCCATCGCGACCGAGGAGATCCTGCCCGAGCTGCAGGAGGATCCGGGCTACCTTGCAGAGCAGAACATGCGTCTCGTCTCCGACATGGGCGTGCCGGACGACCCCTCGAGCCACGATTTCACGCAATACAGTTCGGGCTCCTTCCCCTACCGCGTCAAGCAGCGTCCCGGTCCGAGCAACGCGCTCGGACGGGTCAAGTTCATGTTCCCGAACGAGTTCAGCATCTACATGCACGACACGCCGTCGAAGAATCTGTTCCGGCGCGACGGCCGCGCCTTCAGCCACGGCTGCGTGCGCGTCGAGAACCCCTTCGAGTTCGCCTACGCCTTGCTCGAGGGTCAGGTCGACGACCCGGCGAGCACCTTCCACCGCTATCTCGACAGTCGGCGCGAGATCTACGTGAACTTCGATCGCCCGGTGCCCGTGCACATCGTCTATCGCACCGCCTGGGTGGAGCCGGACGGCCAGCCCCAGTTCCGCGCCGACGTCTACGGGCGCGACGAACGGGTCTGGTCGGCGCTGGAGGCCGCGGGGCTCGCGCCCGGCCTTTGAGCCGCCGGAACGGGAACCGAGGCTGGACCGGCGGGCAGGGGATGACCCGGCCCGCGCGGCGCCGTAGAGACGCAGAGCCAGACGTCCCGTCCGCGCCGGAGAGCCTCTCCCTGTGACCGACATCGCCCTCGTTGACCTCGCCGCCGCGCTCGGGCTCGAACTCGTCGGCGACGGCGCCCGCCGCATCCGCCGTCCGGCCCATCCGGCCGAGGCCGGACCGGACGACCTCGCCGTGGCGATGGACCGCCGCTACGCCGACGCCCTCGCGGGCACCAAGGCTCGCGCCGCGATCCTCTGGCCGGGCGCCGACCCGGCCGAGCATGGGCTCGACGCCGCCCTCATCGCGCCGCGTCCTCGCTACGCGATGGCGGGCCTGACGTCGCATTTCGCCGTGCCGTCCGAGGCGGCGCCGGGCGTGCATCCCTCCGCCGTGATCGACCCGAGCGCCGAACTCGGGCCAGGCGTCGCCATCGGCCCGCTCGCCGTCGTCGGGCCCGGTGCGCGCCTCGGCTCGGGAACGGTCCTTCTCGCCCATGCCAGCCTTGGCGCGGAGGCCGAGATCGGGGCGGGGGCGGTCCTGCATCCCGGCGTGCGCGTCGGCGCCCGTTGCCGCCTCGGCGACCGCGTCCTGGTCCATGCCAACGCCGTGATCGGCGCAGACGGCTTCTCCTTCACCACGCCCGAACCCGGCGCGGTCGAGGCCGCCAAGGCCCGCGGCGCCGTCGACACGCCCCCGGCCACGGGCCACGTCCGCATCCACTCCCTCGGCGCCGTCGCGATCGGCGACGACGTGGAGATCGGCGCCGGCGCCACGATCGACCGCGGCACGCTTCGCGACACCATCGTCGGCGCCGGCACCAAGATCGACAACCAGGTCCAGGTCGGCCACAACGTCCGCGTCGGGCGTGACTGTCTGATCTGCGCGCAGGTCGGTCTCGCCGGCAGCGCCGAGATCGGCGACCGCGTCGTGCTCGGCGGCAAGGTCGGCGTCGCGGACAACATCCGGATCGGAGACGATTCCGTCGTCGCCGGCGCCTCGGCCGTCGGCTCCCACGTGCCGCCCCGCAGCGTCATGATGGGTGTGCCCGCGATGCCGCGGGACCGTTTTCGGCGCCTGCACATGGCCCTCGGGCGCCTTCCGCGGATGATGGAGCGTCTGGCCGCGGAAGCGTCCGGGAAGCTCTGAAATTCCGCCTTTCCCCCGTCACGCCGAGACGATATGTGACGCCGACGCAGGACACGCAGGATGCCGCCCGCCTCGGGCGACCGCCAGCCGAGGAGAGCGCCATGGCCGACGCCGCCACCGACGAGGACGTCGCCCGCAAGGTGATCGAGATCATCGCCGAACAGGCCGTTCTCGATCCCACGGAGGTGCGGATGGACGCGACTCCGGACGAGCTCGGCGTCGACAGTCTCGGCCTCGTGGAGGCTGTGTTCGCCATCGAGGAGGCGTTCGACATCTCCGTGCCGTTCAACGCCAACGATCCCACCGACAGCGACTTCGACATCTCCACGGTCGCCGCGATCGTCTCCGCCGTGCAGGGGCTCGTGCGCGAGCAGAAGGGCTGAGCCCGCGCATGACCGACCCGGAGGGTCCCCGCGGCCGCCGCGTCGTCGTCACCGGCATGGGCGTCGTCTCGGCCCTCGGCACAGGTGTCCGGGCGCACACCGCCGCTCTCGACGAGGGGCGCGACGGCGTCGCGGAGATGGACATCCCCGATCTCGACCGCCTCGCCATCCGCATCGGCGCGCAGGCCAAGGGCTTCGTCGGCGAGGACCGCTACAGCCGCTCCGAGCTCGCGCTCTACGACCGCACCACCCAGCTCGCCCTCGCCGCCGCCAAGGAGGCGATGGAGGGGGCCGGCCTCGAGATCACCGAGGACCTAGCCCCTCGCGCCGCCACCGTCATCGGCGCCGCGCTGCTCGGCATGGGCACCATCGACGACAACTACCGGCAGGTTTTCCAGGAGGGGAAGAACCGCGTCCACCCCTTCATCGTGCCGCGGCTGATGAACTCCGCGCCCTGCTCCTTCGTCTCGATGGAATACGGTCTGAAGGGCCCCGCCTGGTCGGTCTCCACCGCCTGCTCCTCCGCCAACCACGCCATCGGCCA
Organism: Paracoccaceae bacterium; assembly: GCA_041685625.1. Classification (GTDB taxonomy): domain Bacteria; phylum Pseudomonadota; class Alphaproteobacteria; order Rhodobacterales; family Rhodobacteraceae; genus Albimonas. The sequence continues at coordinate 27,503 of JAWLFJ010000025.1, read as the reverse complement.
GGCCTTCCACCTCGTGCGCTCCGGCGGCGCCGAAGTCGCCGTGACGGGCGGGGTCGAGGCGCCGCTCACCTTCGGCACCATGAAGGCGTGGGAGGGGCTGCGCGTGATGACCAAGGACGCCTGCCGTCCCTTCTCCAAGGGCCGCACCGGCATGGTCCTCGCCGAAGGCGCCGCGGTCTTCGTGCTGGAGACGCTGGAGCGCGCCCGCGCCCGCGGCGCCGAGATCCTTGCGGAGATCGCGGGCTTCGGCATGTCCGCCGACGCGGGCGACATCGTCCAACCCTCCGTCGACGGCGCCGCCCGCGCCATGCAGGGCGCCCTCGTCGACGCGCGCATGGCGCCGGAGGAGGTCGGCTACGTCAACGCGCACGGCACCGGCACCGCCGCCAACGACCGCACCGAATGCCAGGCCGTGCGGAGGGTGTTCGGTCCGCAGGCCGACGCGCTCGTGATCTCCTCGACCAAGTCGATGCATGGGCACGCCCTCGGCGGAGCGGGGGCGCTGGAGATGGTCGCGCTGATCCACGCTCTACGTTCGGGCGTGCTGCCGCCTACCATCAACCATCTGGAGGCGGACCCGGACTGCGACCTCGACGTCGCGCCGAACATGGCCGTGGAGCGCCGCGTCGGCGCGGCGGTCTCCAACTCCTTCGCCTTCGGCGGGCTCAACGCCGTGATCGCCGCGCGCCGCTTCGACGGCTGACGGCCCCGCCGCCGCGGCGGCGGGGCGCTCCCGATCAGGGCGCCAGCGCGTTCCAGGCTGCGGTGAAACCGTTGAGTGAGACCGTGGCGTCGACCTGGCCGGCCTGCTGGCCCTGCACGTAGACGAAGCTCAGCTTCGCCTCCGCGCCGCGCTTCAGCTGATCGATCAGGACGTTCGGCGCCGGCTCGGTCAGCGTACAGCCCTCGTTGGTGCAGATGGTGTACTGCCCGGTGGTGGGCTCGGCCGCGTCGACCTGCAACGTCAGGCCTTGGCGCAGCAGCACGTTCAGCGGGGTGACGATCGTCAGCACCGATTCCACCGTGCCCTGCTCGGTCTGCTGCGGTTCGACCCGGCGCACGCTCATCTCGAGGGCGCGCTGACCGTCGGCCGTGACGCCGTTCTGGCGCATCACGCAGGGGGCCTCGCCGTCGACGCAGACGATGTCCCAGTCGCCATGCGTCGCGGTCGTCACCAGCTCGCGCTGCGCGGGCGGCGCGCCGGTCGGGGCCGCGGCGTCGGCCTCCTGCGCCCCGGCGCCCGGCGCGGCGGCGAGGAGGCCGGCGCCGGCGAGCGCGGCTGCGGCGAAGGCGGACATGCGATGCGTCGTCATGAGGTCATCCCGGTTTCCCGGCCGGAGGACTCCGGCGGCGTGTCTATCTAGGTGGGCGGGCGACACCCGGCGCCCGGGCCGCCCCATCGCAGCGGTTCTCGCCCCCGCCGAGGGCGAAATCAAGACCCGCGGCCCCGACGCCGGCCGAAGCGGTCATACGAACGGAAAAGGACGCCCTCCCAAGCGTCCTTTTCCCCGCCTTAGGCGGTGCTTCTCATGGGCGAAAGCCGCCGGATGTCCGCCCGTCCCGCGGCTTCCCTGTCCGCTCGTCGGGCGCCCGGCCGCCTCGTCCGTTTCCCTGTCGGACCGGCCGCGCCAATCGCGACGTGAACGCTATTGCGTCGCGGACCGCACGGTCAAGCTTGCAATCGCGGTTTGCGAAAGGTTGACCTGCCGGAGACCAGCCGCTTGAACGGCCTGTGCACGCCGTCGTTCGCTCGCCGGCGACTCCGAGGATCCGCCATGCCCGTCGCGCCCGCCCTTCACCCCACTCCAGCCGAGACTGCGGCGCGTGGCGGCGCCGCCGCGATCCGCCGAGACGCCGAGGACGACACGTTCGGCCTAGATGCCGTAGGCGGCCGAGGCTTCCGAGGCCGTCTCGCCGAGCGGCGCCGGAAGCGCGCGACGGTGGCGGTGCGGCCTCGGTGCGCCATCGCGACGGAGGCGGGCGCTTCGGGCCTCGCCGCCGCGGTCGTCCATTTCCGCGACGAAGCGCTCTGAGCCGCGGTCGGGGGTGGCGCGCTTCGGCCCCTGGCCCCCGGCCCACGCCCTCGTCACGGGGGGCTCCTCCGGCATCGGCCTCGCCCTCGCCGAGGCGCTCGCGGCCGCAGGCGCGCGGGTTTCGCTGGTGGCGCGGGACCCTGCGCGCCTCGCCTTGGCGGCGGATGCCCTCGGGGCTCTCGCCCTCCCGACCGACGTGCGCGACCCGGCCGCCCTCGCCGCCGCGGCGGCGGAGGCCGAGGCGCGTCAAGGCCCGCTCGACCTCGTCATCGCCTCGGCCGGCGCGGTGAGGGCCGGGCGTTTCGCCGATCTCGGGGCCGAGGTCCACCGAGAGCTGATCGAGACCAACTATCTCGGCGTCGTGGAGACGCTGCGCGTGACGCTTCCGGCGATGCGCGCGCGCGGGCAGGGCCGCGCGCTCGTCCTCGGCTCCGCCGCCGGTCTCGCGGGTCTGCCCGGCTACTCGGCCTACGCACCCACGAAGTTCGCGCTGCGCGGCCTTGCGGAGGCCCTGCGCGCGGAATGCCGACCGGACGGCGTCCTCGTCGCCATCGCCCACCCGCCGGACGTGGAGACCCCGCAGCTCGCCGCCGAACGGGCCGAGCGCCCGCCCGAGACCGTCGCCCTCGCCGGCGCCGCGCGCGCCCTCACGCCGGACGCGGTGGCGCGTGCGCTGCTGCGCGGCCTCGCCACGGGCCGCGCGGAGATCCCGGTCGGCGCCGGGGTCTGGGCGCTGCACCGGCTGGTCCCCGCGATCCGCCCGCTCTTCGACCGCTGGATCGACCGCGCGGTCGCCCGGGCCCGCCGCGACGGGCGCTGAGCGCTCAGCCGGACGCCTCGGCCTCCGGCTCGCTCTCCGGCGCCACCAGCCGCTGATAGAGGTGCCAGGTCGCATGCCCCAGCACCGGCAGCACAACGAGCAGGCCGAGGAACGCCGTCAGCATCCCCAGCATCACGAGCACGGTCACCGTCAGCCCCCAGCTCACCATCGGAACCGGGCTCGTCGTCACCGCCTTGACCGAGGTGATCATCGCGGTCACGAAATCCCGGTCCCGTTCCAGCAGCAGCGGGATCGAGACCACGGTGGTCGAGAACAGGACCAGCGCGAGGAACCCCCCGACCAGCGTGCCGACGATCAGGAAGGTCAGCCCGGCCTGGGTGGTGAAGACCACGGTGAGGAAATCCGCCGTGCTCGAAAAACTTTCGTTCTGCAGGAAGAGCACCATGATCGTGCGAATCTGGTAGAACCAGACGAAGCAGACGAAGAGCACCACGAAGGCCATCCAGCCGAGCTCGCGACGCCGCTGCTCGAACACGACCCCGAGCGTGCCCCGCCAGGTCGGCCGCTCGCCCGCCCGGAGGCGCCGCGACACTTCGTAGAGCCCGACCGCCGCGAAGGGACCGACGAGAGGGAAGGTCACGCCCAGCGGCAGCATCAGCCAGGGCGCCTCGGCCACCGTCAGCAGCCACAACATCAGCCAGCCGCCGGCGGCGAAGACGCCGCCGAAGAACAGCCCGAAGGCCGGCGCACGCCGGAAATCGTCCACGCCCTGCCGAAAGGCGGCGCCGAGATCGTCGAATCCGATCCGCCGCACCTCGGGCATGGGTCTCGGTCGCGGCTTGGCCGCGTCCGCCTCGCCTCGCGCCTCGCTCATCGCGTCTCTCCCCGTCGCGGCGTGACCTGCGGCCCAGGCGCCCGCCGCGCGGCGACCCGGGGTTCGGGGGATCATGCCGCGCCCGTCGCCGGCGCGGAAGGGGCGATCAGGTCTCGAGAAATTCCTCGGCCAGCCGATCGACCACGGCGCGCATCGCCGCGTCGGGGTCGGCGCCCGCCTCGCGCGCCGCGGCATAGGCCGCCCTCTGGCGCTCGGCCGAGCCGCCGTCGCGGGCGATGGCGCGGGCGTGCAGCAGCTCCGTCCTGCAGCCCAGCACCTCCGCCTCGGGGGACACGAGCTCGATCACCTCCTCCATCAGGTCGGCGATCGGCGCCATGCGTCGGCGGCCGTGATCCACCAGCTCGCCCCGCGCGCCGTAGCGCTGCGCGCGCCAGCGGTTCTCGGCGACGAGGGTGGTCGGATAGAGCCGCCAGCGCTGATTCCGGCTGCGCAGACGGAAGAGATAGGCGAGCAGGCACTGATAGACGGCCGCGATCGCACCCGCGTCGCGCACCCGGCTGCACACGTCCGTCACCCGCTGCTCCAGCGTGGGGAACTTGTCGGAGGGACGCACGTCCCACCAGATCCGCGTCGCGTCCTCGATGCAGCCCGCCGCGATCAGCTGGTCGGCGAGGCGGCGGTATTCCGACCAGGAGTGGAGCTGATCCGGCAGGCCGGTCCGGGGCAGGGCGTCGAACACCGTCAACCGGTAGGAGGCGAGCCCGGTGTCCTCCCCCTCCCAGAACGGCGAAGAGCAGCTGAGCGCCAGCAGATGCGGCAGGAAATAGGCGACCTGGTTCATGAGGTCGACGCGGAGATCCTCGTCCTCGATCCCGACATGGACGTGGCAGCCGCAGATCAGCAGCCGCCGCACCGCCTGCCCGAGATCGGAGCGCAGCGCGTCGTAGCGGGCCTTGCGGGTGTGGGTCTGCTGTCGCCATTTGGCGAAGGGATGGGTGGAGGTCGCGATCACCTTGTAGCCGAAGCCCTCCGCCGCCTCGGCGAGGCCCCGGCGCAGCGCCATCAGCTCCTCGACCGCGGCGCCGACGGTCTCGTGCGGGCGCGTGCCGACCTCGACCTGGCATTGCAGGTATTCCGGCGTCACCCGCTCCCCCGCCTGCGCCTCGCAGGCCTCGAGGAAACCCGGGTCGGGCGTGCGCACGAGGTCGCGCGTCTCCGCGTCGACGACGAGGTACTCCTCCTCGATGCCGACGGTGAAGCTCGGCCGATCCATGCGCGCCCTCCCGCAAGCCCCTCGCGGCGTTCAGCCTATCAGGGGGCCGCCCTCGCGCAACGCGGCGTTTGCCTCGAGAGGCGCGTCCCGAAAAGGAGGGTCGCCCGGTCGCGGCCGTCAGGCGGGCAGGCCGAGAGCCCGCAGCGTGCCGGGGATCGCCTTCTTCACCTTGAAGAATCCCGCCGTCGCATGGGGGTGGAAGGCGGCGTCCCAGTCGCGGCGGCGCTCCTCCAGGCTCAGCCCGGCCGCCTCGAAGGCCGGCGCGCAGCGCTCGAGGAAATCCCTCGCCCAGCCCGTCGGCACGAAGCCCGTCGCGATGCGCCCGGCGCCGGCCTCCCGCGCCCATGCCGCCAGCGCCTCCGGCTCCGCGGCGAGCGCCGACGCCTTCGGCGCGCCGGCCGCCTCGGCCCGCCGGGCGGCGTCCGCGAGGGCGCCGTCCTCGAACTCGGCCGCCGCCGGCGACGCCCCCGCCGCGTCCCTGAGATGAGACAGCGCCAGCGTGCCCGTGGCGACGGCCCGCCCGACCGGCAGATCCTCCTCCAGCCGACAGTCCTCCTCCAGGATCAGCAGTGCCGTCGGCTCCGCGAACCTCGGGCGCGCGGGCGTCCGCAGAGCTTCACGCGGCGGCGGAACCTCGTCCTGCAGCGGCGCCGGTTCCGCCGCCAATCCGTGCACCTCGCCGAACCGGCCGCCGGTGTATTTCGCTATGTTGCAGGCTCTTGCGACATAATTCCTGCCCGGCGTGTGAAGCCCCGCCACCCAGCGCCAGGAGCAGGTGTTGGAGGCCGGATCGGCGTCCAGCAGATGCCGAAGGAAGAACGCCGCACCGAGCCGCCAAGGCAGACCGAGGGTGAAGATCCAGATCGAGGCGAACCACATCCGCGCGTGGTTGTGCAGATAGCCGGTCTCCACGAGCTCCCGCGCCCAGGCGTCGAAGGGCGCGATTCCGGTCGCGCCCGCCTCCGCCTCGGCCAGTCGGCGCGCCTCGGGTCCGGTCAGAGCGTCGAGATCCCGCGGCACGCCGGCGACGTAGTCCGTCCAGACCGAGGGCCGGTGCTCCAGCCAGCCCTTGAAGTAGGTCCGCCAGAGCACCTCCTGCACGAATTTCTCCACCGTCGACGGCGAGAAACGCCCCAGCGCCGTCTCAACCGCCTCGCGCTCCGTCACCAGCCGCCGCCGCAGCCAGGGCGAAAGCATCGAGACGTTCGAGCGGTCCTCGGGTCCGAGGTCGTGGTTCCGGACACCGCCGTAGCGCCTCATTCGAGGCGCGAACCCCTCCAGCCGCGCGAGGCCGGCGGCACGGGTCGGCGTCCAGTCGGTCTGCAGCGCGTCCGCAAACAGCTTGGGCTCGGCGTCCATCGCGCGGTCCTCCATTGCGTTTTGGCGGTGAGCTAGCGTCTCCGCCGCATCGGGCGACTCCCCGCGCCCTCGCGCCGCGCCCCTCTCGTCGTCGCCGCCGCGCCCGCTATTTCAAGGTCATGACCGACGCATCCGCCGAAACCCGCCCCGCCGATCCCGCCGCCGCCACGGAGGTGTTCTACGATGGCGCCTGCCCGCTCTGCCGGCGCGAGATCTCGACCTATCGCCGTCTGGAGGGCATGGACCGAGTGCAGTGGCGCGACGTCTCCGACGCGGACTTCGACGTCCCGGATCTGGACCGCGACGCCGCCCTTGCCCGGTTCCATGCGCGCCGCGCCGATGGCGCGCTGGTCTCGGGCGCGGCGGCCTTCCTGGCGGTCTGGCGGCGCAATCCGCGCCTTGCGCCGCTCGCGCGTCTGCTCGACCGCACGCCGCTCCGCCAAGGGTTGGAGTTCGCCTACCGCGTCTTTCTGAGGGTGCGTCCCTTATGGCGACGAGCCGTCACCTGAGGGACGCGGCCTCGGGGCGTGCCCGAGTTCGGGTTTCGTTCCGGCAGTCTCCGCGAGCGGAGGCCGTTCAGAACACCAGATCGGCCGGTTCCGCCTCCGCCGGCGTCAGACCCAGCAGCACCGCCCGGACCTCGCCCCGGACGTCCAGCGCCGCGCCCTCGCGCGTGTCCCGCCAGCCGATCCGCTCGGGGTCGACTCCGAAGATGGCGAGTTCGAGCCGGTCCCGCCCCGGCTCGAAGTCCGCGATGCGCGCGAGCCCGTCGGGCGACAGCACGAAGACGTCCGCGCCCTCCGCTCCGGACAGCCGGTTCGTCCCAGAGCCGCCGGAGAGCCGGTCGTCCCCCGGGCCGCCGTAGAGCTCATCGTCCCCCGGCCCGCCGTAGAGCGCGTCGGCGCCGCGGTCGCCGACCAGGAGGTCGTCGCCCCGATCCCCCTCCAGCCGGTCGCCGAGCGCGCCGCCGTACAACGAGTCGTCGTCGGCCCCGCCCTCGATCCGGTCCGCGCCGTCGCCGCCGTAGAGCCGGTCCGCTCCGACGCCGCCGAAGACCCTGTCGTCGCCGTCGTGGCCGCGGAGCACGTCGTCCCCGGCGCCGCCCGAGAGGCGGTCCACCCCGGGCCCGCCGATCAGCACGTCCGCCCCCCAGCCGCCGTCGAGGCGGTCGGGCCCCGCCCCGCCCTCCAGCCGGTCGTCGCCGCCGAGACCGCGCAGGAAATCGCCCGCGGCGCCGCCGATCAGCACGTCCGCGCCCTCGCCGCCCTCGACCGCGGCGGAGGAGACCTCGAAGCGCGTCGCGCTCCAGGATCCGGCGCCGCCGACGACCTCGGCGCCGATCTCCACCGCGGTCAGCCACAGCCCCTCGCCGAAGGGCAGGCGCGCGTCGAGCCCGCCCAGCATGGCGCCGAGATCGAAGCTCCCCTCCAGCGTCTCCATGCGCGCCACCAGCGCCGAATAGGTCCAGCCGCCGCCGTGCGGAGCGTCCTTGATCCAGACGTCCCAGTCGACGCCGCCGATCGCGACCTCGTCGACCAGCGTCCCCGCCGGCCGCCCCTCCCCGCGGGAAAGCCAGATCATCACCTCGTGCGTGATCGCCGCCGCGCCGCCCTCCGGGTCCGTGGTCAGCCAGAGATCGAGCGCGATGTTGAACCCCTCGCCCTCGCGCGCCGCGGCGATCTCCGCCGTCAGCCCGTCGAGCGCGGCGTCGAGCGGCACGGGCAGGGCGGCGTGCGCCGGCCCCTCCCGCCACGGCGAGCGTCCGGCGATCAGCTCCGGATAGGCCAGCACCCGCTGCGGCTCGACCTCCGGCCAGACCCAGTCGAACCGCACGCCGTCCGCGAGCGTGGCCGGCACGGTCGCCGTCTGCACGTAGTCGACGCCGGAGACGAGATCGCGCCGTCCCCAGGTGTTGTTCAGGACCAGGAGATCCCCGAGATGGACGGCCTCGCCGTCCTCCTGCAGCAGCCGCGTCATGCCGTCCCTCCTTCGCGTCCGGAGAGAGGGATGGCGCGGCAGTCGTTAACGAGGCGTCAAGCCTGGCTCAGCGATCCGCAGAAGCGCCGGATCCGCGCGCAGGCCTCCTCCAGCGCCGCGTCCGAGGTCGCGTAGCTGATCCGGAAGCAGGGCGAGGCGCCGAAGGCGGCGCCCTGCACCACCGCGACGCCCTCGGTCTCCAGCAGCGCGGAGACGAAATCCTCGTCCGTCTCGATGACCTTGCCCTCGGGCGTCGCGCGTCCGATCAGCGCCTTGATCGAGGGATAGACGTAGAACGCCCCCTCCGGCGTCGGGCACTCGATCCCCTCGCACTGGTTCAGCGCCGAGACCACGAGGTCGCGCCGCCGCCGGAACGCCTCGCGGCTCTCCTCGATGTAGTCCTGCGGGCCGGTCAGCGCCTCCACCGCCGCCCACTGGCTGATCGAGCAGGGGTTCGAGGTCGACTGCGACTGGATCTTGCGCATGGCGACGATCAGCGCCTCCGGCCCGGCGCAGTAGCCGATGCGCCAGCCCGTCATGGAATAGGCCTTGGAGACGCCGTTGACGGTCAGCGTGCGCTCCTTCAGCGCCGGCTCCACCTCGGCCGGCGTGCAGAACTCGAAGGGCGCGTAGGCGATGTGCTCGTACATGTCGTCGGTCATCACCCAGACGTGGGGATGGCGCATCAGCACGTCGGTCAGCCCCTTCAGCTCCTCGCGCGAATAGCCCGCGCCGGAGGGGTTGGAGGGGGAGTTGAATATGAACCACTTGGTCCGCTCGGTGATCGCGGCCTCGAGCTGGTCGGGCGTGATCTTGAAGCCGGTCTCGATCCCGGCCTCCACCGCCACCGGCTCGCCGCCGGCCAGCAGCACCATGTCCGGATAGCTCACCCAGTAGGGCGCCGGGATCACCACCTCGTCGCCGGTGTTCAGCGTCGCCATCAGCGCGTTGTAGAGCACCTGCTTGCCGCCGGTGCCGACGCTCACCTGCTCGGTCGTGTACTCGAGCCCGTTCTCGCGCCGGAACTTCTCGACGATCGCCGCCTTCAGCTCCGGGATGCCGTCGACCGCGGTGTACTTGGTCTCGCCGCGGTCGATCGCCGCCTTCGCCGCCGCCTTCACGTTGTCCGGCGTGTCGAAGTCGGGCTCCCCGGCTCCGAGGCCGATGACGTCCCGTCCCGCGGCCTTCAGCTCGCGCGCCTTGTTGGTGACGGCGATCGTGGCGGAGGGTTTCACGCGGGAAAGGCTGTCGGCGAGAAAGGCCATGGCGGATGCTCCCTTGTCCGGTCGGATCCGGATTACGCCCGGCGCGGCGCGCCCGCAAGGCGCCGGATCGGCCGGCCCGGCGCCGCGAGACCCGGCGCGCGCGCGCCCGAGGGACGCGGCGGCGTCGCCACGGCCCCGGTTCCAACCGGCGCGAGAGCGTGCGAGCATGCGCCCCGAGAGGCCGCGGGACGGCAGGCCGGGCGCGACACGGAGGACCGCCGCAGATGACCGACGACTGGTTCAGCGACGAGACCGCCACCTTCGGCGACCGGCTGGCCGCCGCGCGGGAGGGCCTCGGCCTCACTCAGTCCCAGCTCGCCTCGCGCCTCGGCGTGCGCCTCGCCAGCGTCCAGAACTGGGAGGCCGACCGCGCCGAGCCGAGGGCGAACAAGTTGCAGATGCTCGCCGGGCTCCTCAACGTCTCCATCGTCTGGCTGCTGACCGGCGAGGGCGAAGGCGCCCTGACGCCGGCCGAGAGCGAGAACGCCGAGGCCCGTTCCCTGATCGCCGAGCTGCGCGAGATCCGGCTCGCCCAGACGCGGCTGACCGAACGCCTCGGGCGGGTCGAGAAGCGGCTGCGCTCGCTCGGGACGGGTTGAGGGAGCGAGCATGAGCGACCGGCGTCTCGGCATCGACCTCGGCGGCACCAAGATCGAGGGAATCGCCCTCGGCCCGGGGGGCGAGCCGCTCGCGCGCCGCCGCGTCCCGACGCCGCGCCACGACTACGACGGCACGGTGCGCGCCGTGATCGCCCTCGCCCGCGCGATCGAGGCGGAGGCCGGCGGGCCGCCGGCGCACGGCCTCGGCGTCGGCATCCCCGGCTCGCTCTCGCCCGAGACGGGCCGGGTGCGCAACGCCAACTCGGTCTGGCTCAACGGCCGCCGCTTCGACGCCGACCTCGCCGAAGCCTTCGGCCGTCCGGTCCGCGTCGCCAACGACGCCAACTGCTTCGCGCTGTCCGAGGCGCGGGACGGCGCCGGCGCCGGCGCCCCGGTCGTGTTCGGCGTCATCACCGGCACCGGCGTCGGCGGCGGCGTCGTCGTGCGCGGGCGCGTCCTGGTCGGGCGCAACGGCATCGCCGGCGAATGGGGTCACACGCCGTTGCCGAACCCGACCGACGAGGAGCGTCCGGGTCCGCTCTGCTGGTGCGGCCGGCGCGGCTGCGTCGAGACCTGGTGCGCCGGCCCGGCGCTCGGCCGCGAGTTCGCGGCGGCGGTGGGCGCCGGCGAGGGTCAGGCCCCGTCCGCCGAGGAGATCGCGGATCTCGCGGCCGCCGGCGATCCGGTGGCCGAGGCTTGCGTCGCGCGGCTGACCGAGCGGCTCGGGCGCAGCCTCGCCGGCGTGATCGACGTCCTCGACCCGGACGTGATCGTGCTCGGCGGGGGGCTCTCCAACCTGCCCGATCTGCCGCAGGGGCTGGCCGCGGCGGCGCGCCCGCACATCTTCTCCGACGTGGCGGCCACCGCCATCCGGCTCAACCGGCACGGCGACGCCTCCGGCGTGCGCGGCGCCGCCTGGCTCTGGAACGAGGACGAGACATGACCGACACCGCCGCCGAGGCCGCCGGCCTGCGGCTCCGCCGCCTGAAGATCCGCTGCTGGCGGCGCGGCACCAAGGAGATGGACCTTCTGCTCGGTCCCTATGCCGACGCGCTGCTGGCCGGAGAGGCCGCCGCCGATCTCGACGCCTTCGAGGCGATGATCGCCGAGGCGGATTCGGATCTCTACCGCTGGATCTCCGGCGCGGCGCCGACGCCCGAAGCGCACCGCCCCGCGCTCGAGGCGCTGCGGCGCTTCCACGGCATCGCCGCCTGACCGCGGCCGGGCGGCGATGCCGCAAGACGCATCGGCGTTAACCGGGCCTTTGCGATTTCGCCTCACCTTCGCTGCAAATCGTGAGGGAGAGGTCGGAGAGCGACATGTCCAAGGCTGCGCTGCGCGTCGAACCGGAGAGCCCCGAGACCGGGACCGAACCGTCCTTCGAGACGCGCTATCTCGAAATGCTGGCGCTGGTGGAGCGGCTGCACCGTCTGCTGCTCGACGTGGTGAAGGACGAGTTCGAGCGGCTCGGCATGCTCGACATCAATTCGGTGCAGGCGCTGCTCCTCTTCAACATCGGCGACGCGGAGGTGACGGCGGGGGAGCTCAAGACGCGCGGCTACTACCAGGGCTCCAACGTCAGCTACAATCTCAAGAAGATGGTCGAGGCGGGCTACCTCCATCATCAGCGGTCGGAGGCGGACCGCAGGTCGGTCCGCATCCGCCTCACCGACAAGGGCCGCTTCATCCACGACACGGTGGCCGAACTCTTCGCCCGGCACGCCGGCCAGCTCGCCCCGGACGCGGACGCGGGGACCGAGACGCTGCCCGAGACGCTGACGGCGCTGCGCCGCATGGAGCGCTTCTGGTCCGAGCAGATCCGATACATCTACTGACCCGGCCCGCCCTCTCTCGGGCGGAGCGCGACGCTCGGGGGGGCGAGGCCCCCCGCTCGCGCCGCGCACGAGACCGCCTGTGGGGAAGCTGAAGCAGCTTGACGACCGCATGGCGTGGACGCTGGACGGCGCTGAGAGGGGCGCGGAGCGGATCGCGCAGGCCTGGCGCGAGGCGGAGCGCGTCACGGCTCAGGGCCGGCGGCTTCGGGCGGAGATCGTGGCGGGGTTCGAGGAGCAGGAGCGCAGGATGCGCGCGCTGCTGAAGGCGGAGGCGACGCCGACGCCGGAGACGTTCGGCGCACCCTGCCGTTGGGCGAACGACGTCGAGACGCGGACGGACGGCGGACGTGATGGAGATGCTGGGGGACATGCTGATCGACGCCTCCATGACGGAGAAGACGGCGGAGCGGCCAGCCCGGTCGGCCGGCAGCGTCTCGACCTGGCGGAGCGACGCCGGGAAATCGTCGAGCCGCTCCGGAGCGTGGTCGTGGAGCCGGGCGTCCTGGCGACGGCGAAGGGAGGCGGGACCGATGCCGACGCATGAACAGGTCGCCCGTCTGCGCGTCGCGCGGGGCGAGCCTGGCCTCTGCGCGGGCTCGCGAAGCTGGGCGAGGACGTCGCCGGGACGCTGGAGGTCGTGCCCCGCCGGTCGAAGGCGTTCCGGACGGTCCGCGAGAAGGTCACCCGCCGCGACTGCGAGAAGATCGGCCAGCCGCCCTGCGCCGTTCCACCCGACGCCCCACGGCCGGGCCGGTCCCGGTTGTCCGGCCATGATCGGGTTCGAGAAGTTCGGGCAGCATCAGCCGCTTCTGTGTTCGGGCGGGTTCGGTCGATGGCGGTGACGGTCCGACGAGCCGGTCCATGCTTCCGTCCGTGCTCGGCGCGCCGCCGCAAGATGCGGGCCGTGAAGGTCGGGATGCGCCTAAGCTCTACCCCGGCTTCACGTCAGCCATGGGCAGATCCGAGCCGATCCCGTCCGTCGTCCCTGCCCGGGACGTCACACCGTCGCCCGCGCGCCAGGCCAAGCCGGGGGCGGCGGAAGACCGGGATCGACCGCCCGCCTCCGGCACGCGAGCCTCATGAAGGCCGGAGGGATCGCCCTCCCCTCAGCCTTCGGTCTCCAGCGCCTGGGCGAGGGCGCAGAACGCCTCGAGCGACACGTCGTCCGCCCGCAGCGTCTCCGCCACCCCCGCGGCGGCGCAGAGCGCCGCGGGATCGCGCGAGACCTGCCCGAGGCTCCGCCGGAGCATCTTGCGGCGCTGCCCGAAGGCCGCCGCCGCGACGCGCGACAGCGCCCCCGCCGGGGCCGGGAAGCGCGGGGCCGGCAGGGGCGAGATCCGCACCACGGCCGAGGTGACCTTCGGCGGCGGCGTGAAGGCCCGCGGTCCCAGCTCGAAGAGCACCTTCGCGTCCGCGCGCCACTGCGCCAGCACGCCGAGCCGCCCCCAGGCCTTCGAGCCGGGCCGCGCCGTGATCCGCTCGGCCACCTCCTTCTGGAACATCAGCGTGAGGCTCTCCCAGGCGGGGGGCCAGGCGCCCTCCATCCACCGCGCGAAGAGCTCGGTGCCCACGTTGTAGGGCAGGTTGCTCACCACCCGCCACGGCGGGGCGATCTCCGGCCGCTCGGTCAGCGCGTCGCCCCGCACCACGCGGAGCCGTCCCGGCCAGCGCGCCTCGATCTCGGCCAGCGCCGGCAGGCAGCGCGGATCGCGCTCCACCGCCACGACCTCCCGCGCCCCCTCCAGCAGCAGCGCGCGGGTGAGGCCGCCGGGTCCGGGCCCGACCTCGAGCACGCCCACGCCCTCCAGCGGCCCCGAGGCCCGGGCGATCCGCCGCGTGAGGTTGAGGTCGAGCAGGAAGTTCTGCCCCAGCGCCTTGCGCGCCGCGAGCCCGTGGGCGGCGATCACCGCCCCGAGCGGCGGCAGCCCGTCCGGCGTCTCCGCGCCGCTCACCCGAGCCGGGCCGCCATGGCCCGCGCCGTCCGCAGCGCCGCGATCAGGCTGCCGGGATCCGCGAGCCCGGCGCCCGCGATGTCGAAGGCGGTCCCGTGATCGGGCGAGGTGCGCACGATCGGCAGGCCCAGCGTGACGTTCACGGCCGTGTCGAAATCCAGCGCCTTCAGGGGGATCAGCGCCTGATCGTGATACATGCAGAGCGCCGCGTCCCAGCCGGCCCGCGCCGCGGGCGTGAAGGCGGCGTCGCCCGGCACCGGCCCGAACGCGTCGATCCCCTCGCCGCGCAGCGTCGCCACGGCGGGGGCGACGATCTCGATCTCCTCGCGCCCCATCACCCCGCCCTCGCCGGCATGCGGGTTCAGTCCGGTCACCGCGATGCGCGGACGCGCCACGCCGAAGAAGCGCGTGAGGTCCGCCGCGAGGATGCGCCCCGTCTCCACGATCAGTCCTTCGCTCAGCAGCGCCGGCACCGCCGACAGCGCGACATGGATCGTCGCCGGAACCACGCGCATCGACGGTCCCGCGAGCATCATCACCGGCCGCGCGGCGCCGGTCAGCGCCGCCAGGAACTCGGTGTGCCCCGGATGCGAGAAGCCCGCTCCGTCGCGCAGCGCCTTCTTGGAGATGGGCAGCGTCACCACCCCCGCCCCGCGGCCGTCGCGCACCAGCGCCACCGCCGTCTCGATCGCGGCGATCACGGCCGGCGCGTTGGCGGCGTCCGGCCGTCCCGGCGTCGGCGGTCGCGCGAAGGGTCGGTGCAGCACCGGCAGGCCCTCCGCCATCGCGGCGGAGGCGGCCTCCGGCGCCTCGATCCGCGTCACGGGCGCGCCGAAGCCGGCCGCCCAGTCCGCGTCGCCGAGCAGCGCGAAGGCGAGCTCGCCGCGCAGCGCGTCCCAGGCCTTCGCCGCGATCTCGCCGCCGATCCCCGCGGGCTCGCCGCAGGTCAGCAGCAGCGGCGGCTCAGCGCCGTTCGACATAGGCCTCGGCCTTGAGCTCCATCAGCCGACCCTCGCCGCGGCGGGCGAGCCGGCGTTCGAGCATCTGGGCGCGAAGGCGCTCGCGGGTCTCGGCGTCGATCTCGCGCGGCGTGTCGCGACGGTCGAAGACGGCGAGGATCACCGCGCCGCCGGGCACCTCGAAGGGGTCGGTCGCCTCGCCCGGTTCGAGCCGGGCGACCTGCTCGGCGATGGGCGGGGGCAGGCGTTCGGCCGGCAGCCAGCCGACGCGCCCGCCCTGCCGGGCGGTCGGTGCGCGGCTGTGCCGGCGGGCGAGCGCGGCCCAGTCGCCGCCGGCGCGATACTCGGCCAGCACCTCGCGCGCCTCGGCGGCGGCGGCGGCGGGATCGGCGCCGGGGATCGAGATCTCGCCCAGCTCGTAGCTCACCTCGCGGTCGAGCTCGCGGGCCGCGATCTCGGCGTCGAGCTCGGCGTCGCTGACCGAGACGCTCGGCCCGAAGTCCCGCGAGATCAGCGCGTTCCACATCAGCTCGGTCTCGACGAACTCCCGCGCCGTGGCGAGCGAGACGCCGGCTTGTCGCAGCTCACGCTCGAAGGTCTGCGGATCGCCGCCCTGCGCCGCGGCGAAACGGCCGAGCGCGGCGTCGACCTCCTCGCGGTCCGCCTCGACGCCGGCGGCCTCCGCCGCGGCGCGCTTCAGGCGCTGATCGACCATCGAGCCGAGCGCGACGTCCTGCGGCGCCGGCGCGTCGCGGCCGAGGCCGAGCAGGCGCCGGCGCTGTTCGACGTCGAAATTGGTGATCGCGCGGCCGTTCACGAAGGCCGCGGCCTCGAAGGCTTCCGGCGCCGCCTGGGCCGCGGCCCCGCCCGCCGGCGCGCCGATGGCGAGCGCCGCGGCCAGCGCCCGCAGGGTTGTTGCGAAGGTCATCGCGTCTCCTCGTCTCGTGTCGCGGCGGCGCCTTCGGCGCCGTCCGGTCGCGGCGCCGAAGGCGCCGGTCATCGCAGCGCCGGGGCGCAGGCCCCGCCGGTCGGTCCGGGCCGGGCGTCGCCGCCCAGCGCCCAGAGCCGCACGCGCAGGCCGTAGAAGGTCGAGGCCGGCACGTCGTCTGTGCGGGTGAAGTCCCGCCCGGCGAAGAAGGCGAGGTCCACGCACTCGTCGGCGTAGCCGATCTCTCCGCCGACGCGCACCCAGTCCTCCGACTCGAGGTCGCGCCGCAGCTCCCCGCCGACGAACCAGTTGCGCGTCAGGGCGTAGCGCCCGCTTCCGGCGACTTCATGGCGGTCCACCGGCGTCGTCGCGTCCTGCGCGAGCCAGACATAGGAGGCCTCGAGGTCGAACCCAAGGACGGAGGCGGACGCGTAGATCTCGTTTCGGTTGAGATCGAAGTCGTCGGCGACGCGCAGCCGGTTGGAGACGTCGACGACGCCCGGCAGGCTCAGCGTCCAGGCCGCGACATAGTCGGACTCCTGTCCGTTGAGGCCGGAGCCCGGCACGAAGCTCGAGATCTCGGAGGTGCGGAACACCCGTCCCGCCGTCGCCGTCACGTCGGCCCCCCCGGCGGCGGTGCGGCTCCAGCGCAGGCCGAGATTGAGCCGCGGCCCTTCCTCGAAGCCGTCGAAGCCGGCGTGCCGGCGCAGCGAGAACAGGTTGGTCTCGTCGAATTCGGTGAGCAGCCCGTCCTCGTCCGGGAACGGCGGCGTGTCGTCCTGGAAGGGGGCGAGCACGAATTGCGCGATCGGCTCCAGCACCTGCACCCCGCGCCCGCCGAGGATCCGCCCGAGCGGGTCGCCCTCCGGCTCGGCGCGCATGAGCGGCCAGCGGATCTCCGCCGCGGCGAGGGGGCCGAGCCGGGCGCGCCCCTCGTCCGTCGCCCGCGGCACGTCGTTCAGTCGCCACGCGTCCGCCCGCAGCGCGGCGTAGGCGCCGAGGTCGAAACCCCGGTCCGTCACCCAGCGCCGCTCCCAGTCGGCCTCGAGCGAGCCGTGCAGCGTGTCCTGCCCATCCGTGCGCTTCAGCGCGTAGCCCGCCCCGCCGAGGCCGAAGGTTCCGCCGCCCGGGCCGTCGCGCCAGACGCGCCGGCCCTCGAAGGTCGGCAGCGCGAAGGGGATGTCGCCGAAGCTCTCGCCGTCGCGCAGCGACTGGAAGCGCACCGCCGCGACCTCGCCCCAGCCGTCGCGGTCGCCGGTGCGCAGGAACGCCTCGCTGGTGAGCCGGTCGCGCTCGGTGAACTCGTAGCGCCGGAGATAGCCGTCGTCGGAGGCCTGCTCGAACGAGAAGCCGGCCTCGACCGCGTCGGTCAGGTCCCAGAGCCCCTGGCCGAAGAGGTGGCCGCGCAGACGGTCCTCGCCGTCGTAGTCCTGGCGCGTGATCGATCCGTTCAGCCACAGCGCGCCCCTGGCGAAGCGCCGGCGGTATTCGCCGTCGAGCAGCAGGCCGTCCTCGGTGGTGACGATGGGCGCGAGGGTGGCGTCGGAGTGCTCGTCGATCACCCAGTGCCAGGGAACCCGCACGGCGTGGCCGAAGGTCGTGGACTGGAAGTAGTCGGGCGGCAGGAAGCCTGAGGCGCGCTGCAGCGTCGGGTCGGGATGGCGGAAATACGGGGTCCAGAACACCGTGCGCCCGAGCACGTCGAAGCGCGCGTTCTCGTAGTGGACCGTCCGCTCCGCCTCGTCGTGCACGATGCGGTCGGCCCGGATCCTCCACAGCGGCGTCGGATCCTCCGGGCAGACGAGGCAGGGGCTGAACACCGCCTGCGAGAGCACGTTGTAGCGGTCGTCCACGCGCCGACCCTCGACGGCGGCGAAGCGCGCGCCGCGGGGCAGGGCGGCGCGGGCGCCGCGGATCAGCCCCTCGCGGAGCCGCCCGTCGAGTTCGGCGAGATCGGCGACCAGCACCGCGCCCTCGTTCCCGCCGCGCAGCGTCACCTCGCCCTCGGCGCGGACGCGGTCGGCGGGCTGGTCGTAGACGATGCGCTCGGCGGTCAGCACGCGCTCGCCGTAGTAGACCTCGACGTTGCCCTCGGCGGTCAGCGTCCCCGCCTCGGCGTCGTAGCGCACGCGGTCGGCGACGAGGGAGACCGGCCCCGCCTCCCCCTCCGGCCCGAGGCCGGCGAGGTCGGCCATGCTCGGCGTCGACTGCGCGGCGGCCGGCCCCCCCGGCGCCGCGAGGAGCAGCGCCGCGAGCGGCAGCGCGGCGAGACGGCAGGCGCGCATCAGCCGTCCTCGAGATGCAGCAGAAGCCCGACCGCCAGCATCGCCATCGCCGTGGGCGGGATCCACGCGGCGAGCGGCGCCGAGATCATGCCGGAGGCGCCGAAGGCCTGGGTGAGGTTGGCGAGGAAGAAATACGCGAGCCCCGAGCCGAGCGCGCCGAGCGCCATCACCCCGAGCCCGCCGAACCGAGCGTGGCGCATCGAGAAGGCCGCCCCGATCAGCACCATCGCGGCGAGAAGGGCGGGCAGCGCGGTCTGGCTCTGCCAGTGCATCCGGTGGCGCGCGGCCGAGAAGCCGGCGGCCTCCAGCGCCTCGATGAAGCCCGGCAGGCTCCAGTAGGAGATCGTGGCGGGGCTGGCGAAGCTCTCGAGGATCTGCTCGCGCGTCAGCTCGGTCGGCAGCGCGAGGCGGTCGAGCGGCTCGGCGCTCGGCGCGGGCTCGGCCTCGCCCGGCTCCGCGGCGCCGCCGGCCTCGCCGAAGTTCCAGCGCGCGACGTCGTGCAGGACCCAGCGCCCGGGCTCGAGCACGGCGCGCCCGGCGGCGAGCCGCCCGGTCAGCCGATCCCCTGCGTCGAAGCGGAAAACCGTGACGTCCCAGAGCCGGGTGCCGTCCGCGTTGGTGCGCAGCGCGTGGATCACGCTCTGACCGCCGGCGCCCGACTGGCGCAGCCAGAGCCCGTTCTCCGAGACCGAGAGCAGGCTGGTGCGGTCGCGGATGTAGCGCGCCTCCAGCGTCTCGAAGCGGGCCAGCAGACCGGAGGCGACCGGGTTCAGGAACGAGAACGCCGCCGTCCCGATCAGCGCCGCCACGATCACCGCCGGCGTGATCAGCCGCCAGACGGAGACGCCCGCCGCCCGCGTCACGACCAGTTCCGAGGACCGCGCGAGCCGCGCGAAGCACGCGACCGCCGCGAGCAGCGCGAGGAACGGCAGCACCTCCAGCATCAGCGACGGCGCGTGCAGCGCGGCGAGGGCGAACACCTCCCGGAACCCCGCGCCGCCGCCGGCGCTGCGGCGCAGCTGCTCGACGAGGTCGACGAGGAAGATCAGCAGGAACACCGCCGCGAAGGCGGCCCCGAAGGTCTCGAGGTAGCGCCGGCCGACATAGCGCGCGAGCGTCCCCATCATGCCGGCGCGCCTTCGCCCGACGACGGCGCCGGACGGCCGCGGCGCGACGCCGTCGGCAATCCCTTCCAGAGCACCAGAAGCGCCAGCGCGGCGCCGAGCAGCGGCGGCGCGTACATCGCCGGCCACAGCATCGCGACGGAGCCCGTCGCCGACTTCGCCGCCACGCCGAGCAGCCGGCACAGCGCCGCCAGCGCCACCGCCGCGGCGAGGCGCCTGCCGTGGCCGCGGCGCCGGAAGCCGGGCCCGAGCAGGCTGGCGAGCCCGATGAGCGGCAGCGCGAGGGCGTAGAGCGGCGCCGAGAGCTGCTCGTGCCCCTCGGCCACGAACTCGCCCGGCGGCCGCCCGTCGAGCATCGCCGCGCTCGGCGCCACGAGTGCGGGGGCGTGGTATTCCGAGGGCTTCAGTCGACGCTCCGTCGTCTCGGGCATCAGCTGGGCGAGGTCGTAGACCAGCTTCTCGAAGCTCAGCAGCGACAGCGACGAGGAGCCCCGCTCGAGCCGCTGCGCCGCGCCGTCGAACATGACCAGCCGCGGCCCCGCCTCGGTGCGCACCAGCGCCGCGCGCTCGGCGGTGTAGGTCACGCGCACCGCCGCGTCGCGGTCGTCCTGCACGAAGAGCCCGGCCATCTGCCCGTCCGGCCCCGCCGCGCGGACGTAGACGCTGACGCCGCTCGCCGGGTGGATGAACTCGCCCTCGCGCAGCAGCGCCCCCGCGACGTCCGCGCCGAGCTCGGCCATGCGCCCCCGCAGCTCCCGCGCCGCGGAGGGCATCAGGTAGGTCGTCACCACCGCCATCGCGAGCGTGACGCCGAGCCCGAAGACCAGCACCGGCCGCGCCAGACGCAGGCGGCTCATGCCGGCCGCCATCAGCGCCACGATCTCGCTGTCCATGAACATCCGGTTGAGCGCGTAGAGCGTCGCCGCGAAGGCCGCGACCGGCAGGATGAAGCTCATCACCACCGGCAGCAGCAGCGCCGCGAAGGCCGCGAAGGTCGCCGCCGACTGGCCCGAGGCGACCACCGTCTCGATCACCCGCAGCGATTGCGTGAGCCAGACCAGCGAGAGCAGAATCAGGGAGAACACCCCGAACGGGCCGAGGATCTGAAGGACCACGTATTTTCCGACCAGCCCGCGCATCGCGCCGGAGACTGCGACGGCCCGGGGGAGGGCGCAAGGCGCCGCGGCGCGGCGGACGCTGGCGTCGGGCCGACAACGGCGCTAGGTCGAAGACGACGACTTTTCAGGAGGAGCCCCGCCCATGACCGCGCCCGTCGAGATCAGCTTCGTCGCCGAGGACTTCACCGCGCTGCGCGAGGCCGAGGGCCTCGTCGTGGTGCTCTGCCGCGGGGCCGAGGCGATGGGCGACGCGGCCGGGGCTGCGGACGACGCGATGGGGGGCGCCCTCCGCCGCGCCGTCGCCGCGGAGGACTGGAAGGGCAAGGCGGGCGCCACGCTGCGCGTGCCGGCGCCGGGCGGCCTCGCGGCCGGCGCGCTGCTGCTGGTCTCGCTGGGGGAGGATCCGGACGCGGACGACGTGCTGAAGGCGGGCGGCGCGATCGGCGCCGCGCTGTCCGGCAAGGCGGCCGAGGCGGGCGTGAGCGTCCATGCCGGCGGCCTCGACGCGGCGCTCGCCGCCGATCTCGCCTACGGCATGGCGCTCCGCGCCTACGAGTTCGACGTCTACAAGCGCGCCGACGAGGAGCATGCGGACCGCACGCGCCGGACCGTGCGCCTGCACGTCGACGGGCCGGAGGCGGTCGGGCGGGAGTCCCGCGGCCGCATGGCCGCGGTCGAAGGCGTGTTCTTCGCGCGCGACCTCGTCAACGAGCCGGCCAACGTGCTCGGCACCGAGGAGTTCGCCGCGCGCCTCGCCGCGATGGGCGAGCTCGGCCTCGAGGTCGAGATCCTCGAGGAGGCCGAGCTCGAGGAGCTCGGCATGCGCGCGCTGCTCGGCGTCGGCCGCGGCTCGGACAGCCCCACCAAGGTCGTGGTCATGCGCTGGAACGGCGGCGGCGACGAGGCGCCCCTCGCGCTGATCGGCAAGGGCGTGGTCTTCGACACCGGCGGCATCTCCCTCAAGCCCGCGGGCGGCATGGAGGACATGACGATGGACATGGGCGGCGCGGCGATCGTGGCGGGCGCGATGCGCGCGATCGCGCTGCGCGGCGCCAAGGCCAACGTCGTCGGCCTCGTGGGGCTGGTGGAGAACATGCCGGACGGCCGCGCCCAGCGGCCGGGCGACATCGTGACCTCGATGAAGGGCGACACCATCGAGATCGTCAACACCGACGCCGAGGGCCGGCTGCTGCTCGCCGACGTGATCTGGTACGCGCAGGAGCGGTTCAAGCCGTCGGGCATGGTGGATTTCGCGACCCTCACCGGCGCCATGATCGTCGCCCTCGGCCACGAGCATGCGGGCTATTTCGGCGACGACGACGCCTTCGCCTCGGAATGGCAGGCCGCCTGCGACGCGGCCGGCGAGAAGGCCTGGCGCCTGCCGCTGGGCGCCGCCTACGACAAGCTGCTCAAGTCGCGCCTCGCCGACATGAAGAACACCGGCGGCCGGTCCGCGGGCTCGATCACCGCGGCGCAGTTCATCAAGCGCTTCGTCAAGGACGGCACGCCCTGGATCCATGTCGACGTCGCCGGCGTCACGCTGGTCAAGGAATCGGGCGATCTCTGGCCGCGCGGGGCCACCGGCTGGGGCGTGCGCGCCTGCGACGCGCTGGTCAAGGGCCGCGAGGGCTGAGCCCTTGGGCGCCGTGCGCTTCTACCACCTGACCGAGACGGGGCTGGAGGGGGTGGCGCCGGCGCTGCTGGAGAAGGCGCTGGAGCGTGGGATGCGCGCGGCGGTGCGCATCGGCCCCGGTGCGCGCATGGACGCGGTGGACGCGCTGCTCTGGACCTACGACGACGCCGCGTTCCTGCCCCACGGCCGCGCCGACGCGCCGCACGCCGCCCGCCAGCCGGTGCTGCTGACCGAAGGGCGCGAGGCGCCGAACGCGCCCGACGCGCTGATGCTGCTGGGCGGCGCGCCCTGGTCGCCGGAGGAGGCGGCGGCGCTGGAGCGGGTCTGGCTGGTCTTCGACGGCGCCGACCCCGCGGCGGTGGAGGCCGCGCGGGAGGACTGGCGCCGCGTCGCGGCCGCCGGCCTCGCCGCCGAATACTGGGCGCAGGCCGGCGGACGCTGGGTGCGCAAGGCCGCGAGCGGCGCCGACGCCTGAGAAGGGGGGAGAACGATGCCCGAACGCCCCGTGCTGGGCGCCGCCATGCCGATCGGAGAGATCGGGCGGCACCGCGACTGGCTGATCGAGCGGAACCGCCCGCTGGAGATTCAGGACTTCTGCCTGCCGATGGTGCTGGACGCCGACTGGAGCCCGTTGATCGCGCTCGCGAAACGCAAGCTGGACGGCTGGGCCGGGCCGCTCGGCATCCACGGCCCGTTCTACGACCTGAAGCTCGACGCGACCGATCCGGAGGCGCGCGCGCTGGCGCAGCGGCGCTTCGGACAGGGCCTCGACGTGGCTGAGGCGCTCGGCGCGACGATGATGGTGGTGCATTCGCCGTTCTCGACCTGGGGCGCGCAGAACGACTTTCTCGCGCCGAAGGGGCGCGAGCACGTGATCGAGCGGGTGGAGGCGACGCTGCGTCCGCTCCTGGCGCGGGCCGAGGCGGCGGGGATCGCGCTGGCGATCGAGAACGTCGAGGACGAGGATGCCGAGCATCGCGCCGCGATCGTGGACGCGCTCGGATCGGTGGCTCTCGGCGTCTCGCTCGACACCGGACACGCGCATTACGTCCACGTCTCGCGCGGCGGGCGGCCGGTGGACTGGCACGTGATCGGTGCGGGGCGGCGGCTGCTCCACGTTCACCTTCAGGACGCCGACGGCTACGCCGATCGGCACTGGCCCCCCGGCATGGGCACGGTGCCGTTCGCGCCGGTCTTCGCGGCGCTCGCGACCCACGCTCCGGCGGCGCGGCTGATCCTGGAGATGGCGGATCCCTCGACGATCCTGCCCGGGGCGCGCTGGCTGACGGATCGCGGCCTGGCGGTCTGACGCCGGGACCCGGCGAACGGAACCCGATCCGACCCGGCCGGACGGCCGGCGCGCGATGCCGGCCGATCGCGATGAGGCGCGACCATCGGGCGAAGGCGCGAGCCGCCTCGCTCAGGGCTCGAGGGTCATGCGGTCGCCCTCGACCGTGACCCGCGACCACCGGTCGAGATAGCTCATTCCCATCAGCGAGCCGAACAGACCCTCCGAGCCGACCACCGCCGGCACGTCCCGCGCCTCGATCCCCGCGATCTCGACACGCTCGAGCCGCACCGGCGCGATGGAGACCTGCCCGTTCGCGGTCATCGCGCGCCGGGTGTAGGCGATCTCGTCGGGATCGATCCCCGCGCTCTGGGCGTCGCGGCGGCTGAGCACGAGGTCGGAGGCTCCGGTGTCCACCAGGAACTCGACCGGCGCGCCGTTGACCTCGGCGTTCAGGTGGAAATGCCCGTCGGCCGCGCGGCGCAACACCAGCGCGTCGCCCTGCCGCTCCACCGTCGCGCCGGGCAGAAGCGCGGCCATCAGGTCCTCGCGCAGCCCGTAGACGGCGACGAGGCCGAGGATGATCAGCACCCAGACCAGCGCGTGCTGGATGCCGGTGGCCATGCGCCCGCGATAGGCGGCGAACACGCCCGCCAGGATCGCCGCGCCGAGCACGGAGAGATAGACGAGGCGGAGAAGGGCGTCTTCGGTCATGCCCGGCGCATATGGGGGCCGGGAGGGTGGCCGCAAGCCGCCGCGGCGCCGGAGCGCCCCTCCGGCCGGGGCCGGGCGCCCTCGTCGGGCCCTCGGGCCCGGCGGCGCGGCGCGAGCGGGGGGCGGAGCCTCCCCGAGCGGCGCGCTCCCCCCGGCGGGCAGCGGCGCGTCATTCGGCGGCGAGGTCGAGCCGGCCGGTCTCGATCATGTCCGCCGGGCGCACCGGGTAGTGGCCCGAGAAGCAGGCGTCGCAGTAGCGCGGCGCGCCGGGGTCGCGCCCGGCGGCCTCGCCGACGGCGCGATAGAGCCCGTGGAGGCTGACGAAGCGCAGCGAGTCGACGCCGAGATGGTCGCGCATCTCCTCCTCGCTCATTCGAAACGCCAGCAGCTTCTCCTGCTCGGGCGTGTCGACGCCGTAGAAGCAGGGCCAGGCCGTGGGCGGCGAGGCGACACGGAAGTGCACCTCCTTCGCCCCCGCCTCGCGGATCATCTCCTTGATCTTCATGGAGGTCGTGCCGCGCACGACGCTGTCGTCGACGAGGATAACGCGCTTGCCCTCGACCAGCGCGCGGTTGACGTTCAGCTTCAGCCGCACGCCCATGTTCCGGATCTGTTCGGAGGGTTCGATGAAGGTCCGCCCGACATACTGGTTGCGCGTGATGCCGAGGGTGAAGGGGATCCCGCTCTCCTGGGCGTAGCCGATGGCGGCCGGGGTGCCGCTGTCGGGAACGGGGCAGACGAGGTCGGCCTCCACCGGCGCCTCGCGCGCCAGTTCGACCCCGATGCGACGGCGGCTCTCGTAGACGGCCTGGCCGCCGATCACGCTGTCGGGGCGGGAGAAGTAGACGTGCTCGAAGATGCAGAAGCGCGACGGCGCGGGCTCGAACGGGCGATGGCTCTCGACGCCGGTGTCGTCGATGATCAGCATCTCGCCCGGCGCCACCTCGCGCTCGAAGCTGGCGCCGACGATGTCGAGGGCGCAGGTCTCCGAAGCGAGGATCCAGCCGTCGCCGAGCCGGCCGAGCACCAGCGGACGGATGCCCATCGGATCGCGCGCGCCGATCAGCTGCGTCTCGGTCAGCGCCAGCACCGAGAACGCGCCCTCGACCCGGCGCAGCGCCTCCTTGAGGCGGTCGGCGGAGGTGCGGTGGAAGCTCCGCGCCATGAGGTGCAGCACGCATTCGGTGTCGGACGAGCTCTGGAAGATCGAGCCTCGGTCGATCAGCTCGCGCTTCAGCGAGAGCGCGTTGACCAGGTTGCCGTTGTGCGCCAGCGCCACCCCGCCCGTGGCGAGATCGGCGTAGAGCGGCTGCACGTCGCGGATCGCCGTGTGGCCCTTCGCGCCGGAGGTCGAGTAGCGGACATGGCCGACGGCCATCGTTCCGGGCAGTTCGGCCATCACCTTGGCCGAAGTGAAGTTGTCGCGGACGTAGCCGAGGCGCTTGACCTCGGAGAAGCCGGGTCCGGGCTCGTAGGTGACGATGCCGGCCGCCTCCTGTCCGCGATGCTGGAGGGCGTGCAGGCCGAGGGCGGCGAAGTTCGCCGCCTCGGCCGGGCCGAAGACGCCGAACAGGCCGCACTCCTCGCGCGGCTTGTCGGCCTCCGGGTCGAAGACCGAGGCGTGGGCGTCGGCGCGCTGATCGCTCATGGGGCGGGGCTCTCTGCTCGGCGGGAGGATCGGGCTGCGGGCGGGAACATAATGCGTCCGGGCCCGTCTGTCATGGCGCCGTCATCATTCGCCGGTCGCGGCGGGCGGGTCGCCTGTCGTCGCCTCTTCGGGTTCGGGCCCGCCGAAGCCGCCGAGATCGACGCCGCCGCATTCGGCCATCAGCCCGTTGATCGGCTGCATCAGCCAGGCGGGCGCGGTCTCGGGCAGGGCGGCCTCGATCATCGCGGCGGCGTCGGAGATCATCGCGACGCTCCGCGCCTCCTCGATCATCGGCAGACGGTCCGCCGGTGCGACGAGGAGGTCGTACACGAGGTAGACCACCGCCACCAGCACCACGCCGCGCGCGACGCCGAAGAGAAAGCCCGCCGCGCGGTCGATCGGGCCGAGGACGCTGTTCTGGACGGCGCCGGCGAAGAGCGGCGTGAAGATCGAGATCAGCACCAGCGCGATCGCGAAGCCGACCGAGAAGGCCGCGAGCTTGCCGAGCGAGCAGGAGGCGGCCAGCATCGGCCCGACCGCGGGGATCTCCTTCAGCAGGGGCTCGATCAGCGGGGCGGCGTAGAGCGCGGCGAAGGCTGCGCCGACCCAGCCGAGGATCGCCAGCGTCTCGCGCGTGAACCCGCGCGAGAAGGCGAGCACGCCCGAGAGCGCCAGAACGGCCAGCACGGCGCCGTCGACGATGTTGAACTCCATCGGCCCCTCGCTCCTCCCTCGAGCCTCAGCCGGTCGGGGACGCAGGCGCCCCGCCTTCGCCGAGGAGGCGGGCGGCGAGGGCCGCGACGTCCTCGATCCGGGTCGCCTTGATGCCCGGTTTCTCCTCCGGCGTCGAGGCCCGGCGCCGGGCGGCGGAGGAGGCCCGCGGCGGGGCGAGCGCGCCGGTGAAGCCGAGCCGCTCGGCCTCGCGCAGGCGCGCGTCGGCCTGAGGCGCGGGGCGCACCGCGCCCGAGAGGCTGATCTCCCCGAACACCACCGTCTCGGCCGGCAGCGGCGTCTCGGCGATCGCCGAGAGAAGGGCCGCGGCGACGGCGAGATCGGCGGCGGGTTCGGCCACGCGCAGACCCCCGGCGACGTTGAGATAGACCTCCCGCCCCGCGAGGGAGACGCCGGCCCGCGCCTCGAGCACCGCGAGGATCATCGCGAGGCGACCCGAGTCCCAGCCCACCACGGCGCGCCGCGGCGTGGACATCGGCGAGGGGGCGACCAGCGCCTGGATCTCCACCAGCACCGGACGGGTGCCTTCGATCCCGGCGAAGACGGCGGCGCCCGGCGTCTCGCGGCCGCGCTCGGAGAGGAAGAGCGCCGAGGGGTTCTCGACCTGCGCGAGGCCGCGGCCGGTCATCTCGAACACGCCGATCTCGTCGGCCGGGCCGAAGCGGTTCTTGACGGCGCGGAGGATGCGGAAGGGATGGCCGCGTTCGCCTTCGAAATAGAGCACGGTGTCGACCATGTGCTCGACCACGCGGGGGCCGGCGATCTGGCCCTCCTTGGTGACGTGTCCGACGAGGACGACGGAGGTGCCGCGTCGCTTGGCGAAGGTGACCAGCTCGTGCGCCGCGGCGCGGACCTGGGCGACGGAGCCCGGGGCGGAGCCGACCGAGGCGAGCCAGAGCGTCTGGATCGAATCGAGGATGGCGAGGTCCGGACGCTCCGCCTCCAGCGTCGCCAGGATGTCGCGGAGATCGGTCGCCGCGGCGAGCTTCACCGGGGCCTTGGCGAGGCCGAGCCGGGCGGCGCGCATCCGGATCTGCGAGGCCGCCTCCTCGCCCGAGACGTAGAGCGCCGAGGCCCCGGCGCGGCCGAAGGCGGCGGCGGCCTGCAGCAGCAGCGTCGACTTGCCGATGCCGGGATCGCCGCCGACGAGAATCGCGGAGGCCGG
>JAWLFJ010000247.1:0-2678 GCA_041685625.1 Paracoccaceae bacterium | reverse complement strand
CATCGTAAGGCTCTCCGCCAGCCCGCGGGAGATGTCGGTCCAGCGGCTCGTGAAGTCGGGCTGCAGGAAGCCCATCACGAAGCGCCCCCCCCGCTCGAGGCCGAGCGCGATCCGCTGCCAGTCCACCTCGATCGTGCCGAGCGCGAGGACCAGGTAGACCACCGCGCCGATCTGCAGCGCGATCCGCCAGCGCCGGTCGCGGACGATCTGCGGCGGGCGCCGCCAGACCGACGGATAGGCCGCGCTCATCGCGCGAGGGCCTCCATGCGGGCGGTCGCGTCCGCCTCGGCCGCCGCCTGCTCCTCGTCGCCCCGGCGCATGGCGTTCCAGTCCTCGGCCCCGTAGATCGTCGTCAGCGCGTCCTCGGTCAGCGCCTCCGGCGGGCCGTCGAAGACCACGCGCCCGGCATTGAGGCCTACGATGCGCTGCATGAACTGCTGCGCCAGCGGCACGTCGTGGATGTTGACGATCGCGGGCAGCCCGCTCTCGGCGCATATCTCGGTCAGGAGCCGCATGATCTGGCGCGAGGTCTTGGGATCGAGGCTCGCGGTCGGCTCGTCCACCAGCAGGAGCTCGGGCTCCTGCGCGAGGGCGCGCGCGATGCCGACCCGCTGGCGCTGCCCGCCCGAGAGGGCGTCGGCGCGCTTGTCGGCATGCTCCGTCAGCCCGACTCGGTCGAGCAGGCGAAAGGCGCGCCGCACATCCTCGGCCGCGAACCGTCGGAAGTAGCTGCGCCAGAACGAGACGTAGCCGAGGCGGCCGGAGAGCACATTCTCCATCACCGTCAGCCGCTCGACCAACGCGTATTCTTGGAAGATCATGCCGATGCGGCGGCGCTGGCGACGCAGTTCCCCCTTGCCGAGCCGCGCGAGATCGACCTCGCCGAGCAGGACCTTGCCCGCGGTCGGCTCCACCAGCCGGTTGATGCAGCGGATCAGGGTGGACTTGCCCGCCCCGGAGGGCCCGATCAGGCCGAGGATCTGCCCGCTCGGCACGTCCAGCGTGACGTCGCTCAGCGCCGCGTCGCCGGTGCGATAGGTCTTGGACAGTCCCTCGAGACGCAGCATCGGCCTCTCCTCGGCGGGAAAAGAGGGCACGGGCGGCGCGGCCGCCGCCCATGCCCGTCTATGGGATCGAAGCCGATCAGTTGCAGTCGTAGACGACGCCGTTGGCCTCGTCGATGGTGCGGATGACGGCCCAGTCGTCCTTGAAGCTGATCTCGATGAACTGGTCCTCGCCGTTCTTGCCGAACTCCTCGGCCAGCGCCGTGCCCTCCCAGTCGTAGCTGAAGAACGCCTCGCGGATCTTCTCCTGCAGCTCCGGCGTCAGATTGTAGACCGTGCCGTAGCCCGTGGTCGGGAAGGTCTGCGAGCGGTAGACCACCTCGAGCTGGTCCTCGGAGATCACGTCGCGCTCGATCATGCGGGCCTTGACCGAGTTGGCGATGGAGGCCGCGAGATAGTCCTTGTTGGCCACGCCGAGGATCGAGTTGTCGTGCTTGCCGGAGAACGAGGTCTCGAAATCCTCGCCGGCGACGAGCCCGAACTCGCCCTTCAGGAGCGCCGAGGGCGCCTTGAAGCCGGAGTTGGACGTCTCCGAGGTGAAGGTCAGCTCCTTGCCCTCGAGGTCCTCCACCGAGTCGATGCCCGAGCCGGGATAGGTGATGATCTCCATCTCATAGCCGAACGAGCCGTCCGAGCCCGCCATCATCGCGAAGGGCCGGAAGCCGGCGCAGGCCACCGCGATCGGGTTGGAGCCGGTGTTGAAGCCCGCGACGTGCAGGCGCCCGGCGCGCATCGCCTCGATCTGGGCGGCGTTCGACTGCACCGGGAAGAACTGGACGTTCTTGCCCGTGACCTCGGCCATGTGGTCGAGGAAGCCCTGCCAGACCTCGGCGTAGACGGCCGGATCCTCCACCGGGGTGTAGGCGAAGATCAGCGTGTCGGGGTCGATCAGCTGCGAGGGATCGGTCGGGATGTCGGCGATCAGGTCGCCGTCGGCGTCGGTGTAGCGGTCGCCGAGCTGGAACTCGGCCTCGGCGGCGGAGGCGAGCGTCAGCGTGGCGGCCGCGGCGAGCGCGGCGAAGGATGCGAAGGCCTTCATGATTCTCCCCGTGATATCTTCGGACGCGAGCGACGCCTAGCGGCCTTCGATGACATCCGCATGACGGCCCGCCGCATCGCCACCCGCTACGACAAGCTCGCGGCGAAGTTCCTCTCCGCCGCCTGCCTCGCCGCCGTCATCGCCTTCTGGTGCTGATTGGGTCCGGACCCAATCAGAACATTGCCATTGAACGGCTTGCGTGATTCCAAGCGTCCGAAGTGGTTCGGAGGCGTGGATGAGCGGACCGTTCTGGCTGAGCGACGAAGCGTGGGCGGCGATCGAGCCGCATCTTCCGACGAACCAGCCCGGCGCACGGCGCGTCGACGACCGGCGGGTGATCAGCGGCATCATCCACGTGATCCGCACGGGCTGCCCGTGGCGACAGTGCCCGCGCGACTACGGGCCGCCCACCACCATCTACAACCGCTTCAACCGCTGGTCCGGCAAGGGCGTCTGGAAGCGCATCTTCGAGACCTTGGTCGCCGGGAACTGGATCGCGGAGACGGTCTCCATGGACGCGAGCTACGTGAAGGCGCACCGCTCGGCGCATGGCGGAAAAGGGGGGCCAAGGCGCA
>JAWLFJ010000246.1:0-2695 GCA_041685625.1 Paracoccaceae bacterium | reverse complement strand
CCTGTCGCTGACCGACCGGATCGTCGTGATGTTCGAGGGCCGCATCATGGGCGAGCTCTCCGCCGCCGAAGCGGACGCCGAGACGCTGGGCCTGATGATGGCCGGCACCTCGCAGAGCGAGGCCGCGCCGGCGGCCTGACCCGATTGACCTCTCCGCGCGTCACGTGGTACCCGTAGAGAGCCACAAGGCTACAAGCGTTTCGGTTCGCCGTACGGATTCGGTCGCGGTTCGCGCGACGGCACGGCGGACCGCCGTACCCCGAGGAGGTAGCTACGATGACCCGAACCCTCGCAACGATCACGACCCTCGCCTTCACCGCGCTGCTCAGCGTCGGCTTCGCGCAAGGCTTCTTCACGATCGGGACCGGCGGCGTCACCGGCGTGTACTACCCCGTCGGCGGCGCGACCTCGAAGATCGTGAACGACGCGGACGTCGGCATGCGCCTCACGGTCGAGTCGACCGGCGGCTCCGTATTCAACATCAGCGCCATCCAGGCCGGCCAGCTGGACCTGGCGATCGCCCAGTCCGACGTGGTCTACCAGGCGTACAACGGCGAAGCCGCGTTCGACGGCGAGCCGGTCGACTCGCTGCGCACCGTGATGGGCCTCCACCCCGAGCCGATGCACCTGGTGTGCGACGCCGACTCGGGCGTCGAAGGGTTCGACGACATCGCCGGCAAGCGGGTCAGCATCGGCAACTCCGGCTCCGGCATGCTGAACACCGTGCGCGCCATGCTGGACGCGAAGGGCATGAGCGAAGACGATTTCGAGCCCGAGTACCTGCGGGCCGCCGAAGCGCCCGACTTCCTGCGTGACGGCCGCATCGACTGCTTCTTCTACACCGTCGGCATCGGCGGCGCGGCGATCCAGGACATCACCACCACCTCCGACGTCCACCTCGTGCCGCTGGCGGACGACGAGTTCGCCGCGATGATCGAGGCCGCCCCGTACTACGCGTTCGCGACCGTTCCCGCCGGCACCTACGGCGGCCAGGACGAGGACGTCACGCTGTTCGGCGTCAAGGCGCTGTTCGTGACCAGCACCGCCATGAGCGAGGACGAGATGTACACCATCGTCAGCGCCATCCTCGACAACATCGAGGACTTCCGGGCGATCCACCCGGCCCTGGCGAACCTCACCGACGAGGACTTCCTCTCCGGCCTGGGCGCGCCGCTGCACCCCGGCGCCCAGCGGGCCTACGAGGACGCCGGCCTGATGTGAGGCGTGGGCGTCGCGCCCGCGACGCCCACCACCCAGGACGTCCGACCGCTCCGGACCCCACCCGCCACGCCGGGCGGGGTCCGTTCTCTCGCCCCTCTCGCCCCTCTCGCCGCCGCGCGCGGCCCGCTGCGGAGGTCGCATGCCCGAGCCCGACGACGCCCGCCACATGGACGACGAGCGCGACGACGAGCGCGACGACGAGCGCGACGCCGAGCGGGACGGCGAGGGCGATCCCCGCCGCGACGACCCGGCCGAAGCTCCCCTCGACGACGAGGAGGAGGAGCGCAAGGCGGCCGAGCAGGCCCAGAAGCTGGTGCGTGACATCGAGACCGGCGGGCGCTACCACGCCGGCTGGATCAAGTGGACCGTGTTCGCCCTGGCGATCGGCTGGTCGCTCTTCCAGCTGGGCATCGCCAGCGTCCTGGTCGTCGACGCCTCGCGCGCGCGGGCGGTGCACCTCACGTTCGCGATCCTGATCACCTTCCTGGTCTTCCCCGCCCGCCGCGCCGGCAGCGGCAAGCCGGTCCCGTGGTGGGACATCGTGCTGGGCCTGCTGGCCGCGGGCACGGTGGGGTACCTGGTGGTGGACTACCAGGGCCTGCAGAACCGCTTCGGGATCCCGCTACAACGCGAGGTGGTGCTGGGCTCGGTCTTCCTGGTGCTGCTGCTCGAAGCCACCCGCCGCGCCTTGGGGCCGGCATTGACGGTGATCGGCGCGGTGTTCCTGCTCTACGCCATGACGGGGCCGCGCGGGCTCATTCCCCTCACGCTGCCCGACCTGATCTCCCACCGCGGCTACGGCCTGGACCGCATCATCTCGCAGATGTTCGTGACCACCGAAGGCGTGTTCGGCGTTGCGTTGGGCGTATCGACCCAGTTCGTGTTCCTGTTCGTGCTGTTCGGCTCGATGCTGGATCGCGCCGGCGCAGGCAAGTACTTCATCGACGTCGCGCACGCCTTCCTGGGCGTGTTCCGCGGCGGGCCCGCCAAGGCGGCGGTGGTCGCCAGCGGCATGACCGGCATGGTGTCCGGCTCCAGCCTCGCGAACGTGGTGACGACGGGAACGTTCACGATCCCGCTGATGAAGCGCTCGGGCTACCCCGCGTACAAGGCGGGCGCGACCGAGGTCGCGGTGTCCACCAACGGCCAGCTGATGCCGCCGGTGATGGGCGCCGCCGCGTTCATCATCGCCGAGTTCACCGGCCTGCCCTACCTCGAGGTGGTCAAGGCCGCGTTCGTGCCGGCGGTGATCGCCTACCTGGGGCTGTTCTACATCGTGCACCTCGAAGCGCTGAAGCTGGGGCTGGAAGGCATGCCGCGCGACGAGCTGCCGCCGCGCCTGCGCACCTTCCTGATGGGGGTCCACTTCCTGCTCCCGCTGGGCGCGCTGATCTGGTTCCTGGTGATCGCGCGCACCAGTCCCGGCTTCGCGGTGATGTGGGCGATCGTGACGCTGGCGATCCTGATGCCGCTG
>JAWLFJ010000245.1:0-2700 GCA_041685625.1 Paracoccaceae bacterium | reverse complement strand
ACCACGATGACCACGCGCCTGAACCCGATCACCACCCCGCGCCACCAACTCCGCGCCGAGAAGGCGCGCCGGAACCGCGAGGCCGCACTCGCCGCCTTCATCGGGAAGAAGGCCGAGATCGACGAGATGCTCGCCCGCCTGCAGGCGCTCAGCGACGACCATTACAACTGCCACCCCGACGAGGTGGGCTGGGCGATGGTTGGAACGCTCGAACACTACGCCAGCCTCCTGAAGCGCATCACCGACAGCGCCTTCGGCGAAGGCGAACACGCCGAGTGATCTCCGACCCAACCGGAAC
This sequence comes from Paracoccaceae bacterium, assembly GCA_041685625.1. Lineage (GTDB taxonomy): Bacteria > Pseudomonadota > Alphaproteobacteria > Rhodobacterales > Rhodobacteraceae > Albimonas. The sequence continues at coordinate 2,402 of JAWLFJ010000245.1, read as the reverse complement.
TCCCGCCGCGCGCCCTGCGCGGCTCGGGGTCGTAGAAGGCGCCGCATGTCGCGGGCCCGAACACGGAGACCCCAGATGACCAAGCTTTCCGACACGCAAGCGATCATCCTCAGCGCCGCCGCGCAGCGCGACGACCGCAACGCCCTGCCGCTGCCCGGCTCGCTCCGCGGCGGCGCCGCCGCCAAGGTGGTAGGCGCGCTGCTCTCGCGCGGGCTGATCGCCGAGACGGTGACCGACAGCCAGACCAAGGCCGATGCCGCGCTGAACCGCATCTGGCGCAACTACGCGGACGGCCGCGCCATCCTCCTGCACATCACCGACGCAGGCCTCGCCGCCATCGGCGTCGAACCCGCGGACGGCGACAGCGCGCCCACGGGCGCCGACGGGGCGCCCGACACAGACTCGGCGACGGACACGCCGGCCGACGCCGTTCCCGCGCCCAAGGCGCGCACACCGCGCGAAGGCACCAAGCAGGCAAAGTTGATCGAGATGCTCCGCGCCGAGGGCGGCGCGACCATCGACGAGATCGCCGCCGCCACTCAGTGGCAATCGCACACGATCAGAGGAGCTTTCGCCGGTGCGCTGAAGAAAAGGCTCGGGCTCGAAGTGACCTCGGAGAAGGTCGAGGGTCGCGGTAGGGTGTACAGCTTGCCGCGCGACTGACGCCGCGCCCCAAGGCCGGCTCCTATGCCGCCGTGCCGCAAGGGGCGGCGGTTTTCCTCGTCTCACTGATCCGTCTTCCGGAACACGCTGTACTGGAAGCTCTGCCGGTTACCCTTCGGCGTGACGTGCACGTGGCGTCTGGCGCCGAGCGTTTCGAAGCGGTCCGGAAGCAGACGATCGAGTTCCTGCGCCAGCTCTTCCGGCGCATAGCGCACCACGGGCAGACCCGAGCACATTTCGGGGCCGTCATCCGCGAAGGTCGCGATGATCGCGATCCCGCCCGGTCTCAGGGCATCGGACAGGGCGCGCGCGTAGCCGGCGCGAGCTTCGGCCCCGGTCAGGAAATGGAACACCGCCCGGTCGTGCCAGACCGCGTACTCGCGATCGGGCTTCCACCTCGTGATGTCCGCCTCGATCCACGCAACGTCGTCGGCCCTTGGGCCGAGCCGCTGTCGGCTGACGGCCAGGGCGGCCGCGGAGAGGTCCAGCACAGTGAGCGGCCCAAAGCCCTCCTCGAGCAACGCATCGACCAGACGAGACGCGCCGGCGCCGATGTCGATGAACGGCTCGCCCGGTTGCAGATGGTCGCCCACCAGGGCGAGCGACCCCGCCGGCGTCGCTTCGAACCATGTCAGCGCGTCTTCCGACCGCGCGCCGTAGACGTCGTCCCAGTGCTCCTGTCCGCCTGCCATCTCGCCCGGTTCCTCCTCGCGGGATCGAACCTAAGCCATCGAGGCGACCCATAGCACCGTCATCGCATTCCGAGCGTCCTCAAGAGCGTCGGACTCGGATCGCCTCGAACAGACGCCGCAGGGCGAACGACCGCGCAATGCTCACCACCGTGAACACCGCCCCCATCTTCAGGTTCTGCGCCGGCGTCGTGTGCAGCCCGAAGACCGGGAAGATCAGGATCTGCGTCACCACCGCGACGCCGTAGCCGACCGCCACGTTGGCGATGGCCTCGACCAGCGACATGGCGCGGCTCTGCATCATGCGGCCGTTTCCCCGTCCTGCACGGTCTCGCCCTGCCGCGCCGTCTTCACCTGCGCGAAGGTCCGGCCATCGCCGTCGAGGATCGCGTCGCGGCCGGTCTCGGCCTGCCAGCGCTCCACGGCGACGTCGACGTAGGCCGGGCTGATCTCCATGGCGAAGACGCGCCGGCCGTTGGCCTCGCCGGCCATGATCTGCGAGCCCGAGCCGGAGAACGGCTCGTAGCACAGCCCGCCGCGAGCCACGTGCTGGCGCATCGGGATGCCGAAGGCGTCGAGCGGCTTCGGCGTCCGGTGGTCCGGCCGCTCGTCCTTTGCGAAGGACGGCATCTCCCAGGTCGAGGGCGGCGTCTCGTCGGCCACCTTCGGCGGGCGGTTCGGGCGGCGCCAGCCCATGAAGCAGGGCTCGTGCTTCCAGAGGTAATGCGACCGGGTCAGAACACCGCGGTCCTTCACCCAGATGATCTGCTGGTGGACGAAGGCGCCCGCCTTCTCCCAGCAGGCCTCGAGCATCGCCTGCCGGCGCGAGGCGTGCCAGCAATACCAGGCGGCGTCCTCGGCGATGACCTCGGCGCAGCTTGCGATGCTCTGGGAAGGCATCGACTGGCGGCGGCCGGCCTGGACGGCGCCGCCGCGGCGCGTGGTCTGATTATCTCATGGAGTCGATGCGATAGCGCTGGCGCCCGGGCGCCTCGCGGGACAGCCTCGAAGTATGGAGATCGACCTCGACGCCCTGCCGGACGATGCCGA
>JAWLFJ010000124.1:0-11188 GCA_041685625.1 Paracoccaceae bacterium | reverse complement strand
TTACGACATCAGCTCGGGAGCCTCACGTGCTCCGAAACTGGACGACTGGAGCGTTTCGTCTTTGCGGGGGAGCGTCGCCTCTTCCAAGTCGGACCCACACGGGTGCCAACTTCGGTGATCGTGCTCGCCGATCGAGACAGGCCGTCCGCCTTCACGCAGTAGTTGCGGGGCGACAGAGAGTGACTTGTGATGCGCGTCGGCGAGGCCGGCGCCGCGCGTCATCACTGCCGGGCCTGCGACGGGCGCATCCTGTCGAGGGTATCGCGCATCCGCCGCGCATACGTCGCGTGCGAACACCGCCGACAGTGCCGGCGTGCGCTCCTTGCGTGCGACTCAAGCAGCTCTGATCTTCCGGTCCGGTGCGAGGAGGAACCCGATCTGATGGTCTGCAGCTGCGGGGCGGCATTCTCGACTTGCCCCGAAATGCCAGGGCGGCTGGCTCTGGTCGCGCCCGTCGCTGTGGCCGCTTCCTCGGCATGGATCCTCGTCGTCGGCCAAGCCGACATTCCGGGCGCATCCGATTCAGGGGACGGACCGCGGAACTGGGATCCCACCTTCCTCAGCGTCCGCGGAACACGGGCCTGCGCTTCTCCATGAAGGCGGTGCGGCCTTCGCGGTAGTCCTCGCTGGCGAAGCAGGCCTCGACCATCCCGGCGACGGCGGCGCTGTCGCGTGCGCTCTCGTCGGCGATGATCTCCCGGACCGCCCGCTTGACGGCGGCGATGGTCAGGGGGGCGTTCTCGGCGATCATCCCCGTGTAGCGGGCGACCTCAGCCTCCAGCTCCGCCGCCGGAACCACTCGGTTGACGAGGCCCATCATGTGCGCCTCGGAGGCGGTGTAGTGGCGGGCGGTGAAGAAGATCTCCTTGGCGTACGACGGCCCGACCACATCCACCAGCCGGCGGATGCCGTTCATGTCGTAGCCCAAGCCCAGCCGCGCCGCGGGCACGCCGAAGCGCGCATCGTCCGAGGCGACGCGGAAGTCGCATGTCAGGCTGACACCCACGCCGCCGCCGATGCACCAGCCACGGATCATGGCGATCGTCGGCTTGCCGCAGCCCACCAGCGCCTTGTTGGCGAGACCCGCGACCTCGTCGTACGCCTTAACGTTCTCGACGTTGCTGCGCTGCTGTTCGAATTCGGAGATGTCGGCGCCCGATACGAACGCCTTGTCTCCGGCGCCGGTCAGGACCAGCACCCTGATTTCGGGGTCGGCCTCGTAGGCTTCCACGATCCTCGGGATCGCGGCCCACATGTCGGTGGAGACCGCGTTGCGGCGCGCGGGGTTGTTGAACAGGATCCATCCGACTGCGCCGTCCTTGCGGGCGATGATGCGGTCGGTCGTGCTCAGGCTCATGTCGTTCATGACGTCGTCTCCAGGTGGGTCGGGGTCAGGTCGTCAGGACCAGCGCTCCGGTTGTGGCGCGGCTCTCGAGGGCGCGGTGCGCCTCGGCAGCGTCCTTCAGAGCGAAGCGCTCGGTGATAGGCAGGGTGACGGTTCCTTCCCGCAGCACCTGCCAGACGGCGGAAGAGGACGCCTCCAGCTCCTCGCGGGTCTCGATCCAGCGTGGCAGGGTGGGGCGAGTGACGATCAGCGACTTGGCGTGCAGGTCCTGAAGCGCCAGCGGTTCCGCCTGGCCGGACGCGGTCCCGTAGTTGATCGCCATGCCGCGCGGCCGCAGGGAGGCGAGCGAGCCCGTGAAGGTGTCCTTGCCGACCGAGTCGTAGACCGCGCCCACGCCGCGCCCGTCGGTGATCTCGGCCACGCGGGCGACGAAGTCCTCCTCCCGATAGAGGATGGCGTCGTCGCAGCCGTTGGCGCGGACCAGCTCCGCCTTCTCGGCGGATCCCACTGTGCCGATAACATGTGCGCCCAGCGCCTTGCCCCACTGGCACAGGATCAGGCCGACGCCTCCGGCCGCGGCGTGCACCAGGATGCGATCGCCCGGCTTCACCGGGAACAGGCGGCGCAGCAGGTACTCCGCCGTCATGCCCCGAAGCAGCGAGGCGGCGGCGAGTTCGTCGGAGATGTCGTCGGGCGTCGCGACCGCGCGTTCCGCGGGAATGTTGCGGCTTTCCATGTAGGCGCCGAAGACGCCGGCGTAGCAGACGCGGTCGCCGACCTCGAAGCGGGCCACGCCCTCGCCGACGGCGCCCACGGTCCCCGCACCCTGCGCGCCGAGCGGGCAGGGCAGCTCCGGTCCGCCGACATGGCTGAACTGGCCGGTACGTGCGTAGATGTCGGCGAAGTTCAGCCCGACAGCGGTCTGGTCGATGCGGATCTCGCCCGGGGCGGGGTCGGGCAGCTCCAACTCGCGCCATTCCAGCACTTCCGGCCCGCCATGGCGGAGGGCGACGACGGCATGGGTCTTCATCACGGCGACTCTCAGACGACGTCGCGGGCGTGCAGGTCGACGATCTGGTCGGATGTGTAGCCTAGCTCCGCCAGCACCTCGTCGGTGTGCTGGCTGCGGTCGGGCGAGGCGGTGACGAGCTTGCTGGGCGTGCGGCTTAGCCTGACCGCCTGGCCGACGAGCTCGATGTCGCCCAGCGCCGGGTGCGGCACGGCCTGCGCGATGCCGGAGTGGCGCACCTGCGGATCGGCGAACATCTCGTCCATCTTGTAGATCGGGCCGCAGGGCACGCCGGCGTCGTTGAGCATCTCGATCCACTCCGCGCTCGGGCGTTGGGCAAGGATCTTCTGGATCTCCGCGTTCAGCGCCGCACGGTTCTTCGAGCGCGCGGCGTCGGTGGCGAAGTCCGGGTTCTCGGCCAGCTCCGGCGCGCCCACCGTGTCGCAGAACCGCCGGTAGATGGTCTGACCGGAGGCGGCGAGATTGATGTAGCCGTCCGACGTCTCGAACACGCCGGTGGGGATCGAGGTCGGGTGATCGTTGCCCGCCTGCCCTGGCACGTCCTTGGCGATCAGCCAGCGCGCCGCCTGGAAGTCGAGCATGGCGATCTGCGCCTCGAGCAGAGAGGACTGCACCCACTGCCCCTCGCCGGACTGCTCCCGCTCCAGCAGCGCCACGAGGATGCCCATGGCGCAGAAGATGCCGGCGGTCAGGTCGGCCACCGGGATGCCGGCGCGCACCGGTCCCTGGCCGGGCAGGCCGGTGATCCACATCAGTCCGCCCATGCCCTGCGCGATCTGGTCGAAGCCGGGGCGCTTGGCGTACGGCCCGTCCTGCCCGAAGCCCGAGATGGAGCCGTAGACGAGACGCGGATTGATCTTCTTGAGCGACTCGTAGTCGATGCCGAGGCGCGTCTTCACATCAGGGCGATAATTCTCCACCACCACGTCGGCGGCGGCGATCAGCTTCATCAGGATCGCGCGGCCCTCCTCCTCCTTCAGGTTGAGGGTGACCGCCCGCTTGTTGCGGTGAAGGTTCTGGAAGTCCGGACCGTGGCGAGGCCCGCCGAGCCCCTCGCCGGGCTCCATGCTCTCGGGCGTCTCGACCTTGATCACTTGCGCGCCCCAGTCGGCGAGCTGTCGCACGGCAGTCGGTCCGGCGCGCACGCGCGTCAGGTCGATGACCTTGAAGCGCGAAAGGGGGCCTGCGGCGTGGGTCATCGGGTATCTCCTCGTGCGTGCGTGCGTGCGCTCGTGCGGGTGAGAAAAGGGGCGTTCAGGCGATCGCCACCATCTCCGCCGGGTCGATTTCCATCCAGAGGTCATCGCCGACCTCGAGCACGCGCTGCGGCGGCGCGGTGACGCGCAGGCGCAGACGGCCGTCTTCCGTCTCGACCATGTAATCCCAGTGCTCGCCCAGGAACGTCCGCTCCGCGAGGCGGCAGGGTAGGCGCACCACGCCGTCGACGGCCGAGGGCTCTCCGCGGTGCAGGATGATGCTCTGCGGGCGCACCGAGAAGGTCAGCGCCCTCCGCGCCGGCGCATCGGGAAAGACGCAGGCCGGCGCCTCGAACCCCGCGAAGCCGACCGAGGTGCCGTCGCGCTCCGCCTCGATGAAGTTGGTGCGGCCGATGAAGCCCGCAACGAAGCGAGTCTTCGGGCGAGTGTAGAGCACGTAGGGCGCATCCACCTGCTCCATCCGGCCACCATTCATCACCGCGATTCGATCCGACGTCGCCATCGCCTCAGACTGGTCGTGCGTGACGTACACGGTGGTGATCTTGAACTCGTCGTGCAGACGGCGGATCTCGTAGCGCATCTCCTCGCGCAGGCTCGCGTCGAGGTTCGACAGCGGCTCGTCGAGCAGCAGGACCGAGGGGCGCACCACGATCGCCCGCGCCAACGCGACGCGCTGTTGCTGGCCGCCGGAAAGTTCCGCCGGATACTGGTCCGCGAGATGGCCGAGCTGCACGACCTCCAGCATCCGCTCGAGGCGCATGCGGATCTCGTCCGCCGGCAGCTTGCGGAGCTTCAGGCCGAAGGCGACGTTCTGCGCCACGGTCATGTTCGGCCAGATCGCGTAGCTCTGGAAGATCATCGACATGCCGCGCTTCTCCGGCGGAGTGCAGCCGGCGGGCGAGGACAGCACCCGGCCGTCGATCTCGATGGTCCCCTCCGTCGGCGGCATGAAGCCCGCGATCATGCGCAGCGTCGTGGTCTTGCCGCAGCCGGAGGGGCCGAGAAGCGACAGGAACTCCCCGTCCTCCACCGTCAGGTCCATGTCCTGCAGGGCCCGAAAGGCGCCGAAGCTGCGCCCCAGACCGTTGAGAGTCAGCACCGGCAAATCAGGTCCTCCGCAGCATGAAGTCGCGCCCGAGCAGCTTCATGCCGACCGTCACGATGACCACAGTCAACACCAGCAGGATCATGCCGAGCGCCGAGAGGTGTTCGAGGTTGCCCTCTTCGCTGAGGTCGAGCAGCAGCACGGAGATCACTTGCGTGTTCGGCCCGGTCAGGAAGATGGCGGTGGAGAGCTCCTGCGTGGCGGGAATGAAGATCAGCAGCCATCCCCCCGCCAGCGTGCGCTTGAGCAGCGGCGCCGTCACCCGCCGGATCGCGGTCAGCCGTCCGCCACCGAGGATGCGGACGGCTTCCTCCAAATCGGGATGGATTGACTTCATTCCGGCAGCGGAGTTGGCGAAGGCTACCGGCAGGAACCGAGCCGAGAACGCGAAGATCAGGATCAGCGAAGAGCCGTAGAGAGCCACCGGAGGCGGCGCATAGGCCGCGTAGAAGCCGATCGCGAGCACGACGCCTGGGATCACGAACGGCGCCATGCACAGGAAGGACAGCACGCCCCCGAACGGCAGCAGCCTGCGGTCCGTGATGTAGGCGATGGCGAGCGCGATGGCGAGCGCGAGGCAGGCGGCTGCGGAGGCGAAGTACAGGCTGTTGAAGATCGCAAGCCGGGCCGTGGTGTGCTCGAACAGCATGTAGCTGAAGTTGCCGAAGGTGAAGTTGTCGAACGACATGCCCCGGCCCCACGCCTCGGCGAACGCCGCCTGCGTCAGCGCGCCGAAGGGGAGCAGCAGCGTCAGCGAGGCGATCAGCATGGCATAGCCGAACATCACCCACCGCCAGCGGCCGAGCGCGATCATCCGCCGCTCGCCCCCCTTGCCGGTGACCGCCACGAAGCCCTTGCGGCGGAGCAGCAGCTTCTGAAGGCCGAAGAGGCCGATGGTGATCATCAGCAGCGGAATGGCGTAGGCGGCCGCGACCTCCACGCGCACCGGATACTGGAAGAACTGCCAGAGCTGCGTGGTCACCACGGGAAAGCGCGCCGGGATGGAGATCAGCGCCGGCACGCCGAACAGGGCGATGGCCTGCAGGAACGTGACGATCATGCCGCCGAGGATCGCGGGAAAGACCAGCGGCAGGGTGATGGTGGCGACGGTGCGCAGGGTGCCCGCGCCGAGGACGTTGGCGGCGTCCTCCATCTCCGAGGACACGAGATCGAGTGCATTGGAGGTGAAGATGAAGATGAAGAAGAAGACGTTGGTGGCGATGATCAGCACCAGCCCGCCGAAGCTGAAGATGTTGAAGATTCCCTGCTCGGACCCCGTGGCGGCCATCCATATCTGGTTGAGCCAGCCTGCGTTCGGCCCGGCCAGCAGGATCCAGCCCACCGCGCCCAGATAGGGCGGCGTGATGAACGCCCCCAGCACGATCAACCGCACCAGCGTCTTGCCCGGCATGTCGGTGCGCGAGCAAGCCCAAGCCAGCGGCACGGCGAACAGCGTGGACAGCGCCACCACCCCTGCGCCCATCCACATCGTGTTGATCAGCGCCTCGACATGGCGGGCTCGCCCGTAGGCGGTGACGTAGTTGTCGAAGGTCAGATCGCCGGTGCGGCCGTCGATCAGGCTGGAGGCGACGAGCCGAAAGATCGGGTTCGCGACGAGAAACAGCAGCAGCGCGATCAGCGCGATCCACAGCATCATCGACGGTTCGAGACGGCGGATCCGGCCGAGGAGGCCGTCTCGCGCGGGGATCGCGGCCGCGACGGGCGCGTCTGGCTCCGAAAGGGTCCGGGTCATGGGCATCCGGGGCTTGGGGCCCCTCGCTCGACGGTCGCGGCACGACACTGCGACAGGGCTCGGGGCGCGTGGGGCTCTGCAGTCGGGCGCGTGCTTCGGCGCTCCGGTCGGCGGCGCGGCGGCGGGGCTGTCCCGTCGCCGCGCCTCGGCGCATCAGATGCCGAACGTGTCACGCCACTTTTCGATGACCATCGGGATGCCCTCCTCGATGTTTTCGGGACGCAGCAGCTTGATGTCACCGAGCGGCTTGGCGCCCTTTGGCGGCTCGACGTCCGGACGCAGGGACTCTGAGAAGTAACCCGTCATGATGTCGCCGTGCGCCTTGCTCGTGAGGAACTCCATGAACAGCTTGGCGGCGTTGGGATTGTCCGTCTTCGCCATGATGCCCGAGGGCGAGATCATCAGCAGCGACCCTTCCTCAGGATAGGACAGCGCCAGCGGGTTGCCCTTGGAGGCGCTGAGCAGCGTGGTCGCGGAAGGCCCGGCGGCGATCGAACGCTCCTTGCCGTTCAACATGGTCACGGTGTCGTTGATCGAGCGCCCGATCTGCGGATTGTTCTCAGCCAGCTTCTCGAAGTACTCCCATCCGAATTGCTGCTCCATCAGCAGCACCCAAGTGCCGACGTAGCCGGAGAAGCCGGGATGGCCGACCGACACGGCGTCCTTCCACTTCGGATCGACGAGGTCGAGCCAGCTGGTCGGGACCTCTCCCTCCGGCACCATCTCGGTGTTGTACGTGATGACGACGAGGCCGGCCGAAGTCACGTGGAACTGGTCGTCGGGGTCGAGACCTTGGAAGGTCTCGAACATCCCGTCCACGTTCTGCGGGCGGAAGGGCATCAACTCGCCCTGCTCCTTGAGAGTGGCGTAGTGGCCGACATCGGTGGAGCTGAGTACGTCCACCTGCAGGGCGTCGGCCATCAGTTCCTGTGAAACGCGCTGGAAGGCGACCTGCGCGGTGGTGCGCACCACGTTGACGGAGATGTCGGGGAACAACTCCTCGAACCGCCGGCCGACGGCCTGAGCGGTCTCGCCGCCCGTATGGGCCGTGTACCAGGTGATCTCCGTCTCGTCGTTGGCGATGGCGGCGTCGTACAGCGCCTTCTCGTGATCGGCCATCTGCGCCGAGGCCGGGGCCGCCACGATGGCAGCGGCGGCCGCCGCAGCGAGCGCCTTGCGCCGGGTCAAGGCTGCTAGAGGATTGGTCATTCGGGGGTCTCCTCCCATCCATTGCGTCGCTCGGGACCAGATCGTCCGTGCGTCGTCCGCGCTGCGCTGGCTCGAGCCGCGCAGCGTCAACCGTAAAGAGGCTGCGCCGTGGCGGCGTCACAGGCAACGAAAAAATGCCAAAGAGGCAAAAATCAATCCCACGGCTTCCGTATCAAGGTTTTCTGGTTCTCTTTTGGCATTGATTTATTGTAAACTGGTATGCCAGATTATGCATGACCCTTTCCGGGAAAAGGAGGGCGTGGCCATGTCCAAGACTGCAGACGGCATCGCCGCCGCGCTCGAGGAAGATCTCGAGATGGGACGCCTCCGCCCCGGCATGGCGCTTGACGAGCGCGGTTTGGCGGAGAGGTTCGGCGTCTCCCGCACGCCTGTCCGACAGGCGCTTCAACGCTTCGTGGAGCAGGGCCTGGTCGAGGTGATCCCGCGCCGTGGAGCCTTCGTCGCAGGAGTCTCGGTCGCGGACCTGATGATGCTGCTCGAATTCCTCGCCGAGCTCGAAAGCATCTGCGCCCGGTTCGCCACACGCCGCATGACCCGTGGTCAGCGCGACGAGTTCCTGGCCGCCCACGAGGAGGCCCGCGCCGCCACCGCCGCCGACGACGTGCATGGCTACGCCCGTGCAAACAAACGATTCCATGGCGTGCTCTACTCGGCGAGCAACAACACCTTCGTGGTCGACCAGCTGCTGCGCATCCGGCGCCGGACCAACATCTACGCGATCCAGCGCTTCGAACAGGTCGGCCGCCTGCGCGAGTCCTTCGAGGAGCACGATGCCGTGGTGCAGGCGCTGCTCGCCGGTGATCCTGAGGAGACGGCGCGCTGCATGGCACGCCACATCCTCGAGGGTTCACGTGGAATGATCGAGATCGTCGCTGCGATCCCGGCGCCCACGCGACCAGCTCTCGGCTGATACCTGCGCCGGCTGATCCCGACTCAAGAAGGGGATCAGCCGGCGCGGGTATCAGACGCACCCTCACCCGAAGATGAAGTCGCAGGATTGAAGGCGCCTACATCCGTCTTCTTGAGTTCGATTACGTCGCCCCGCTTTCCGTAGTTACCAGCGCGTGCTTGCCCCGCCTGTAGATTTCCGTATCGCAGCAGCCGTGGCCCCTTTCGGATATCCATCACGTCCAGAGCTTTCGTCCATTGCAGGACCATATCCTTGCCATCAGCGCGCTTGAAGTGCTGCGCGTCTTCGCCCCCACTGCTCTTCGACTTGTAACTGCCACGCTGACCCTGAGGTGTCCCTGTCGGGAATCCGCGTCGTTGCCGAGCACGTCGCGCGAGAGCCACCGGCCCTCGCGCACCGACGCGGCGTCGTCCTTGGCGTTCACGCCGTGGCGCACAGGCTCCAGCGCTGCGGATCGCGAGACCGGGGTAGGCGGCGTAGCCGTCGATCTACAGGAAGCTCAAGAAGCCGCCAAAATCTGCGGCGGCGTCCTCGGATCGACGAGTGCGTCGAAAGGCGCGAGAAACGCGGCGAGAATGCCTCCAGCGAAGCGCTTGAGGTTAACCGCCACCACAGTGAGACACGCCTCGATACGCACATCCTGAAGCCCGCGCCCGACGGCGAGGGCGAGGCGGTGCCAAGCCTTCATCTCTCCGTGATAGCTCTCCGAATGGCAAGGATGGCGTTGGTAGAGGCCGTCGTCTTCCGCGCCCGGCTTCCACGGGAGACTGTCGTCTGAGAAATTCCCCGTCGCGACGTCGATGTTAAGGTAGATGTACGAATCATAGGAAGCCGAGCGGAAAGCACCGGCCTATCGGGAGGGAGGAAACCCATGAAGCGCAGGACTTTTCTGAGCGGAGCGGCGGTCGCCGGCGTCGGCGGCGCCTTGGCCGCGCCGGCCGTCGCACAGGGCCGCAGAGAGATGATCATCGTCTCGTCCTATCCTCGGGACTTTCCGGGCATCGGCATCTCCGTCCAGCGGCTGGTGAAGCGGATCAACGACCTTTCCGAAGGCCGGCTGAAGACGACCTACTTCGCCGCCGGCGAGCGCGTCGGCGCCTTCGACGTGCTGGACGAGGTCGCGTCGGGCAACAGCCAGGCCTACGTCGCCAGCGACTACTACTTCGCCGGCAAGCACCCGGCCTACGTCTACTTCTCGACGGTGCCCTTCGGCATGACGGCGTCGGAACTCAACGCCTGGGTGAAGTATGGCGGCGGCCAGGAGCTGTGGGACGAGCTGGCCGGCGACTTCGGCGTGAAGACCGAACTCTGCAGCAACACCGGCACTCAGGCCGGCGGCTGGTTCAACAAGGAGATCAACTCGCCTGACGACCTGAAGGGTCTGAAGATGCGCATTCCGGGCCTCGGCGGCGTGGTGATGTCGAAGCTGGGAGTCTCGACGGTCTCGCTTCCCGGCGGCCAGATCTACGAGAACCTCGCCTCGGGCACGATCGAGGCGACGGAGTGGATCGGCCCCTACAACGACTACTTCATGAGGTTCTACGAGGCGGCGAGGTACTACTACACCGGCGGCATGCACGAGCCCGGCACTTCCGTCAACTTGGGAATGAACGCGTCGTGGTACGGCAGCCTCAGCCAATGGGAGAAGGACATCATCCGCGCCGCCTGCCTCGAGGAGAACGCCAACTCCTACGAGGAACTGGTGGCGCTGAACGGCGACTATCTTGACAAGCTTGTCGACGAACATGGCGTCCAGGTCCGGGAGTTCAACGACGACCTTTGGGACGCGTTCGGGGAGGCCTCGGCCGAAGCCTTCGCCGAGCTGCGGGACCACTCGGAGATCGCTGCGCGGATCGACGACAGCTACCAGGCGTTCTTGCGCAAGAGCGGCGGCATGATGAGCCGCTTCGAGGGCACGTTCTTGCGCCAGCGCAACCGGGTGCTGGGGATCTGAGATCCGCGACCGGCGTGCGCGCCGGTCAAAACCGCCGATTGATCGTTCCCCCGATGGGGCGCACTTCGTCGGCACCGCAAAATCCAGCCGTTTTCGGCACGCTGGTGAAGCGGCCCCTCGGAGCTCCGGGGGGGCCGCGTCGCTTTTCGGCTTCGGTCGCCCGCGATGCGGATCGCCGAGATCGCGTCGGCGCCGGGAACGCGCCGATGATCACGCCAGGGCAGCGGATGCCGATCGTGATCGCGACGAAGCCGGTCGACTTCCGGCGCGGTCACGACGGGCTGGCGGCGACGGTGCAGAACGAGCTCGGGCTCGACCCGCATTCCGGGCTGACCGTGGTCTTCCGTTCGAAGCGTGGCGACCGCGTGAAGGTCCTGGTCTGGGACGGCACCGGGCTGGTGATGGTCTACAAGCGGCTCGACGAGGGGCGCTTCGCCTGGCCCGCGGTGAAGGACGGCGTGATGCGGCTGACGCGGGCGCAGTTCGAGGCCCTGTTCGAGGGGCTCGACTGGCGGCGCGTGACCCCTCGGCGGGTGCGGCGTACCCCTCCGGCGAGGACCGTCGTGCGGTAACCGGCCGCTCGGGACCGCCTGCACGATCCCTCGCTGATCTGCGATTGGACGTCGCTGACGACGTCGTCAGCG
>JAWLFJ010000024.1:34288-41527 GCA_041685625.1 Paracoccaceae bacterium | reverse complement strand
GCCGAGACGCCGGGGGCGTAGGCGAAGGCCGCGGGCGGGAGCAGCAGCGCGCCGTCGAGCGCGGCGACGGCGCAGCCGCAATCGGGATCGGCCCCGCCTGCCGCCTCGAGCGCGGCGAAGCAGCGGTCGAGCGCGGCTTCGGCCGCGGCGGCGGGGGTCGCGCCGGCGGCGATGCCGCGCGCCGGGCATCGGGCGGGCGGCTCGCCGAGGACGAGGGCGCGCGGGCGCGGCAGCGCGAGGAAGGCGCGGCCTTCGGGCGAGCCGTGCAGCAGCGGCACCGTGTCGGCGGCGCTGGGACGGACGGCGTCCTTCCGCGCACGGCGGACGATTCGGGCGGCGTCCGCCGCGGCGGCCTCGACGGCGCTGCGACTTTCGGCCGAGACGGGTCCGGAGGGTCGAATTGCGGTTGAGTTGGTGAATGAATCCTGTATGGTGCTGCCATGCATGGTTCCGTCTCGGGTGTCCGTGCATGCGGCCAGCGTCATGATCACGGCGCCGGCTACCGTGGGCGTCTCGCGGGGAACGAGGCGTCCGATCAGTGTTCTGGTCCGCGAAAGGAGGCGGGTCCGTCTGCAATTGTTGCGGCTTGTCATCAGGCTGTCGTATAAAAATGTGTGCGGTATCGCACGAGAAGAGTCTGGGGTGTTTGTTTGACTGGGGATGTCGTCAAAGTGTCACGCTTCGTGACCGGACGGGTCAAGTGGTACGATGCCGAAAAGGGATACGGCTTCGTGGTCCCGTCCGATGGGGGTCCGGATGTGATGGTGCACGCCGCCGTGGTGCGCGCCGCCGGGCTCAATGCGCTCGAAGAGGGGCAGACAGTGTCGCTTACGGTGGTGCGCGGGGAACGCGGCCTCCAGGCGACCGAAGTGGTGGGCGTCACGAACCGCGCGGAGTCCGACTCCGCCGGCGATGACGTCGAGCGAGCGGGCTCCGGCCCGGGTCCGGGCGTCGGTGGCGGCGTGCGGCCCACGGAGATCGCCGCCGAGGCCGTGCCGGAGGGCGAGTTCAAGCCGGCGCGCGTCAAATGGTTCAACAAGCAGAAGGGCTTCGGGTTCCTCAACGTCTTCGGGGACCCGGCCGACGTCTTCGTGCACATGGAGACGTTGCGACGCCATGGGTTCCAGGACCTGCAGCCGGGAGAGGCCGTGTGCGTGCGGCTGGTGCAGGGTCCGCGGGGCAACATGGCGGGCGAGCTCTGCCGCTGGGAGGAGATCGTCGGCCCGTGACCCTGCGCGGTCGGGTTCGGCGCGCCGCCGGGTGTCTGGCGGCGGCGCTGGCGCTCGTCTCGGCCGGCGTGGCCGGGGCGGCGTGCCGCGAGGACGTCGTGGACCTGCGCGGTCCCGGCGGCCTCGCGCGCTTCACCGTGGAGATCGCCGACGAGCCGGAGGAGCGGGCGCGCGGGCTGATGTTCCGCGAGGAGATGCCCGACTCGCACGGGATGCTGTTCCTTTTCGACGAGGTGCAGCCCGTCAGCTTCTGGATGCGCAACACGCCGATGTCGCTGGACCTGCTGTTCGTGAAGGCGGACGGCACGGTGCGGCGCGTGACGGAGGACGCGGTTCCGTTCTCGGAGGAGACGATGCCTTCCGGCGGGCCGGTGCGCGCGGTGCTGGAGATCAAGGCCGGCATGGCGGACCGCTACGGGCTGGAGGCGGGCGCCGAGATGCGGCATCCCGCCTTCGGGCCGGAGGCGGCCTGGGCCTGCGACTGAGCGGGCCTGCTGACAAGCCCGTCGCGCCGGGCTAGATGACCCTCCGTCGGGGTGTGGCGCAGCCTGGTAGCGCGTCGGTTTTGGGTACCGAAGGTCGTCGGTTCGAATCCGGCCGCCCCGACCAAGATGCCCCCGCGGGGGGCGAGGAAGGGAGAGCCCGAGATGACCCGTGCCGCCGCGCCCGCCGCCGCCCGTCCGGAGGATCACCCGGAGATCCGCGAGGAGGTGCGCAAGCTCTGCGCGCGGTTTCCGGACGCCTATTGGCGCGAGCTGGACCGGGAACGGGGCTATCCGACCGAATTCGTGAACGCGCTGACGGAGGCGGGGTATCTCGCGGCGCTGATTCCCGAGGAATACGGCGGGGCCGGCCTGCCGCTGAGCGCGGCCTCCGCGATCCTCGAGGAGATCCACGCCTCCGGCGGCAACGGCGCGGCCTGCCATGCGCAGATGTACGTCATGGGCACGGTGCTGCGCCACGGCTCGGAGGCGCAGAAGCAGGCGTGGCTGCCGGGCGTCGCCTCGGGCGAGCTGAGGCTGCAGGCCTTCGGCGTGACGGAGCCGACCTCGGGCACCGACACGGGCTCGCTCAGGACGGTCGCGCGGCGGGAGGGCGACAGGTACGTCGTCAACGGGCAGAAGATCTGGACCAGCCGGGCCGAGCATTCCGACCTGATGGTGCTGCTGGCGCGGACGACGCCGCCGGATCAGGTGGAGAAGAAGACGCAGGGGCTGAGCGTCTTTCTCGTCGACATGCGCGAGGCCAAGGGCCTGACGATCCGCCCGATCCGCACGATGATGAACCACGCGACGACGGAGGTGTTCTTCGACGACGTGGAGGTGCCGGCGGAGAACCTGATCGGCGAGGAGGGAAAGGGCTTCCGCTACATCCTCTCCGGCATGAACGCCGAGCGCATCCTGATCGCTTCGGAATGCATCGGCGATGCGCGCTGGCTGATCGAGCGAGCGGTGGCCTATGCCGGCGGGCGCGAGGTGTTCGGCCGGGCCATCGGCAGGAACCAGGGGGTGAGCTTCCCGATCGCGCGGGCCTACGCCAACATGCGCGCGGCCGACCTGATGGTGCGCGAGGCGGTCCGGCTCTACGAGGCGGGCGAGCCCTGCGGCGCCGAGGCGAACATGGCGAAGATGCTGGCCGCCGACGCCTCGAACGAGGCGGCGAACGTCGCGATCCAGACGCATGGCGGCTTCGGCTTCGCCGAGGATTACGACGTCGAGCGCAAGTTCCGGGAGACGCGGCTCTATCAGGTGGCGCCGATCTCGACCAACCTGATCCTCGCCTATGTCGCCGAGCACGTGCTGGGGCTGCCGCGCTCCTACTGAGGGGCGCTCACTCCGCGGCGGCCGCGGCGCGGCGTTTCGCGACGCCCGCGACGACCCGCACGCGGCGGGGGGCGGCGGCCCAGATCGCGACGCCCGAGAGGACGACGAGGCCGAGGCAGAGCCACCAGCCGATGTCGTAGTCGCCGGTCAGGTCGCGGATCAGGCCGAGGGCGTAGACGCCCGAGGCGGCTCCGACGTTCGCCATCACCGTGATCATCGAGAAGATCGTCGGGAAGTTGCGGCCCTGGAACAGCTCGGCCGGCATCGCGCCGAACATCGAGGTGACGCCGTTGCCGATCAGGCCCTGCGCGATCACCATCGCCCAGAGCAGGACCGGGGAGGGCACGCCCTCCAGCAGGACCAGCAGCACGGTCGTCGCGCCGAAGCCGGAGAGGCCGATGGTCCAGGCCTTCTCCCGCCCGATGCGGTCCGAGAGGGCGCCGAGGCCGATCTGCCCGAAGATTCCGAAGAAGGCGACCATGCCGAGGGCGAAGGCGGCGGTGGTTCCGTCGAAGCCCGCCGCGAGGAGGTGCACGGTCTGGTGCTGCTGCACCGCGTACCAGACGAAGAGCATGCAGAAATAGCCGAGGCCGAGCCACCAGAAGGCGCCGGTGCGGGCGGCGCGCGCGAGGGTCCAGTCGGTCTCGGCCCATTCGCGGTTCACGACGGTGTCGGGGTTGCGGGGGGCGGCGCCCGGTTCGGGCGCCGCGTCGCCGTCGGGCTGTAGGCCGAGATCCTCGGGGCGCTTGCGCGCGAAGATCAGGTTGAGGGGGATCACCACGGCCGCGACGACGACGGCGACGTAGAGGCAGGCCTCGCGCCAGCCGTGCTCGTCGATGCTCCACTGCAGCGCGGGCAGCAGCACCGCGCCGAGGCCGCCGACGCCGCCGAAGGCGATGCCGATGGCGAGGCCCCGGTTGCGCACGAACCAGTTCGGCAGGAACATCGAGTGGCTGATGTAGCTCATCGCCATGGAGCCGTTGACGGCGAGAAGGCCGAAGGCGGCGTAGAGTTCGAGCGGCGTCGAGACCTCCCGCGCGGCGAGATAGCCGAGCGCGACGAGGGCGCCGCCGATGGGGATGATGACGCGGGGGCCCGTGCGGCTCATCGCCCAGCCGATCACGGGCAGGATGGCGGTGGAGGCGAGGAAGCCGACCGAGAAGGCGCCCGAGGCCAGGCCGGAGTCCCAGCCCGACTCGGCGATGATCGGGGGCAGCAGCAGCGAGTAGCCGGTGCGCGCCGAGACCGCGACGCCCATCGTCACGAAGGCGACGGCGACGACGATCCAGCCGTAGAACAGCCGCGGAGCGCGGCGGGCGGCGCCGGTCATGGGGACCCTCCCGAGGGCGCCGCTGTCGGGCGCTTCGGGCGGGAGGCTACGGGGGCCCGTGGGCGACGGCAAGCGCCGGCCCGGAAAAGCGAAACCCGGCCGCAAGGGCCGGGTTCATGGTGCGGTCGAGAAGACTCGAACTTCCACGGGTTTTACCCCACAGCGACCTCAACGCTGCGCGTCTACCAATTCCGCCACGACCGCATCCGCTGTGGCTGCGCGTCAGGTATCGCCGCGCCGGGGGCTTGTCAAACCCCTGCCGCGAGTGTGCAGAAGGGGGCCATGGTGGAATGGCGGATCAGCGACGCGCCGGTGGACTGGCCCGAGGCGAACGCCGCGATGGAGGCGCGCGTCGCCGCCATCCGGGCGGGCGAGGCGGACGAGCTGGTCTGGCTGCTGGAGCATCCGCCGCTCTACACCGCCGGGACCTCTGCGCGGGCGGAGGACCTGCTGCGGCCGGACCGCTTTCCGGTGCATCAGGCGCGGCGGGGCGGGGAGTACACCTATCACGGACCCGGACAGCGCGTGGCCTACGCGATGCTCGACCTCGCGGCGCGGGGACGCGACGTTCGGCGATTCGTGTGGGCGCTGGAGGAGTGGACGATCCGGACGCTGGACCGCTTCAACGTGGAGGGCGAGCGGCGCGAGGGTCGCGTCGGCGTCTGGGTGCGCCGTCCGGACAAGGCCCCGGGGGCCGAGGACAAGATCGCCGCGATCGGCGTGCGCCTGCGCCGCTGGGTGAGCTTCCACGGCATCGCGCTGAACCTCGAGCCCGATCTTGGCCATTACGACGGCATCGTGCCCTGCGGCATCCGCGGACACGGCGTCACTTCGCTGGCGGATCTCGGGCTCGTCGTGTCGCCGGCCGAGCTCGACATGGCGCTCGTCGAGGCGTTCGACGAGGTGTTCGGCGAGACGGGGCCCGCACGGCGCTGAAGCCCTGCGCCCGTTCGCCGCAGGCCTTGGCCCGCGCCGGCGTGCACGTCTGCATGCAACGGTTCCGCGAGGGGTGTAAGACGCTCGCGACGCAGGGCCGCGCGACGGGCCGAAAGGCCGCGTTTACGCGGAACGCGGATGGTGGGTATGGTCGCCGCGACGGATCGTGAGGTCGCGATCCGAAACGACGGCGCCCCGGGCGGAGCGATCCGCCGCCGGGGCGATTGCAGGAGGGCTGACATGGCCGACGCGACGGTTCACGCGCACGACGAGGAGCATCCGGGCTTCTTCACGCGCTGGTTCCTCTCGACGAACCACAAGGACATCGGGATCCTGTACCTGATCACTTCGGCGGTGGTCGGGTTCATCTCGGTTGCGTTCACCATGTACATGCGGCTCGAGCTCATGGAGCCGGGCGTGCAGTACATGCTGATGGAGGACGGCGTCACGCCGAACGGCCATCTGTGGAACGTGATGGTCACGGCCCACGGCATCCTGATGATGTTCTTCGTCGTGATCCCGGCCCTGTTCGGCGGCTTCGGCAACTACTTCATGCCGCTGATGATCGGCGCGCCGGACATGGCGTTCCCGCGCATGAACAACCTCAGCTACTGGATGTACGTCGCGGGCACCATGCTCGCGATCCTCTCTGTGATCTCGCCCGGCGGCAACGGACAGCTCGGATCCGGCGTCGGCTGGGTGCTCTACGCGCCGCTCTCGACGCGCGAGGCGGGGTATTCGACGGACCTCGCGATCTTCGCGGTGCACGTCTCGGGCGCCTCGTCGATCCTCGGCGCGATCAACATGATCACCACCTTCCTGAACATGCGCGCGCCGGGCATGACGCTGCACAAGACGCCGCTGTTCGCCTGGTCGATCTTCGTCACCGCCTGGCTGATCCTGCTGTCGCTGCCGGTGCTGGCGGGCGCCATCACCATGCTGCTGACCGACCGCAACTTCGGCACCACCTTTTTCGATCCGGCGGGCGGCGGCGACCCGGTCCTCTACCAGCACCTGCTGTGGTTCTTCGGGCATCCCGAGGTCTACATCCTGATCGTGCCGGGCTTCGGCCTGATCTCCCACGTCATCTCGACCTTCTCGAAGAAGCCGATCTTCGGCTATCTCGGCATGGTCTACGCGATGGTGGGGATCGGCGTGCTCGGCTTCGTCGTGTGGGCGCACCACATGTACACGGTCGGCATGAGTCACACGCAGCAGTCCTACTTCATGCTGGCGACGATGGTCATCGCCGTGCCCACGGGCATCAAGATCTTCTCGTGGATCGCGACGATGTGGGGCGGGTCGATCGAGTTCAAGACGCCGATGCTGTGGGCGATGGGCTTCATCTTCCTGTTCACCGTCGGCGGCGTGACCGGCGTGATCCTCAGCCAGGCCGGCGTGGACCGGGCCTATCACGACACCTATTACGTCGTGGCGCACTTCCATTACGTCATGTCGCTGGGCGCGATCTTCTGCATCTTCGCCGGCATCTACTACTGGATCGGCAAGATGTCGGGCCGCCAATACGACGAGCGGCTCGGCAAGATCCACTTCTGGATGATGTTCATCGGCGCGAACATCACCTTCTTCCCGCAGCACTTCCTCGGACGTCAGGGGATGCCGCGGCGCTACATCGACTATCCCGAGGCCTATGCGCTGTGGAACGAGGTCTCCAGCTGGGGGGCGTTCCTCTCCGGCGCATCGTTCCTTCTGTTCTTCTACATCATGTACAAGACCCTGACCTCGGGCGAGAAGCTGACCGAGCCGGCCTATTGGGGCGAGCATGCGGACACCCTGGAGTGGACGCTGCCCAACCCGCCGCCGGCCCACACCTTCGAACAGCTGCCGTCCCGCGAGATGTGGGACAAGGCGGCGCACTGAGGCCGAGGCCGATGCACGATCAAGACGCGGGCCGGGGCCC
>JAWLFJ010000024.1:0-34278 GCA_041685625.1 Paracoccaceae bacterium | reverse complement strand
TGATCGCCGCGATCAACGGTCCGGCGGCCGGAGTCGGCTTCGGGGTTTCGGTCAGCGGGGTGGGTCATTCGCAGTCCTCTCGCAGGCGGCCTGGCCGGCACGGGCCGGCGCGGCGTTCCCGCCCCCCCCCCCCCCGGGCCCGGCCCCCCGCCCCCCCCCGCTTCCGATTTCGGCGGGCGCAGCGACGATCCGCTCTACCGCGTCGTCCTTTGGCCCCATCGCTCCCTGTCCCGGCGCGGCTTCCTCTTCGTGATGGGTTTCACGGGGGCGATGCTGACCCTTCCGCTGATCCCGCTGGCGGGCACGGCGGTGGCGCTCGCGCTGCTGCCGTTCCTCGTCGCGGTTCCGCTGGCGCTCGGCTTCGCGATCCGGCGCAACGCGCGAGACGGTCGGTTGACGGAGGAACTGCGCCTCTGGCCCGACCTCGTGGCGGTGGTCCGGCGCGAGCCGCAGGGTCGCGTGCTGCGGTGGGAGGCGAACCCCTACTGGGTGCGCCTGACCCTCCACAAGGACGCGAAGCTTGACAACTACCTGACGCTGAAGGGCGCGGGCCGGGAGATCGAACTCGGCGCCTTCCTGAGCCCGGAGGAGCGCGAGGCGCTCGCCGAGGAACTGGAGCGGGCGCTCGCGCGGGCCGTGGCGCAGGCCGGCGCGCCGCCTCCTCGCTAGGGCGACTGCGGCGGCGGCTCCGGAAAGCGGGCGCCGAGATGCAGGTCGATCGCCCGCCTGAGCGCCGCGCGTCGGCCGGCGAGGTGCAGCGAGGCGCGGGCGAGCGCGACGAAAGCAGGGCCGAAATCGCCTTGCGCCTCGGCCCGGACGAGATCCTCGCGCAGCGCCTGCTGATCCGCGACGACCTCCGCCAGGTCTTCCGACAAAGCGTCGAGTTCGGCGTCGGCGGGCAGGCTGGCGTCGCGCACGGCCTGCAGGACGGCGAGTTCCTCGGCGAGACGGGCGCGCTCCGGCGCCGTCTGAGGGCGCGCGAGGCGGAGTTCGAGACCGGCGAGGCGGTCGATCAGCCCGCCGGGCGAGACGGGGATCAGGACGACGAGGCCGCCGGATTCCGGTCGCCGCGCGTTCACGCCGGCCCTCGGGCGAGCCGGCGGCGGGTGTGGGCCGGCGCACGCGCGCCGCGCCCTCGCGCGAAGGATCGGCCGCGCCCGAAGCCGGAGGGGGCGGCGGAGGGCCGGGTGACGGCGTTCACGTCGATCAAGCGCTCCCTCTCCCGATCGGGGACGACGGCGTCGGCGATCCGTCGGAGGCCGGACGGGCCCGGCCCGGCGCCCGGCGCCCGGCGGCCGGCCCGGCGAGGGCGGTCTTGCGGCGCCGCGGGTTCACGGCGAGTGAAGAACCGACAGGGAACAGCGATGTCGCCGCCGGCGCGCGGTGGAGGCGTGCCGCCGTCGCGCCCGCGCTCGGTCATCGACGTCCCTCGCCTTGTCCGCCGCCGAAGCGACATCGCTCCGGCATGGGGCCTCGTGGCCCGAGGCCCTGTCAACCGGCCTATCCAATCCGCGCCTCCAAGGTTATCACCCGCGCCGGAGCCCCCTTTTCGTCAGCGCGAGGCCCGCCGATGACGCAGCCCAAGGACGAGACTCCCGACGCGGCGGCGCCGGCGCAGGACGGCGAGGGCTGGCGCGAGGAGGACTGGGGTCTCGACCCCGCCCTCGTCGCGGCCTGCGCCGAGGGCGCGGAGGCCGGCGACCGGGAGGCGGTGCTCGCGGCCGTCCGGGATCTGCATGCGGCGGACCTCGCGGACCTCTTCGAGCAGCTCGACCATGCGACGCGGGCCGAGGCGGTGCGCCTGATCGGCCCGGACCTCGACCCCGAGGTGCTGTCGGAGCTCGAGGACGACGTTCGCGACGACGTGCTCGCCGCGATGGATCCGGAGCATCTGGCGGCGGCGGTGGGCGAGCTGGATCCCGGCGACGTGGCCTACGTCGTCGAGGATCTCGACCCCGAGGCGCAGGGCCGGGTGCTGGAGGGGCTGGAGCCGGTCGACCGCACTGCCGTCGAGCAGGCGCTGACCTATCCCGAATACTCGGCCGGGCGGTTGATGCGGCGGGACTTCGTGACGGCCCCGCCGTTCTGGACCGTCGGCGACATGATCGACCGGATGCGCGCCTGGGAGGACCTGCCCGACCAGTTCCACGACGTCGTGCTCGTCGATCCCGCGATGAAGCCGGTGGCGCTGGTCCCGCTCAGCCGCATCATGGGCTCGCCCCGCGCGCGTTCGCTCGAGGCGCTGAAGCGCGACCGGATGGAGGTGCTGGAGGCGGAGGAGCCGCAGGCCGACGTCGCCTACGCCTTCAATCAGTACCACATGGCCTCCGCGCCGGTCGTCGACGCGGCCGGGCGCCTCGTCGGCGTCGTCCTGATGGAGGACGCGATGGAGGCGCTGGACGAGGAGGCCGACGAGGACCTCAAGCGTCTCGCCGGCGTCGGCGACGAGAGCCTGTCGGACAAGGTGGCCGAGATCGCGCGGCGGCGCTTTCCCTGGCTGGCGGTGAACCTCTTCACGGCGGTGCTGGCCTCGATGGTGATCGGGCAGTTCGAGGACGCCCTCGGCAAGATCGTGGCGCTGGCCGTGCTGATGCCGATCGTGGCCAGCATGGGCGGGAACGCGGCGACGCAGACGCTGGCGGTGGCGGTGCGCGCGATCGCGACCCGCGACCTGACGCCGGCCAACATGTGGCGCATCATCGCGCGCGAGACGCTGGTGGGCTTCGCCAACGGGATCGTCTTCGCGATCCTCGTCTCGGGCGTCGCGATCCTCTGGTTCGGGGACCCCTGGCTCGGCGCGGTGCTGGCGGTGGCGATGGTGATCAACCTGCTCGTCGCCGGTCTCTCGGGCATCCTGATCCCCATCGCGCTCGACCGCGCCGGGGCGGACCCGGCGCTCGCCTCCGGCACCTTCGTGACCACGGTGACGGACGTGGTGGGCTTCTTCGCCTTCCTCGGCCTCGCGGCCACGGTGCTGCTCTGAGCCCCGGCGCCGGGGTTGACTTGGCGGCCGGCGACCTTCCATTGCGACGGGGACAGAGAAGGAGACGCCCGTGAGCAACATCCCCGGTTCCATCGACGAGGTGCAGAAGGTTCTCGGCGAGGCCGGCTACGTCTGCGGCCGCGCTCTCGGCACGGTGACGTATCTCGCGATGACGCTCGGCAGGCCGCTGTTCCTCGAGGGCGAGGCGGGCGTCGGCAAGACGGAGATCGCCAAGGCGATCGCGACGGCGCTGGGGCGCCGGCTGATCCGGCTGCAGTGCTACGAGGGGCTCGACAGCGCGTCGGCGGTCTACGAATGGAACTTCGCGGCGCAGATGGTGGCGATCCGCACCGCCGAGGCGGTCGGCTCGGAGGATCGCGAGACGCTGACCGCGGAGCTGTTCTCCAAGGACTTCCTGATCGAGCGGCCGCTGCTGCAGGCGATGCGCCCGCATGTCGAGGGTCCGCCGGTGCTGCTGATCGACGAGATCGACCGCACCGACGAACCGTTCGAGGCGTTCCTGCTGGAGGCGCTCAGCGACTTCCAGGTGACGATCCCGGAGCTCGGCGTGGTGAAGGCGGAGCATCCGCCGATCGTGATCCTGACGTCGAACCGGACGCGCGAGGTGCACGACGCCCTCAAGCGCCGCTGCCTCTATCACTGGGTCGACTATCCGGATTTCGAGCGGGAGATGCAGATCCTGCGCGCCCGCGCGCCCGAGGCGCAGGAGGCGCTGAGCCGCGAGGTGGTCGCCTTCGTGCAGCAGCTGCGCGAGGAGGACCTGTTCAAGAAGCCCGGCGTCGCCGAGGCGATCGACTGGGCCAAGTGCCTCGTGGCGCTCGACGCCGTGGCGCTCTCCCCGCAGGTGATCGCGGACACGGTGGGCGCGATCCTGAAATACCAGGACGACATCGCGAAGCTGCAGGGCTCCGAGGCCAAGCGCATCCTCGACGACGCGAAGGCCTCGCTCGAGGCGGTCTGAGGTGGCCAAGCTCTCCGATCTCGGCATCCCGGAGGACGGCAAGCTCGCCGCCAACGTGGTGCATTTCGCGCGGGCGCTCAGGAAGGCCGGGCTGCCGGTCGGCCCCGGGCGCGTGACGGACGCGATCCGGGCGGTCGAGGCGGCGGGCTTCACCGACAAGCGCGACTTCTACTGGACGCTGCACGCCTGCTTCGTCAGCCGTCCGGAGCATCGCCAGCTCTTCGCGCAGACCTTCCGGCTGTTCTGGCGCGATCCGCAGTTCCTCGAGCGGATGATGAGCCTGCTCTCGCCCATGCTGCGCAGCCAGGAGGCGCCGCCGCCTCCGCAGGACGCCGAGCGGCGCGCGGCGGAGGCGCTGCTGGACGGCGCCGAGGAGCCCGAGCGCAAGGAGAGCGAGTCCGAGGAGATCGAGATCGACGCGACGCTCACCGTCTCGGCCGACGAGACGCTGAAGCAGCTCGACTTCGAGCAGATGACGGCGGCGGAGGCGGCGCTGGCGAAGCGCGCCATCGCCCGGCTGGAGCTGCCGGTGAAGCCGATCGCCTCGCGCCGCACGCGGCCCGATCCCGCCGGGCGCCGGCCGGACTGGCGGGCCACCATGCGCTCGGCCATGAAGCACGGCGGCGATCTGCGCGAGTTCAAGACCAAGGCGCGGGCGGTGCGCTGGCCGAACCTCGTGGCGCTCTGCGACATCTCGGGCTCGATGAGCGGCTACAGCCGGATGCTGCTGCACTTCCTGCATGCCGCGGCGAACGAGAAGGGGGCGGGCTGGGCGAAGGTCCACGCCTTCACCTTCGGCACGCGGCTGACCAACGTCACGCGTCACCTGATGCGGCGCGACGCCGACGCCGCGCTCGCCGCCTGCGGGCGGGAGGCCAAGGACTGGGAGGGCGGCACGCGCATCGGCGAGTGCCTGCACGTCTTCAACCGCGACTGGTCGCGCCGGGTGCTCGGTCAGGGCGCGGTGGTGCTGCTGATCACCGACGGTCTGGACCGGGACGATCCGGACCGGCTGGCCCGGGAGGCGGAGCGGCTTCATCTCTCCTCGCGCAAGCTGATCTGGCTCAACCCGCTCCTGCGCTGGGACGGCTTCGCGCCGCGGGCGCAGGGGGTGCGGGCGCTTCTGCCGCATGTCGACAGCTTCCGCGCGGCGCACAACGTCGAGAGCCTTCAGGATCTGGCGGACGCGCTGACCCGGCCCGACGATCCGGGCGAGAAGGCGCGGCTGATGCGTGCGATGACGGCGCCGGAGCCCGAGGCGGCGCCGCGGGGGCGGCGGGCGCCGGCGGCGCCGCCGGCCTCGGTCGATCCGCGGCGCAGGGTCTGAGCCGACGCGGCGCGGAACCCGGCCTTCGACCGGACGTTTCCTCGGTGACCATTGCACCGGGAGGCTTGAATGCGACGCATCACGACACTCTTCGCCGGCGCGGCCGCGCTCCTCGCGGCGCCGGCCGCCGGCCTCGCCGAGCCGACGCCGCTCGAGGTCCGGGTGATCAGCCACGGCGCGAAGTTCGTCGGCTCCAGCATGGGCGGCGTCCAGGTCACGCTGCGCGAGGCGACGACCGGGCGGCTGCTGGCCGAAGGCCGGACAGCCGGCGGCACCGGCGACACGGAGCGCATCATGGGGCCGCAGCCGCGCGGCGCGCGGCTCTCGACCGAGGATGCGGCCGTGTTCGCGACGGAGATCGACATCGACCGGCCGACCCGGCTCGAGGTGACGGTCAAGGGGCCGCTCGCGCAGCGTCAGTCGGCCGAGACGGTCACCGCGACGCGCTGGGTGCTGCCCGGCGTCGGCCTCGCCGGGGGCGACGGCTGGCTTCTGGAGATGCCGGGGATGGTGGTCGACGTGCTCGCGCCCGCCGCGGCGACCAAGATGTCGGAGCCGCAGGCGACGACGCGCATCGAAGCCAACGTGGCGATGATATGCGGCTGTCCGCTGGCGCCGGAGGGCGTGCCGTGGGATTCGGACGACTACCGCGTCGTCGCCCACGTGATCCATGACGGCGAGCCGGCGGGGACCGTGCGGCTCGACTACGCCGGAGAGGTCAGCCGTTTCGCCGGCGAGATCGAGACCTCGGAGCCGGGTCTCTACGAGGTCCTCGTCTCGGCCCACGCCGTGGCCGACGGCAACGCCGGGGTCGATTCGGTCACGTTCTCGATCCCGGCGTCCTCGGACGGATGACGCCGCGCGCCGCGGCGTTCATTCCGGCGCGGCCGGGCGCGGCTCCGGACGGGGCGGGCAGGCTCCGCCGCCGCCCGGGCGCGCGGGGTCGGCGATGCGGATCAGCAGGCGCCGGGGCAGACTGCGGCGGATCGCGCCGGGGGCCGGCCCCTCCCGCCGCCGCTCCAGCGCCCCGGCGACGTCGCCTTCGCGCAGACGGCGGCGGATCTCGGCCTCGGCGATCCGGTCGAGGCCGTCGCCGGTCCCGAAGTCGAGCCAGGTGAGATGCAGCGTCCGCGTCGGAAGGCGCCACAGCGCATGAGCGGAGACCGGCCCGCGCGGACGGGCGAGGTCGAGGCAGAACCGCGTCTCCCGCCCGTGCCGCGCGCGGAGGGCGTCGAGGATGCGCCGCCCGTCGGCGGGGTCGATGTCGGGGCGGCGACGCTCGAACAGGATCTGCGCGAGGCGCCCGTCCGGCCCGGTCTGGAACAAAGCCCGAACTTCAAGCCCCGCGATCTCGGTCCGCCGCAGCGCGCGGGACGCCGAGAGGCCTCCGCCGTAGCGCCAGGGCGGATCCAGCGTCTCGAGGCCCGGCACGGCGGCGTCGAGCGCCCCCGGCGTCATGCCCCAGTCCGCGGCGCGCCAGGATTCGGCCGCGCGGGCCGCGCCGGCGACGAGCATGAGAGCGAGGACGGCGAGGACGGCGGAGCGCATCGTCGAGGACCGTCGCGCCCGAATGCGGCGGCCTCGCGGCGAAGGGTGGCGGCGGCGGGGGACGCGACCCTATGTTGCGGTGACGGGCGACTCGCCCGAAGGGAGGACCGCCATGACCGTCGCCGCGCATGACCGCATTCCCGAAACCGCCCTCGCCTGGATCGCGGAGGGGCGCCGCGCCGCCCTCGCCACGGTGGTCGAGACCTGGGGCTCCGCCCCGCGGCCGGTGGGCTCGCAGCTCGCGATCTCCGAAGAGGCGGAGATCATGGGTTCGGTCTCCGGCGGCTGCGTCGAGGGCGCGGTGGTGGCCGAGGCGTTGGAGGCGCTGGAGGACGGCGAGTGCCGCATCCTCGAATACGGCGTGAGCGACGAGGACGCCTTCGCCGTGGGTCTCGCCTGCGGCGGCACGATCCGCGTGCTCGTCGAGCCGATCGACGTCGGCGAGGGGCCGGAGGCGGCGCTGATCCGCCGCCTCGCCGAGGCGCGGGCGGCGCGGCGGGGGGCGGTCTATGCGGTGAACGTGGCGACATGGGAGCGTCGGTTGATCGAGGAGGGCGCGGCGGGCGACCTCGGCGCCGCCGCCGCGCGACGCCGCCACACGGATCGCTCGGGCTTCGAGGGGGACTGGTTCCTCGGCGTCCACAACCCGCCGCTGCGCATGATCGTCGTGGGCGCCGTGCACATCGCGCAGGCGCTTATGCCGATGGCGCGGATCGCCGGCTACGACGCGGCGCTGGTCGATCCGCGCGACGCCTTCGGGGCCGAGCATCGCTTTCCGGGCGAGCGCATCCTGCACGACTGGCCGGACGAGGCGCTGGACGCGCTCGGCCTCGACGCCCGCACCGCGGTCGTGACGCTGACCCACGATCCGAAACTCGACGATCCGGCGATCCGCCGGGCGCTGGGCTCGGACGTATTCTATCTCGGCTGCCTCGGCTCGAAGAAGACCCACGCCAAGCGCGTGACGCGGCTGGAGGGCGACTTCCCGCCGGAGACGCTGGCCCGCATCCACGCCCCCGTCGGGGCCGACATCGGCGCGGCGACGCCGGCCGAGATCGCGGTCGCGATCCTCGCGGAGATCACCGAGCGGCTGCGCCGGCCCGAGACGCGGCCGGGCGCCGTGCCCGCCGAAGCGGCGGCCTGAGGCGGAACGGGTGAGGTTCGGCCCCACCCCCCTGACGGAGGCCGAAGGCGGCGTCCTCGCCCATTCCCTCAAGGCCGGCGGCACGCGCTTCAGGAAGGGGGCGGTCCTCTCGGCCGCGGACGTCGCGACGTTGCGCGAGGCGGGCTTCGAGTCGGTCGCCACGGCGCGCCTCGGCCCCGAGGACATGGCCGAGGACGCGGCGGCCGCGGCGTTGGGGCGGGCCGCCGCGCCGGATCCCTCGGCGCGCGGCCTCAGCCTCGCCGCCCCCTTCACCGGTCGGCTCAACGTCTATGCGCTCTGCGGCGGGGTGCTGCGGGTGGACCGGTCGCTGGTGGACGCGGTCAACGCGATCGACGAGGCGGTCACGCTCGCGACGCTGGACGATTACGCCCGTGTGCATGCCCGCCAGATGCTGGCGACGGTGAAGATCATCCCCTATGCGGCGCCCAGGGCGGCGGTGGACGCGGCCGTGGCCTTGCTGCGCGCGGGAGAGGCGCTGCGGGTGCATCCGGTGCGCCTGCGCTCGGCCGGGCTGGTGCTGACGGCGACGCCGGGGATGAAGCCGAAGCTGCTCGACAAGGGCTCGGAGGCGCTGACGGCGCGCTGCGCCGCGCTCGGCGTCGCCGTGGCGGGCGAGGCGCGGGTGGCGCACGAGATGGAGGCCGTCGCGGTCGCGCTGACCGCCGCGAAGGGCGATCTGGTGCTGATGCTCGGCGGCTCGGCCCCGTCGGACCGGCGTGACGTCGGACCCGCGGCGTTGGAGGCGGCGGGCGGCGTCATCCACCGATTCGGGATGCCGGTGGATCCCGGCAACCTGATGTTCCTCGGCGATCTCGACGGGCGTCCGGTGATCGGCCTGCCGGGCTCCGCCCGCTCGCCGGTGGAGCATGGCGTCGACTGGGTGCTGGAGCGCGTGGCCTGCGGTCTTGCGGTCACGTCGGAGGACATCGCGGGCATGGGCGTCGGCGGGCTGCTGAAGGAGATCCCGTCGCGTCCGCAGCCGCGGGGCGGCGGCGCCTCGGCGCCGTCGCGGCCCGTGGTCTCGGCGCTGCTGCTGGCCGCGGGCGCCTCGCGGCGGATGCAGGGACGCGACAAGCTGCTGGAGGACGTGGGCGGGGAGCCGGCGCTGCGCCGGGCCGCGCGGGCGCTGCTGGAGAGCGGCGTCGACGAGGTGGTCGCGGTGCTGCGGCCGGACGATTCCGCGCGGGCGACGGCGCTCTGCGGCCTCGGCGTGCGGGTGGTGGAGAACCCCCATGCGGCGGAGGGCATGGCCGCCTCGATCCGCGTCGGCCTGGCCGCGGTTCGGCCCGACGCCGACGCGGTGATGCTGGCGCTCGGCGACATGCCGGAGGTCGGGGCGGAGCATGTCGACCGGCTGCTCGGCGCCTTCGACCCGGGCGAGGGGCGCGCCATCGTCCGCGCCACCGACGAGGAGGGGCGGCCGGGCCATCCGGTGCTGTTCGGCCGGCGCTTCTTCGAGAGCCTCGGGCGGCTGGCGGGCGACGAAGGCGCGCGGGAGATCGTCAAGGCGAACGAGACGTTTCTGGTCGACGTCGCCACGCCGGGGCGGGCGGCGCGGCTCGATCTCGACACGCCGGAGGCCTGGGCCGCCTGGCGGGCCGAGCGGGCGGAGATCTAGGGCAGCTGCAGCGTCCGGAAGCGGTCGGCCGTCGCGAGGCGCACGCTGTCGGGCCCGATGTCGGAGACGCGCCAGCGCCCGATCGTGCCGCCCGGCCCGACGCGGCGGACGGCTCCGTCCGCGAGACGGATCAGCGCCCTGCGTCCGCCGGGCCCCTGGTAGACCCCGAGGAGCAGGAGCCTCGATTCCTCCGACCGACGCGCGTCGCCGGCAGACGCCGGGGGGCGCCCGGCCGACTTCGGCGGCGCCCTCGGCCGCGGGCGGGGTTCGAGCGTCGTCAGGGCGGCGAGGCGGGTCGGTGCGTCGCGATGGGGACGCGTTTCGGCGGCGGCTCCGGAGCGCGGCGTCCGCTCCGGCGCGACGGCGATCGACGCGGGGCGTGCGGCGGCCTGCGTCGCGTCCGGCGAGGCCAGACGTCGCGGATTCGGCCGGGGCGTCGCAAGACCCTCGACCGGCGGCAGGAAGGCGTGGTCCGGCGCCTGCGCCGCGGACGGCTCGTCCACGGTTGGCGCAGGCTCCGTCGGCGTCGGACCGATCGGGCTCGCCGCGGTGGGCGCATCGGCATCGGCCGGCGCGGATGGCCGGCGCGGATTGGCCCGCGGAACCGTCAGACCCGGTCGAGGAGCCCTGAAGCGGAGCGGGGCCGCATGGCTCGGGTCCGCCTTCGGCGGATCGAGGGAGGCGTCGCCCGGCATGGGGGCGTCACGCCGGGCGGCCTTCGCTTCGGCGGGCCCGTCGGTCGCCGGGTCGGTCGAGCGACGGGTCGGCTTGGACGGCGACGGCGTCGCGGCGCCGGTGGGCCCGGCGACGGCCGTGACGGCCGCCGCGGGCGGCGGGGCGGCTACGGCCAGCGGATTGGCGCGCGGCAGGGGGACGGTCTCCGCGGCGGGGGTCGCGGAGACCGTGAACAGCAGCGCGGCGAGGGCCGCGAGAGGCGCGGCGCCCGTCCGCATCGGCGTCAGGCCGTCGCCTTGGCGAGCGCCTGGTCGAGATCGGCGATCAGGTCGTCGGGATCCTCGAGGCCGATGGAGAGGCGCACCACCTCGGGTCCGGCGCCGGCGGAACTCTGCTGTTCCGGCGTCAGCTGGCGGTGGGTGGTGGAGGCGGAATGGATGATCAGCGAGCGGGTGTCGCCGAGATTGGCGACGTGGCTGAAGATCTCGACCGCGTCCACGAGCTTGACGCAGGCCTCGTAGCCGCCCTTCACGCCGAAGGTGAAGAGGCTGGAGACGCCCTTCGGATAGAGCTTCTTCGCGCGCCGGTACCAGGGCGAGCTCTTCAGGCCGGCATAGGTGACGTATTCGACGCGGGGGTCGTTCTCGAGCCACTGGGCGACCTTGAGGGCGTTCTCGCAGTGCTTGGCCATCCGCAGCGAGAGCGTCTCGATGCCCATCAGCGTCAGGAAGGCGTTCATCGGGGCCATGGTCATGCCGAGGTCGCGGAGGCCGATGGCGATGCCGTGAAAGGTGAAGGCGAGAGGGCCGAAGGTCTCGTGGAAGCGCAGGCCGTGATAGGCGGGCTCGGGATCGGCGAGGGAGGGGAACTTGCCGGCGGCGGTCCAGTCGAACCTGCCGGAGTCGACGATGGCGCCGCCGACGGCGTTGCCCTGGCCGGAGAGGTATTTGGTGGTCGAGTGAACCACCAGGGTCGCGCCGTGCGCGATGGGATTGCAGAGGTAGGGGGTGCCGGTGGTGTTGTCGACGATGAGGGGGATGCCCTTCTTGTCGGCGATGGCCGCCATCTTGGGCAGGTCGGTGACGTAGCCGCCCGGATTGGCGACGCTTTCGCAGAAGATCGCCTTGGTGCGCTTGGTCACGGCGCGGGAGACCTCGCCCGGCTTGTCGGTGTCGACGAACTTCGCCTCCCAGCCGAAGCGTCTGATGGTCTGCGAGAACTGGGTGATGGTGCCGCCGTAGAGGCGGGTCGAGGCGACGATGTTGTCGCCGGGGCTCATCAGCGGAAACAGCGCCAGGATCTGCGCGGCGTGGCCGGAGGAGGTGCAGACGGCTCCGGCGCCGCCCTCGAGCGTCGCGATGCGCTCCTGCAGGACCGAGACGGTGGGGTTGGTGAGGCGGCTGTAGATGAAGCCGACCTCCTGCAGGTTGAAGAGGGCCGCGGCGTGGTCGGCGTCGCGGAAGACGTAGCCGGTGTTCTGATGGATCGGCGTCTGGCGGGCGCCGGTGGCGGGGTCGGGGCGGGCGCCGGCGTGGATCTGCAGCGTGTCGAAGCCGTAGCCGTGCGGGGCGTCGTCGGTCATTCGGGGTCCTCCCTCGGGGTCGGGAGGGCACGGTATACGCGGGGCGGGGCGCTGTCATGGGGCTCGGAGCGGCGCCGCATCCGTGCCGACCGCGTGCGGACGAGGTGCGCCATGCGTCGGACCTTCGTGCATACGACGTCGGCCTCCCGTCGGCCTTCGGCCTGCCGCCGGTGCGCCTTTCATGCGGCCCGCGTCGGCCTTTCATGCGCAGGACGTGCCGACGTCGTCGGACCGGCGGCCGGCCGCGGGAGGGCTTTGCCCGGAGCGGCGGGCGGGCCTAGGCTGGCCGCGCCGCGGCGGCGAGACCGCGGGACGACGGGAGGGGACGCGATGGCGGGCGTGCTGGCGGGACGGACGGCGCTGGTGACGGGCGCGGGCTCGGGCATCGGGCTGGCGACGGCGAAGGCGATGGCGGCGGAGGGGGCGAATCTGGTTCTCGCGGATCGGGCGCCCGAGCGCGCGGAGGCCGCGGCCGAGGCGGTCCGGGCGCTGGGCGCCGAGGCCGCCCA
Source organism: Paracoccaceae bacterium (assembly GCA_041685625.1). Taxonomy (GTDB): domain Bacteria; phylum Pseudomonadota; class Alphaproteobacteria; order Rhodobacterales; family Rhodobacteraceae; genus Albimonas. The sequence continues at coordinate 21,889 of JAWLFJ010000024.1, read as the reverse complement.
TGCCGAGGGCGACGTGGCCGAGCCGGAGGCGCACGAGGCCTGGGTGGCGCTGGCGAAGGAGCGCTTCGGCGCGCTGCACGTCGCCGTCAACAACGCCGGGATGGTGGCGCCCAAGGGATTGACGGGCGGTTACCCGCTCGAGGATTGGCGGCGGGTGATGGCGGTGAACCTCGACGGCGTGTTCTACGGGCTGCGCGCGCAGATCCCGGCGATCGCGGAGGCGGGGGGCGGATCGGTGGTCAATCTCGGCTCGATCATGTCCCAGGTCGCGCGGGCGGGGATCGCGCCCTACGTCGCCTCGAAGCACGGCGTCGTCGGGCTGACCAAGGCGGCGGCGGTGGACCATGCCGAGAGCCACGTCCGGGTCAACGCGGTCGGCCCCGGCTATGTCCGCACGCCGCTGATCGGGCATCTGGACGAGGCCGATTTCGCGCCGCTGCATCCGCTCGGCCGGCTCGCCGAGCCGGAGGAGGTGGCGGCGCTGGTCCTCTGGCTCGCCTCGCCGGCGGCGAGCTTCGTGACCGGGGCCTATTACCCGGTGGACGGGGGCTATCTGGCGCGCTGAGGGCGGGCCTGGCGCGGATCCGGACCCACGGGAAGGCGAGATCGCGCCGACGGCGGACGCAGCGCAGCCGCGCCGCGGCGGCGGCGTCGGGACGGCCGGCGCCGCGCGGCCGGGCTCGCGGCGCCGCTGGGATGGGTCGAACTCGTGCCGCCGCCGGCCTTGTTCACCGGAACGACGGGGTGTGCGCCATGGCGACGCAACGGGACGGCGTGGAGCCGAGATCCGCGCTCACCTGCCCTGACTGCGGGCATGGCGCGACGGAGACCATGCCGACGGGCGCCTGCCGGGGGGGCCACGACTGCAAGGGCGGCGGCGCGGTGCTGCGGCCGCCGAAGCGCGACGGCCGCGTGTTCCGTTCCCATGGGGACCGCGCCCTGCACGCCGATCCGGGCGGGGAACGCCTGCGGGGGATGAGTCCGACCGCCCTGCGGCGGGCACGGAAATCGGGCGAGCCCGCCCCGCCTCCCCTCCCAGCGGCGGGGCGGGCCCGCGAAAACGACATCGTCACTTCAATCGCCGTCACCCTGCCACGGTGCGCGCGAAAAGTGAACCCAAAATGAATTGAGAGATCGGGATTCGTTCAGAGCTTGGAGGAGATCACGCCGGTGGCGATGCCGCCCATGCGCAGCTCTCCGAACAGGCGCTGATATTCCATCTTGGGGCAGAGATTCGAGATCACCTCGACGCCCTTGGCCTCGGCCCGTTTCGCGGCCTCGGGGTCCCAGACGCCGATCTGCATCCAGATCACCTCGAGCCCGCGGTCGAGCAGATGCTCCAGCGCCTCGTCGACGACGCGCCCGGCCTCGGAGGAGCGGCGGAAGACGTCGACCATCTGGATCGGGTCCTCCGCGCGCGGAATCTCGGCGAGGCTCGCCACGGTCTCCATGCCGAAGAGTTCCTTGCCGGCATGGACCGGGTTCACGGGAATCACCCGGAAGCCCTTCAGCGCGAGGTAGCGGCCGACGTAGTTGGAGGGGCGCACCGGGTTCGGCGAGACGCCGACGGCGGCCACCGTCCTGACGCGGCGCAGGATGCGGCGGAGGCCCTCGGGGCCGGGAGAGCGTGTCTCGATCATGCCGTCAGCCTAGCCGTATGCGGGCGCGCGGAAAAGGGCGCCCGCGGAAGCCGCGGGCGCCAAGTCGGAACGAGGGACAGTGAGTGATCGAGACGCGGCGCGTTCCATGACGCTGCGCCTCATCCTCAATATGCGTGCGCGACATGACGTTTTGAAGGGGCGGGGCTCATTCCAGCACGCCGGGCCAGTTGGCGTCGGCCTTGGCGATGTAGCCGGGGATGTCGGCCGACCAACGCTCCTGAAACTCGGCGTCGTAGTTGAGGTAGAGCTTGCCGTCGACGATGCGCCATTGCTCGGGGTCGACGGAGGCGGTCCCGCCATGGGCGACGGCCCAGGCGCAGTAGCCGCCGTATTGCGGGGCGTAGGCCTCGGGGTCGGCCTCGAACATCGCCTTGTGCTCGGCGCTGGCGAAGCGCCAGGTGGCGCCCTTCCAGTCGAGCGCGTGGGCGCGGGCGCCTTCCACGGCGCGTCCTTCGGTGAAGTAGGCGACGGGGTCGTAGCCGCGGATCGCGAGGCCGAACCAGTCGCTGTAGACCGGATCCTCGGCCGCGCGGGCGGGCAGGGCGGCGACGACGAGGGCGGCGGGAGCGAGGGCGAGCAGGCGGCGGCGGGTCGGGCGCATGGCGGATCTCCCCTGGGCGTGGCCCGGACGGCTTGCCACGCCGCGGCGCGGCGCGGGAGAGGGGCGCGCGGTTTCGTGACCTTGCGTCAGGGGGGCGTCAGGGGGGCGTCAGACGAGCGGACGCGCGAGGCGGGCCGCGTAGAGCGCGACGGCGGCGGCGTTGGAGACGTTGAGCGAGGCGAAGGCCGTGGCCGAGGGGATCGCGGCGAGGGCGTCGCAGGTGTCGCGCGTGCGCTCGCGCAGGCCCGGCCCCTCGGCCCCGAGGGCGAGGGCGACGGGCCCGGGGGGCAGCGCGCCGAGGGCCGGCGCCAGCGGGAGCGGCGCCCCGCCGTCGAGGCCGAGCACAGCGTAGCCGAGGTCCTTGAGGCTCTCCATCGCCTCGGCGAGGTTGCGGACGCGCAGATAGGGCTGGCGCTCCAGCGCGCCGGAGGCGGTCTTGGCGAGGGCGCCGGTCTCGGGCGCCGAGTGGCGGGCGGGGGCGATGACGGCGCGGGCCCCGAAGACCTCGGCCGAGCGCAGGACCGCGCCGACGTTGTGGGGATCGGTGACGCGGTCCAGCAGGACGACGAGCTCCTGCGGCGTGCGCGGCGCGGCGGCGTCCTCGACCCGGCCCCAGTCGAGGGGGCGGACTTCCAGCGCGGCCCCCTGGTGGACCGACTGCGGGTCGAGCGGGGCCGGGAAGCGGCGGGGGTCGGCGATCTGCGGCTCGAGCCCGGAGGCGGCGAGAGGCTCGGCGCCGAGGCGGTCGGCGGCGTTGGGGGTGAGGATCAGGCGCAGCCGCTCCCGCCGGGGGTTGAGGCAGGCGTCGCGCACCGCATGCAGCCCGAAGAGCCAGACGGTCTCGGGGCCGAAGCGGGGGTTCCGCGGGGGAGGGCGGCGGGCGTCCGGGCGGTCCATGCGCCGGGCGCTAGCGCGGCCGGGCGCGGGGCGCAAGCGGATTGCGGCGGCGGGCGAGGGCGGTTGACCTGCCCCGCGGGGGGTTCTAAGACCCGCGGCGTCGTCGCCGGAGGGCGGCGCGTTCGCGCCCTTGGAGGGGTGGCAGAGCGGTCAAATGCAACGGACTGTAAATCCGTCGGGGAAACCCTACGCTGGTTCGAATCCAGCCCCCTCCACCACCGATCTTCGATAAGGTTTCGATCCTCGATCAGAAAATCGAAGAGGGTCGGGGGCGACCCCTCGTGAACCCCGCCATGTTTTCCGAGGCGCCGCCGGGTCGTTCGGAACGACTGCCGGAGGCTCTCGTTGCATGCAGGGCGCGATTCCCCGCCGCGCTCGAAGCCGACCGAGCCTCCGTCCTTCCGGCCGCTGCCGAGCGGCAGGGTCTCGCCTGCGCCGAGAAGCTCGACATGCCGTTCTCGTTCGTCCCGAACGGCGACCGGGTTCCGCTCCGCGCCCCCGAGGCCGTCCGGCCGGACGCCAGCGGCGCCAGGTGACGGGGCGCGACCGGCCACCGCATCGGTTCGGTGCGCCGGCGCCGCACGGCTCGTGGCCCGGGAACTCGAAGGAGAGCGAAGGTGCCGGCTTGGGAATGGATGCAGCAGAACACGTCGATGGTCAGCGCCATCGCGAATCTCGCGATGGTCCTGATCTGGGTGTTCTACTTTCAGGTCTTCCTGGTGAGCTATCTGCGGCAGAGACGGGCGAGCATCCACATCGACCGAGGCGCCGCCACCGACGAGACCGCCCGCTGCATCGTCACGAACATGGGAGAGGAGACCGTCTATCTCGCGGCAGTGGTCGCCGATCTCATCTTCGAGGGCAGCCGCGAACGGGCGCTCGTCACCGACAAGGACGAACTGCCGACGGAGCAGGTGCACAAGCCGCTCGAAAAGACCAACAAGGGCCCTCTCAAAAACGGAGAAGCACGCGACATCGGCAGCTTCTGGGATCTCGCCCAGCGTGCCAATGTCAGGCTCGGGGTCGAGATTCCCCTGTCCGACCTGATCGCGATGGAGGTGACGGTGGTCGCAGCATCGAACCAGGCGCAAAGTCTGGTCGGTGGCTGCAAAAGATTCAGCGTCGTCGATACCGACGACCGAAGAGCCTTCGCCCCGGATGGCGTGCTCACCAGACAGATCCGCTCTCCGTGGAGCAGGCGAAGGCTGCGAGCGATGGTCGACGAACGCCTGCCGGATCGCCGGGCATGATGCCAACGCCTCTGGCGTCCCATGCATCACGCGGCTCCCGCCCCTACTCGAAAGCCGGGACGGACTCTCTCGGACGCTTCTGACCCCGGATATCCCGGTCGGATGGAGTTTCGAGCCGGCTGGACACCGGCGAGACCCCTTCGTCTTGAACGGTTTTCGGCACTTGAGGCGCGTCAGGGGTAAGCGAGGCTTTGCTCCCACCTGTCGGCGGCGGGCGATCTGAAGGCGTGTGGAAATCCGGAGGAGGACCGCTGCATGACTTGATCCGCATCGCTTCAGGAAGTGGAGGTGGCCGCCGGGCGGATCGACGTGTTCGCGCGGCGGCCGCGCCGGCGCACGCATGACGGCGACTTCAAGGCGCGACTGGCGGCGGAGTCGCACCGACCGGGCGCCGCGGGGTCCGACGTGGCGCGTCGGGCCGGCGTCCACCCGCAGCTCCTGTTCGGCTGGCGCCGGGAGGCTCGCGCCGGGCGCCTGGCGTTGCCCGAGGATCTGCTCCCGATGTTCGCGGAGGCGCTGCCGTGCGACGCGGAGCATCGTCCGGTCGAAGCCGCCTTTTCCGGGCCGGTCACGGCCGCGGCCGAGGTGATCGTCGAACTCGGGAACGGCGTGAGGAAGCGGATCGGCCCCGGGGTCCCGGTGGAGCGGGCGGCCGCGCTGGTCTCGACGTTGAAGGCGTCGGCATGATCCTGCCGGGCGGGCCGGCGCGGGTGTTCGTGGCGACGCGTCCGGTGGACTTCCGCAAGGGCGTGGACGGGCTGACGGCGCTGGCGCAGCAGGAGCTTCGGCTCGACCCCTTCTCCGGGGCGGTGCCGGTGTTCCGGGCGAAGCGGGCGGACCGGGTGAAGATCCTGGTCTGGGACGGCTCGGGCATGGTGATGGTCTCGAAGCGGCTGGACGCGGGCAGCTTCGACCGGCCGCCCGTCTCCGACGGGGTGATGCGGCTGAGCTCGGCGCAGTTCGCGGCGCTGGGTGGGGGGCATCCACCGCATCAGTTCACCGCTCACTTTGGTCCCGGGTTTTGATGGTGTGATCCTGTCCAGAGAATGGAGGGAGGCGCCATGGGCCAGGTTCGCCACGGCAGCGCCACGACCGCGCACGCGATCCGGGCTGCGATACGGCGATCGCAGGCTTCGGCCGCGGAGCCGAGGCGCTTCGCGCGAAGGGTCGATCGGGGGGACTGCGCGTCGCGGAGGTTTGGCTGCGAGACTTCGCGGCGAGGTCGTCAGGCTTGATCCGCCTGCGGGTCCGCCGGTCGCGACTCGGCGGCTCTCTCCACACGTCATCGCTGGGTCATGCGATGCGGGCAGTCATGGATCAGACCGTCCGCATCCTCTCGCCTGCACAATGTCTTCGTGACGTTGAGCCCGATCCGCGCGGCGCGCTCGGCCAGTGTCGAGAGAGCACGCATCGGCCGACCAGTCTTCGGATCGACAGCCGAGCGGTCCCTCGTCACGTGTCAGCCGGCGCCGAGTCGCTCGGCCTTCGCCGGGGTCCGCGACGACGGCACGATCCGCCTCACGAACAACGCGGCCGAGCGCTCGCTCCGCGGCATCGCCCTCGGCCGCAAGGCGTGGCTCTTCACCGGCTCCGACCGCGGCGGCGACCGCGCCGCCTTCATGTACGCCCTGATCGTCACCGCCAAGCTCGACGACGTCGATCCCGAGGCATGGCTCGCCGAGGTCCCGGCCCGCATCGCCAGCACCCCGATGCACCGCCTCGGCGAACTCCTCTCTCGGAACCGGGTCACCGAGCCTCGAACGGTCAAGGCCGCATAGCCGCGGTTCTCGCCGGAGGGGTCCGTCGCGCGCCGCAGCCGACGTTTCGGCACCACCGCGCCGCGCGCGTCCAGCCCGACCAGGCTGCGGAGATTTTTCTCCAGATCGATCCCGAGAACGACGATCGCCATGGGTCCGCTCCCCTCCTCTCGGTCCCAATGCGATCCCATCCGATGGCGACGAGAGGGCCGGGCCATCCCACAATCACCCCGCCGCCCTCGCGGGTAGGGTCTTGCGGGTGTCCGGCTGCGCGCGGAGCGCGAGGGCTAGGCCGGCCTCGACGTCCCAGTCGGACCAGAGCGCCTCCTCTTCGGGCGGGGCCCGCAGAAAGGCCGCCTCCACCCGTCGCGCGCCCGCGAAGCGCACGAGCCGGGCCGAGCCGTCCCGCCCCGTCTCCCAGGCGAAGGCCCCGTCGGCGAAAAGGCCGGGGTCGGCGCGGCGCAGACGCAGGAGCGTCGTCAGGAGCGACAGCTTCCGCGCGTCGAGCGTGTCCGGCGCAGGTTCGGGCCGCGGCCAGGGCGCCCGGCGCCGGTTGTCGGGGTCGGTGAGCTGGAGCAGCGCCCGCTCGCCGTCCTGGTAGATGTCGGGCATCCCCGGCGCGAGGCAGCGCAGCACCACCTCGCGCAGCGACAGCGCCGCCCCGATCCGGACGAGGCGCAGCAGCGGCGCCGGCCGCCGCGCGTCCCAGTCGTCGAGCAGCGCCTCGGCCCAGTCGACGAGCCGCCGCTCGGCGTCCTCGTCGGGCGCCGTCCAGTAGCTCACGACCTTCTCCTCGCGCATCGCCTTGACGAGATGCGCGCCGAGCCGCTCCGCCGCCTCGGCCTCGCCATGGATCGCGAGCGCGCTCTGGAGCGCGTAGAACCGCCGGTTCGGGTCGACCGCCTCGGTTCCCGGAAGCTGCGTCGAGGCCTGCCAGAGCGCCGCGAAAGCCTCCGGCGCATGGCTCGTCGCGACGATCCGCGCGCGGGAATCCTCGGAGCGCTTGGTGTCGTGCGAGGAGCCCGCGTTGAGCGCCCGCGGATGCCGGACGAGGCGCTCGGCGAGCGCCGCCTGGGCCGCCGCGCCCGCGACGGTCGGCAGGTCGGGGTCCGCGCCGACCTCGTTCGCCGCGAGATAGCGGTTGAAGCGGAAGCCCGCCGTGTCCTCGTGCGCCTTGGCGAGCAGCGCGCCGGTGATCTGCTGCAGCCGCTCGGCCAGCCGGCGCGCCTCGGGCGTCTCCGCCGCGATCACCGTCTCGGCCAGCCAATCGACGACCTCCGCCGAGCGCACGTTCGCGGCGGCCCGCGCCGCGGCCCCGCGCCAGAGCGACGCGTCCTCGGCCGAGGCGCGGTCGGAGATGTAGGAGCGGTAGCGGGGGAAGGCGACGACCAGCTCGGTGATCGCCTCGCGCAGCATCTCGGGTCCGACGGGACGGCCCGTCGCCTCGGCCGCGGCCGCGGCGAGCTCGCGCAGCCGGTTCAGTTCGGCGGCGAGCTCGTCGGTGAGGACCTCGCGCTTGGCCTCGGCGACGGCGGCGTGGAAGTCGCCCTCGATCCCCGTCGCGCCGCGCCAGAGCGCGTCGAGCGCGGCGACGCCCGCCGGCTCGGTCAGCATCCGTCCGATCAGCGCGGCCATCTCGTAGCCGGTCGTGCCCGCGACGGGCCAGTCCGGCAGGGCCTCGCCGGTCACGAGGATCTTCTCCACCCAGACGGGCAGACCCGGCAGCCGCGCGGCGAGCCGTTCGAGATAGGCGGCGGGATCGGCCAGCCCGTCGACATGATCCACGCGGAGCCCCTGGATCAGGCCCGCCTCGGCGAGGTCGATCACCACGGCGTGGACCGTCTCGAACACCTCCGGGTCCTCCACCCGCACCCCGATCAGCCCGGTTATGCTGAAGAACCGGCGATGGGTGATGCTGTCCCGCTCCATCGGCCAGGGGAGCAGCCGCCAATGCTGCCGGGCCTCGAGGGCCAGCGCCGCCTCGGCGCCGAGCCGGCCGTGGACGCCCGCCGCGCTGCCCGGAGCGAGGGGCAGGGCGAGGCCGTCGACATGGAGCCGCCCGTCAGCGACGCTCGCCCCGCCCGCCGCGGCCGCTTCGGCGAGCGGGCGGGTCAGCCAGGGCAGCGCCAGCGGCCCGGCCGACCAGTCGATGTCGAAGATCCGCGCCCTGGGGCTCTCCGGCCCGTGCCGCAGCACGTCGAGGATCCACGGGCTCTCGAGCCCGAAGGCCATGTGGTTGGGCACGATGTCGAGGATGACGTCGAGCCCCCGCGCGGCGGCCGCCCGCGAGAGCCGCTCGAACCCCTCCCGCCCGCCGAGCGCGGGGTCGATCCCGGTCGGGTCGGTCACGTCGTAGCCATGGGTGGAGCCTGGCGTCGCGGTGAGGATCGGCGAGAGATAGAGATGGCTCGCGCCGAGGCCGGCGATGGCGTCGAGGCGCTCCTCCAGCGCGGCGAAGTCCATCCCGGCGCGGAACTGCACGCGATAGCTGGCGACGTCCGTCATCGCCGCGCGACCCCCACGCGGAGGCCGGCGCCGCCCTCGTCGAGCGCGAAGATCTCCCGGGCGTCCTCGTCGAGCGCCGGCGCCGGCCCCTCGAAGCTCGCCGCCATCTCGAGCCGGCCGTCGGCGAAGCTCCAGGCGGCGCGCAGCGTCCGCTCGGACAGGCGCTCCGCCGCGCTCTCGCGCCAGCCGCCGCGCAGCAGCGGCGCGACCTCGTCGCGGCGCAGCGCGAGGAGCCGGCCCGTCAACGCCCGCCAGGCCGGCGCGTCGGCGGCGGGGCGGGCGTAGGGGCGCGAGGCGGCGAAGGTCTCCGGCGCGTTGGGGTCGGGGATCTCCTCGGCCTGCCCGGCGAATTCGGGGAACTCCGCGCGCCGGCCCCTGCGCACGGCTTCCGCGAGTTCCCCCTCGAAATCGGTGAAGAAGCGGAAGGGCGCGCGCGCGCCCTCCTCCTCGCCCATGAAAAGCATCGGCACGAAGGGCGCGAGCAGCAGCATGGCCTGCGCGACCCGCACGGACCCCGGCTCGGCGAGCGCGATCAGCCGCTCGCCGAGGGCGCGGTTGCCGATCTGGTCGTGCGTCTGGTTGGCGTTCACGAAGCGCAGCGGCGAGAGATGCCCCGAGGGCTCGCCCCGGCGGCCCTCCGGCGGCCGCGGCCGGCCCTGCGCCACCTGTCCGTCGCGCAGCGCCGTCACGAGGTCGCCGAACGGATCGACGGCGAAGGGCGCATAGTAGCTCTGCGATTCCCCGGTGAGCAGGACATGGACCGCATGATGCCAGTCGTCGTTCCACTGCGCACGCAGCACGCCTCCGGCATCGACGTAGGAGACGAGGTTGCGCTCGTCCTCGGCGACGATATGCAGCTCCCTGTCGAGGCCGAGCCCGCCGACATGGCGCGCGAGCGCCTCGACGAAGGCGGTGTCGCCCTCGTCCCCGATCTGGTGGACGGCGTCGAGGCGCAGCCCGTCGGCGGCGTAGTCGCGCAGCCACATCTCGGCGTTCTGGAGGAAGAATTCGGCCACCGGCGGACGCTCATGGGCGATCGCGGCGCCCCAGGGCGTGTGCCGGGCGGGATCGAAGAAGTCCGGGCAGAGCGCGGTCAGGGCGTTCCCCTCCGGCCCGAAATGGTTGTAGACGACGTCGATCAGCACCATCAGCCCCTCGGCGTGGCAGGCGTCGATGAAGACTGCGAGGTCCTCGGGGCGGCCGTAGGCGGGGTGGAGCGCAAAGGGCAGGACGCCGTCGTAACCCCAACCCCGGCGTCCGGCGAACTGGCCGAGCGGCATCAGGCTGAGCCCCGTGACGCCGAGCCGGGCGAGGTCGGGCAGCCGCTCGGCCGCCGCGCGGAGGGTGCCTTCCCGGGTGAAGGTCCCGACATGCACCTCCATCAGCGCGGCGTCGGACCAGGCACGGCCGGCCCAGGGTTCCGGCCGAAGGGCCGCCATGTCGACCAGCACGGATCGGTCGTGCACGCCCCCGGCCTGGCGCCGCGCCGCCGGATCGGGGAACAGCGCGCCGTCCCGCTCGAAGGCGTAGGTCTGATCCGGCTCGGCCGCCACGCGGGTCCGGTGCCAGCCGTCCGGGCCGCGGTCCATCTCGTGCCGCGCCCCGTCGAGATGGAGCCGCAGCGCCGGCGCGTCGGGCGCCCAGAGCGCGAAAGTCCAGAGACCGTCGCCCGACGGGTGCGCGCCCCAGCGAGGCGGGTCCGCCACGTCGCGGTTCGCGGCGCCTTCGCCGGCGCGAGGTCTTTCGGGGCGCTTCGACACGCGCGAAGAACGTCCGTGGGCCGTTCCGGGTTCCCGAACGCGGGCCGCTCCTCGCCGCCGGTCCGCCCCCGGACGGGGGTCGCCGGGCGATCGGATGGGAACAGATGGCTCCGCGGCGCGTTCATGCGTCGACGATCCGGAGCAAGGGCAGGGGATGCAATGGCGGACGATCGGCCCGTTCAGCCGGCCAGGCGCGGTGGACGACCAGCGCGGAAGCGCGAGGATCTCGCGGGCGACCGGATCGCGATCGAGGCGATCTCTCCGCAAATCGATTGCGGGCGGTTCGCCGCGAAGGCGGTGGCCGGCAGGCCGATGGAGATCGCCGCCGACATCTTCGCAGACGGGCACGACACGATCGACGCGGCCCTCGTCGGGCCCGACGGCGCCGAGCGGCGCATGGCGAAGGGCGCCAACGACCGCTGGTCCGGCGAGATCGCCTTCGAAGCGATCGGCCCGGCCTCCTGCGCCATCCTCGCCTGGCGCGACGTCTGGGCGACGTGGGCGCGGGACACCCGCAAGAAGGCGGACGACGGACAGGACGTCGCGGTGGAGCTGCTGGAGGCCCGGCGGATCCTCGAGGCGGCCGAGACCTCCCACGGCCGGGACGCGGCGCTCGCGCCGATCCGCGAGGCGGCGGAGGCGGGCGACGTCGGCGCCCTCCTCGGCGCGGAGACACAGGCCGTGATGGCCCGGCTCGGCCCCCGCGCGAACCTCGTGCGCTCGGAGGCGGTTCCGGTATGGGTCGATCGCGAGCTCGCGGCCTTCTCGGCCTGGTACGAGCTGTTCCCCCGCTCGATGGGCGAAGGCATGCGCCACGGGACCTTCCGAGACGTGATCGATCACCTCGACTACGTGGCCGATCTCGGCTTCGACGTGCTTTATTTCCCGCCGATCCACCCCATCGGGCGGACCAACCGCAAGGGCAGGAACAACGCGCTGACGGCCGAGCCCGGCGACGTCGGGTCGCCCTACGCCATCGGCTCGCCCGAGGGCGGAATGGACGCGGTGCATCCGAAGCTCGGCACGCTCGAGGATTTCGACGCGCTGGTGCGGGCCGCGCGGGAGAAGGGCATCGAGATCGCGCTCGACATCGCGCTCAACGCATCGCCCGACCATCCGTGGCTGAAGACGCATCCCGACTGGTTCGAGTGGCGACCGGACGGCACGATCAAATACGCCGAGAACCCGCCGAAGAAATACGAGGACATCGTCAACTTTCGCTACTACCTCGGCGAGGAGCCCAACGCCCCGCTCTGGGAGGCGATCCGCGATCTCTTCCTGTTCTGGATCGGCCACGGCGTGACCGTGTTCCGCGTCGACAATCCCCACACCAAGCCCTTTCCCTTCTGGGAGTGGATCATCGCGGAGGTGCGCCGGAAGCATCCCGAGACGATCTTCCTGAGCGAGGCGTTCACACGGCCGAAGGTGATGAAGCGGCTGGCCAAGCTCGGCTTCAATCAGAGCTACACCTACTACACCTGGCGCAACACGAAGGCGGAGCTGACCGAATACGTCACCGAGCTCGCGACCGAGGAATGCGCCCGTTACATGCGGCCGAACTTCTTCACCAACACCCCGGACATCAATCCGGTCTTCAACCACGACTCGGGCCGGCCCGGCTTCCGCACCCGCGTGATCCTCGCCGGTTCGCTGGTTTCGAGCTGGGGCATGTATTCGGGCTACGAGCTCTGCGAGGCGGACTGGCTGCCGCCGAAGGACGAATATCTGAACAGCGAGAAATACGAGATCAAGGATCGCGACTTCGACGCGCCGGGCAACATCAAGGCCGACGTCCGGCTCATAAACCGCCTGCGTGCCGAAAATCCGGCGATGCGCGACTTCACCAACATCCGCTTCTTCAACGCATCTGATGACAGGGTAATCTACTATGGTCGATTCGACGTGCAGAGGCGGAACTTTCTGCTGTTCCACGTGCTGATCGACCCGTTCGCCGGCGCCGATTTCGCCTTCGAGGCGCCGCTCTGGGAATTCGGCCTGCCGGACGACGCCTCGATCGGGGTGGAGGACGCGATCCACGGCAACCGCTTCACATGGCACGGCAAGGCGCACCACCTGCGGCTCGATCCGCAGGATCGGCCCTACGCCATCTGGAAGCTGATTCCGCCGGGGGGCGCGGCATGATCCTGACGGACGAGGCCACCGAGGCCGGCGCAGCCGTCGGCGAGGCCGCCGACTGGTACAAGGACGCCGTGATCTACCAGCTGCACGTCAAGGCGTTCCAGGATTCCAACGGCGACGGCATCGGCGACTTCGCCGGGCTGATGCGCCGTCTCGACCATGTGCAGGAGCTGGGCGCGACCGCGGTCTGGCTGCTGCCCTTCTATCCCTCGCCGCTGCGCGACGACGGCTACGACATCCAGGAATACAAGGCGATCAACCCCGCCTACGGGACGATGGAGGATTTCGAGGGCTTCGTGGAGGAGGCCCACCGGCGCGGGCTCAAGGTGATCACCGAACTGGTCATCAACCACACGTCCGACCAGCACGAATGGTTCCAGCGCGCGCGCCGGGCGCCGAGAGGGAGTCCGGAGCGTGCGTTCTACGTGTGGTCGGACGATCCCGCCAAGTGGATGGACAAGACCCGCGTGATCTTCAACGACACCCACGACAGCAACTGGTCGTGGGATCCGGTCGCCGAACAGTTCTACTGGCACCGTTTCTTCGACCACCAGCCCGACCTGAACTTCGACAACCCGGAGGTCCTCGAGCGCCTCCTCGATGTCATGCATTTCTGGCTCGACAAGGGCGTCGACGGGCTTCGCCTCGACGCGATCCCCTATCTCGTGGAGCGCGACGGGACCGACAACGAGAACCTGCCGGAGACCCACGCGGTCCTGAAGGCGATCCGCGCCGATCTCGACGCTCGTTACGAGAACCGGATGCTGCTGGCCGAGGCGAACCAGTGGCCCGAGGACACGCGTCCCTATTTCGGCGAGGGCGACGAGTGCCACATGGGCTTCCACTTCCCCCTTATGCCGCGGATGTACATGGCCGTGGCGCAGGAGGACCGCTATCCGATCACGGACATCATCCGGCAGACCCCGCCGATCCCCCCCGACTGTCAGTGGGGCATCTTCCTGCGCAACCACGACGAACTGACGCTCGAGATGGTGACCGACCGCGAGCGCGACTATCTGTGGGAGTTCTACGCCTCGGACAGGCGGGCGCGGATCAACATGGGGATACGCCGCCGCCTCGCGCCGCTGCTGCAGAACGACCGGCGCATGATCGAGTTGATGAACTCGCTCCTGATGTCGCTGCCCGGCACGCCGATCGTCTATTACGGCGACGAGATCGGCATGGGCGACAACTTCTACCTCGGCGACCGCAACGGGGTGCGCACGCCGATGCAATGGTCGGCCGACCGCAACGCCGGCTTCAGCCGCGCCAATCCCCAGCAGCTCTACCTGCCCACGATCCAGGACCCGGTCTATGGCTACGAGGCGGTGAACGTGGAGGCGCAGCAGCACTCCCAGCCGTCCCTGTTCAACTGGATGAAGCGGATGATCGCGGTGCGTCAGCGCAATCCGGTGTTCGGACGCGGCGAGATCGAGCTGCTCTATCCGCGCAACCGCAAGGTGCTGGCCTATCTGCGTCGGATGGAGGAGGAGACGGTGCTCTGCGTCGCCAACCTCTCGCGCCAGGCGCAGGCGGTGGAGATCGACCTCGCCGCCTTCGAGGGGCGGGTGCTGGTCGAACTGACCGGCGCCTCGCGCTTCCCGACGGTGGGGGAGCGTCCCTACATGCTGACGCTGCCCGGCTACGGCTTCTTCTGGTTCCGTCTCGACGAGGAGGCCGCGACGGGCGCGCATGCCCCCCACGCGCAGGTGCTGCCCGACTTCCTCACGCTGACCGCGCGTGACGGGCGGCTCTCGACCGCGCTCGACGCGCCGTCGGGACGGCAGTTCGCCAGCCGGACGCTGGCCGACTATCTCCCGCTCCAGCGCTGGTTCGCCGCCAAGGGCGAACGGATCGAGCGGGTTGCCCTGCGCCGGCTGGCCGAACTGTCGGAGGGCCGGCACCTGCTGGCGGTCGCCGAGGTCGTCCTCGAGGGCGGCGAGCCGCAGCACTATTTCCTGCCGCTCTCGGTCGCATGGGGGGAGGACGCGCTGAGCATGGGTCCGCGGCTGCCCGCCACGCTCGCCAAGCTCCGGCGCGCGAACCGGGTCGGCGCCATCGTCGACGGCGCCGTCGACGAGGATCTCGCGCGCACGCTCCTCACGGCGATGAAGGACGGCGCGACCGAGGAGGCGGGCGCGGGCCGGATCGAGTTCCGCGGCGCCGAGGCGCTCCGCAGGATCGCGGAGCCGGGCGAGCCGCGGCTCCTCTCGGCCGAGCAGTCGAACGCCTCGATCGCGTTCGGCGACACCCTGATCCTCAAGCTCTACCGGCGCCTGCACGAGGGCGTGCAGCCGGACATCGAGGTCGCGCGTTTCCTCACCGAGGAGACCGACTTCGCGGCCAGCCCCGCGCTGCTCGGCACGATCGACTGGGTCGAGGACGACGGCGCCGTCACCACGCTCGCAGCCGCGTCGGAGTTCGTGCGGAACCAGGGCGACGCCTGGACCTACGTGACCGAGACGCTCGAGCGCGAGGTGGAGCGCCAGGAGACGGACGCCGCCGACGAGATGCCGGAGGATCCGCGGATGGCCGGCGGGCCGCTCGACATCGGCAAGGCGCTCGGGCGCCGCACGGCCGAGATGCACCTCGCACTGGCGAGCGGAGGGCCGGACGGCGGCTTCTCGCGCGAAGCGCTGACGCAGGGCGACCTCGCGGCGCTGGCGGACGTGGCGTCGAGCGAACTCGACGAGGTTCTCGACCGGCTCCGCGCCGAGGCGGGCGCGCTGACGACGGGCGATCGCGCGCTCGCCGAGCGTGTGCTCGCCCGCCGCGACCGGCTGCATGAGCGGCTTTCGGCGCTCAGGGGCCGGGCGCCGTCGGGCGGACGCTGCCGCATCCACGGCGACTATCACCTGGGACAGGTGCTCGTCGTCGAGACGGACGTGGTGATCATCGACTTCGAGGGCGAGCCGACGCGCCCGCTCGCGGAGCGCACGGCCAAGACCTCTCCCCTGCGCGACGTCGCGGGCATGCTGCGGAGCTTCGACTACGCCCTCTGGACGGCGGCGCGGCGTCGGATCACGCTCGGCGCCGACACGGACGCCACGATGCGGGGCGTCGAGCGCTGGCGGGACAAGACGCAGGGCATCTTCCTCGACGCCTATCGCGAGACGATGGGCGACGCCCCGCTGCACCCCGCCGACCCCGCGCTCGAGAGCGAGCTGCTCGACGCCTTCCTGATACGCAAGGCCGGCTACGAGGTCGCCTACGAGATGGCGATGCGCCCGGGCTGGATCGGCATCCCCCTGCGCGGCCTGCTCGCGCTGGCCGGCGACGCCGGAGACGACACCGGAGGATCCGAATGACGACGTCCGCCCTGCCGGATACGGCGCCCGCGGCGCAGGACATCAGGGCGATCCTGCGAGGCGAGTGCGGCGACCCGTTCCGCCTGCTCGGGATGCACCGGGTCGGAGACGGCCGGCTCGTCGTCAACGCCTTCGTGCCCGACGCGGCCGCGATCGTCTTGGTCGACTCCGGCGGCCGCGAGGCGGGGGCGCTGGACCGGCTCGACGAGGAGGGCTTCTTTCACGGGGTGGCGCCCGGCCGTGACGAGCCCTTCGCCTATCGCCTGCGCTGCCGCGACGCGGTCGGCCGCGAATGGGAGATGCACGACCCCTACGCCTTCGGCCCCGTCCTCGGAGAGATCGACGAACATCTGCTGGGCGAAGGGCGGCACGAAGAGCTCTACCGAAGGCTCGGCGCCCACCCGATCGTCCATGAGGGGGTCGAGGGCGTCGCCTTCGCGGTCTGGGCGCCGAACGCGCGCCGGGTCTCGGTGGTCGGCCCCTTCGACGCCTGGGACGGGCGGCGCCACGCCATGCGCCGGCGCGGCGCGACGGGCGTGTGGGAGATCTTCCTGCCCGGCATCGAGGAGGGAGAGATCTACAATTACGAGATCCTCGGCGCATACGGCCGGCTCCAGCCGCTCAAGGCCGATCCGGTGGCCTTCGCCGGCGCTCCGCCGACCGGCACCTCCTCGGTCGTGCACGGCGTGGTCCGCCACGAATGGACCGACGACGGCTGGATGGCGGCGCGCGCGACCGACGCCCGCGCCGCGCCGATCTCGATCTACGAGGTCCATCTCGGCAGCTGGCGGCGCGGCCTCGGGGGCGAGACGCTCGACTACCTGACGCTCGCCGAGCAGCTCGTCGACTACGTGACGGAGATGGGCTTCACCCATGTGGAGTTTCTGCCGCTCTCCGAGCACCCGTTCACGGGCTCCTGGGGCTATCAGCCGGTGGGACTTTTCGCGCCGACCTCGCGCTTCGGGTCGCCGGAGGACTTCGCCGCGCTCGTCGATCGCCTGCACGGCGCCGGCATCGGCGTCATCCTCGATTGGGTGCCGGCCCATTTCCCCAACGACGCGCACGGGCTCGCCGAGTTCGACGGCACCGCGCTCTACGAGCATGCGGACCCGCGACAGGGCTTCCACCGCGACTGGAACACGCTGATCTACAATTTCGGTCGGCACGAGGTGGCGAACTTCCTGCGGGCCTCGGCGCTCTATTGGCTGAAGGAGCTGCATGTCGACGCGCTGCGCGTCGACGCCGTGGCCTCGATGCTTTATCTCGACTATTCGCGCGAGCCGGGCGACTGGGTGCCCAACCGCTACGGCGGGCGGGAGAATCTCGACGCGATCGACTTCCTGACCCGCGTGAACGAGGCCGCGCGCGCCTACGCCCCGGGCAGCCTGACGATCGCCGAGGAGAGCACCGCCTGGCCGGGCGTCAGCCGGCCGGCGGCCGAAGGCGGCCTCGGCTTCGACTTCAAGTGGAACATGGGCTGGATGCACGACACCCTCGCCTACATGCGCGAGGACCCCGTCCACCGCAAATACCGTCACGGGGAGATGACCTTCGGGCTGGTCTACGCCTTCTCGGAGAACTTCGTGCTGCCGCTCAGTCACGACGAGGTCGTGCACGGCAAGGGCTCTCTCTTGGGCAAGATGCCGGGCGACCGCTGGGCGAAGTTCGCCAATCTGCGTGCCTATCTGGGCTTCATGTGGGGCCATCCGGGCAAGAAGCTGCTCTTCATGGGGGGCGAGTTCGGCCAGGAGCGCGAGTGGAACCACGACAGGTCGCTCGACTGGCACCTGCTCGAGGATCCCGCCCATGAGGGCCTGCGCCGGCTGGTCCGCGATCTGAACGCCCTCTACCGCGCCGAGGCCGCCCTTCACCGGCTGGACTGCGCGCCCGAGGGCTTCCGCTGGATCGAGGGGGGCGACGCCGATAACAACGTCCTCTCGTTCCTGCGCCTGTCGGACGACGGCGCGCCGCCCGTCGCGGTGGTCGCCAACATGGCTCCCGTGCTGCGCGAGGGATACCGCATCGGCCTGCCGCAGGCCGGGGCGTGGCGCGAGGCGCTGAACTCCGACGCCGAGGACTACGGCGGCACGGGCGCGCGCAACGGCCGCCTGCAGGCGACCGAGGCGCCGATGCACGGCCTTCCGGCCTCGGCCGCGCTGACGCTGCCGCCGCTCTCGACGCTGTTCCTGACGCCGGACTGAGGGCATGAGGTCTCCCGCGGTCAAGACGGGCCGGGCGCTAAAGGCGGGCTCGGACGTTCCGCTCGGCGCCACCTGGGACGGGTCGGGCACGAATTTCGCGCTGTTCTCGGCTCATGCCGAGAAGGTCGAGCTATGCCTCTTCGACCCGCGGGGACGGCGGGAGCTCGAGCGCATCGCGCTGCCCGAATTCACTCATCAGGTCTGGCACGGCTATCTGCCCGACGTGCGCCCCGGGCAGCTCTACGGCTATCGGGTGCACGGCCCCTACGCGCCGCGGGAGGGTCACCGCTTCAACCCCAACAAGCTGCTGCTCGATCCCTACGCGCTGCAGCACCGGGGCAACATGCGCTGGCATGACGCGCTGTTCGGATACCGGATGGGACATTCGGCGGGCGACCTCTCCTTCGATCGGCGCGACAGCGCCTTCGTGATGCCGAAATGCGAGGTGGTCGACACGGCCCACACCTGGGGCGGCGACGTTGCGCCCGCCGTGCCGTTCGCGCGCACGATCGTCTACGAGGCCCATGTCGGCGGCCTGACGATGGGCCACGCCGGCATCCGGGAGCGGCTGCGGGGCACCTTCGAGGGACTAGCCGATCCCCGCGTGCTCGAGCATCTGGGCCGCCTCGGCGTCACCTCGGTGGAGCTTCTTCCGGTGCAGGCCTTCTACGACGAGGGCTATCTGACCGATCAGGGTCTGGTGAACTGGTGGGGATATTCCACCATCGGCTTCTTCGCCCCCGCGCCGCGCTACCTGACGCCGGGAGGGGACCTGCACGAGTTCAAGCTGATGGTCCGGCGTCTGCACGAGGCGGGCATCGAGGTGATCCTCGACGTGGTCTACAACCACACCGCCGAGGGCAGCCAGCTGGGCCCGACGCTCAGCTTCCGCGGCATCGACAACGCGAGCTACTACAGGCTGGCCGAGGACCCGCGCTACTGTTTCGACACGACCGGCACCGGCAACTCGCTCGACCTGCGCAACAGCCGGGTGCTGCAGATGGTGATGGATTCCCTGCGCTACTGGGTCCAGGAGTGCCATGTCGACGGCTTCCGCTTCGACCTCGCCACCACGCTCGGGCGGGACGGCGAGCACTACTCCGAGAACGCGATCTTCCTCGAGGCGGTGCGCCAGGATCCGGTGCTCGCCTCCGTCAAGTTGATCGCCGAGCCCTGGGACGTCGGGCCGGGAGGCTACCAGCTCGGCAACTTCCCGCCGGGCTGGGCGGAGTGGAACGACCGCTACCGCGACAGCGCGCGCGCCTACTGGCGGGGCGATCCGGGCCGCCTCGGCGAGATCGCGAGCGGCCTGCTCGGCTCGGCCGAGACCTTCGGCCACGGCGGACGGCGTCCTTGGGCGACGGTGAACTTCGTCACCGCCCATGACGGCTTCACGCTGATGGATCTCGTCTCCTACGACGAAAAGCACAACGAGGCGAACGGCGAGGACAACCGTGACGGCCACTCGCACAATCTCAGCCGGAACCACGGCGTGGAGGGGCCG
Organism: Paracoccaceae bacterium; assembly: GCA_041685625.1. Lineage (GTDB taxonomy): Bacteria > Pseudomonadota > Alphaproteobacteria > Rhodobacterales > Rhodobacteraceae > Albimonas. Next base: position 2,306 of record JAWLFJ010000024.1, on the reverse strand, counting down.
ACCGACGACCCCGCCATAATGGCGTTGCGCGACCGGCAGCGGCGCAACCTCATGGCGATGCTCCTGCTCAGCCAGGGCACGCCGATGATCCTGATGGGCGACGAGCGCGGCCGCAGCCAGGGCGGCAACAACAACGCCTACTGCCAGCCGGGCGAGATCAACTGGTTCGACTGGGAGACCGACGCCCGCCAGCGCGACTTCGAGGACTTCGTGCGCGGTCTGATCCGCATCCGCAAGACGCGCGGGCTGTTTCGCGCCGACCGCTTCCTGCACGCCGGCGCGGATCTGCGCGACCGCCGTTTCGCCCGCTGGCTGAGGCCGGAGGGCGGCCCCATGCACGAAGACGACTGGACCGACCCCGAGAACCGCGCGACGGGTCTGCTCATGCACGAGGACGGCACGTTCCTGCTGATCTCGCTGAACGCCGGCGACGACGATCTCGACTTCACGCTGCCCGGCGGCGCGGCCAGGCGATGGACGCCGCTCGTCGACACCGCCCGATCGCTCGCGCGCCCGACGGGCGGGCCTGAGATCGACGGCGGGACCCTGACGCTGCCCGCCCGGAGCCTTCTCCTGCTCGAGACCTCGCGCGGCGACCGCTGAGGCGAGCCGCCCCGTCAGCGTTCGACCGGCTGGGCAGGGCGGGGGCCGGCTCGGCCGGGCGGGTTCGATCCGCCGGAGCCGGTCGCGGAGGGAACGATCGCGGGGGAGGATCGCGTCCGGCGGACGGGCGACGGCGTCGCCCGCACCGGCATCGGTCCGGCGAGGTCACCAGCTGGACACCCGCAAAAACCTACCCGAGGGCACGGCTTTCTGATCCACTCGCCCGAGGCGGATCGGGAGGGCGCGGCATGCAGCGATCGGGACTGTTCGGGCTGACGGAACACCTGGAGCGGCCGAGCCGGCACGGCGACCCGCTGGAGGTGCTGGACGCCACGGTGGACTTCGCGTTCTTCCGGCCCTGGCTGGTCGAGGCCTCGGCTACGGCGACGGCGCCAAGGGCGGACGGCCACCGTTCGACCCGGTCTCGATGTTCAAGGCGCTGATCCTGCAGGCCCAGCACGACCTCTCGGACGCCCGAATGGAGTTCATGATCCGCGACCGACTGTCGTGGATGCGGTTCCTCGGCTTCGACCTCGGGGCGCCGACGCCGGACGAGAACACCATCCGCCACTTCCGCAACCGGCTGACCGAGACCGGGACGCTGAAGCGGGTGATGAAGGCGTTCGACTGGCAGCTGAAGAAGAGGGGGTACGTCCCCATCGGCGGGCAGATCATCGACGCCTCGCTCGTGCCGGCCCCCAAGCAGCGCAACACCGAAGACGAGAAGGCGGCGATCAAGGACGGCAAATCTGCGGCGGAGATCTGGCCCGACGCGCCGAACAAGGCCGCCCGGAAGGACACCGACGCGCGCTGGACGCTGAAGATCGGCGGCAAGGTGAGATACCGCCCGGACGGCACGCCCCTGCCGATGATCGCCGTGCCGGTGTTCGGCTGCAAAAGTCACGTCAGCATCGACCGGCGCTTCGGCTTCATCCGCGAGAGCGCGGTCACCGCGGCCTCGGCCGCCGACGGCCGCCAGCTCAGGCGGCTGGTCAGCCCGGAGAACACCGGCTCCGAGGCCTGGGCCGACACGGCCTGCCGCTCGCAGCGCAACGAGCGATGGCTCGCGGATCGGATGCTGACCAGCCGCATCCACCGCCGCAAGCCGGCGGGCCGGCCGATGCCCCGGAACGTGGCGCGGGCCAACGCGAAGAAATCCGCCATCCGCGCCGCGGTGGAGCACGTCTTCGCTCATCGGAAGACCCGCTTCGGGCTCCTCATCCGCACCATCGGGCTGGCTCGCGCCGAAACGAAACCGACGCTGGCGAACCTCACCGCCCGGCCGCCGCCGAGCGGGGCGAGCCGAAGACGGTAGGAGTCGTCGACGTCCTGCGATCTCGATCGCGTTCCAGAGCGCCGGCTCTGGTCGTTGCGTCGGTCGTTGGCGGCCTCCCCGTGACGTCGCGCCGACGCGGGCGGTCGCCACGCCGCGTCTCGGCGTCCATCAAGAGCGGATCCCGAGTGGCTGCATCGAGCCGCTTCGTCGGCTTCCGGAGCACGCCGGGCGGGGTCTGCATCCGCGGCCGCCGGTCGCGCGGAATCGCGATCTAGGTCAGCACGGCGAGGCCCGCAGCGAGGAGGGTCGCGACGAGCGCGCCGCCGGCTCCGACCCATCGGGCCGGCGGCTCCGCCGGACGGCCTGCGAGCGCCCTCGCCGCGCCGGCGGCGAGGGCGGCGGAGAGGGCGTCGAGCCGCTCCGCCGC
>JAWLFJ010000123.1:0-11373 GCA_041685625.1 Paracoccaceae bacterium | reverse complement strand
GCCCGCCCCTCCCGCCGGGGGCGCGCCGCGGCCCGGCCGCCCCCGCCCCCGCCGCCGCAGGCGGCGAGGGCGGCGGCCTCCTCGAACAGGATCGCGTGCCGAGCCGCGAGTTCGGCCGGATCCCTCGAATAGCCGCCGCCGAGCGCCGCGGCCAGCGGCAGGCCCGCCGCCCGCGCCGTCGCAAGCACCTTTCGGTCGCGCCGGCGCAGACCGCCGAGGCTCAGCGCGAGACGCCCGAGCCTGTCCCCTTCCCACGGATCCACTCCGGCGTTGTAGAAGACGAGATCCGGGCGCGCCCGTTCCAAGGCCTCGCCCAGCGCGTCGTCGAGGCGGGCGAGGTAGTCCGCGTCCTCGGCGCCGTCGGCGAGCGCCACGTCCATGTCGGAGACCGCCTTTCTCGCCGGGAAGTTCTTCGCCGCGTGCAGCGACAGGGTGAAGACCCGCGGATCGTCCGCGAAGATCCGCGCGGTGCCGTCACCCTGGTGCACGTCGCAGTCGACCACGAGGACGCGGCCGACCAGCCCCTCGTCCAGCAGCGTCCGCGCCGCCACCGCCACGTCGTTGAACACGCAGTAGCCGGAGCCGTAGTCCGCCGCCGCATGGTGGGAGCCGCCGGCCATGTTCACCGACAGCCCGCGCTCGAGAGAGATGCGCGCCGCGAGCAGCGTGCCGGCCGAGGAGAGGCGCGCGCGGCGCGAGACGGCCTCCGTCGCCGGCAGGCCGATGCGCCGGGTCTCGTCCTTCGCCAGCGTGCCCGCGATCACCCGCTCGACATAGGAGATGTCGTGCGCCCCGGCGATCTGCAGCGCCGAGAGCGGGGCCGGCGCCAGCCAGCCCTCCATCAGCCCGCGCGCCTTCAGCGCCTCGCGCAGATAGCCGTATTTCGACATGGGGAAGGGGTGGCCCGGGCGCAGCGGGGCCACGTAGTCCGGATGCCAGACGATCGGCAGCCGACCGCTCACGAGCCCGCCTCCGGGGCGCCGAGGCGCGCCTCCACGATCTCCGCCGCGGCCGACTGCGCGGCGGCGAGCCGGGCCGAGAGGTCGTCCAGCGTCTCGCAGCCCGTCGCCCGGCAGAGCGCGGCGAGAAAGCCGGGCCCGGCCTCCTCCGGCCGGAGCGGGCCCTCATGCGCGACCCGCGCCACCTGCTGGATGCGGGTCTGCAGCGCGTGCGCCTCCGAGAGGATCTCCGCCTCGCCGGCGTCGAGGCGCCCGGCCTCGCGCAACGCGGCGAGGAGCGCCGGCGCGGCGGCGCCGCCGAGGGGCACCCGCGTCTCCCCCGCCGCCGCGGCCTGAAGCGCGCCGAGCTGGGCGACGAACTCCACGTCCATCAGCCCGCCGCGCGCATGCTTCAGCTCCCAAGGGTCGTCCCGCGCCGCCTGGTTGGCCTCGGCCACCCGGCTGCGCATCCGCGCCACGTCGCGGCGGAGTGCGTCCGGCTCCGCCGGCAGACGCAGCGCCTCGGCCACCGCGGCGTCGGCGTCCTCGCGAAGGTCCGCGCGTCCCGCCACCGCCCGCGCCCGGGTCAGCGCGAGACGCTCCCAGGTCCAGGCCTGGTCGCGCTGATAGCTCCGAAAGCCCGAGAGCGAGGTCGCCACCGTCCCCTGCCGGCCCGAAGGGCGCAGACGCATGTCGATCTCGTAGAGCGGCCCCTCCGCCGTCTGGGCCGAAAGCGCGCCGACCAGCGCCTGCGTGAAGCGGGCGTAATAGGCCGGCGGGGCGAGCGGCTTCGGCCCCGCCGAAGCCTCCTCCCCCGCCGCGTCGTAGAGCAGGATCAGGTCGAGATCCGAGGTCGAGGTCATCTCCCGCCCGCCCATCTTGCCGAGCGCGAGCACCGCGGCGCCGCGTCCCGGCGGGGGGCCGTAGCGCCGGGCGACCTCGGCCTCCACCTCGGGCAGGAGCGCGCGCAGGCACGCCTCGGCGACGCCGGTGAAGTCGCGCCCGGCCTGGCGGGCGTCGGCGAGGCCCCGCAGCACCTGCACGCCGACGCGGAAGCGCATCTCCCGCGCCCAGCGCCGCGCGGCGTCGAGCTTGCGCTCGTAGTCGTCCTCGCGCGCCATCCAGTCGCGGAGATCCGCCTCCAGCGCCTCGGCGTCCGGCAACGGCTCGAAGAAGTCGGTGGCGAGGATCGCGTCCACCACCGCCGGACGGCGGCCGAGATGCGCGGCGAGCCGCGGCGCGGCGGCGCAGATCTCGGCCACGAGGTCGAGCAGCTTGGGATTGGCCTCGAACAGCGAGAGGATCTGCACGCCCGCCGGCAGGCCCGAGAGGAAGCGGTCGAACTCGGCCAGCGCGTCGTCGGGCGAGGCGGCGTGGGAGAGCGCCTCGAGGATGAGCGGCTCCAGCCCCCCCAACATGGCGCGCGCGCGTTCGGCCCGCGTCGCGGGGATCTCGCCGGCGCGCCAGCGGACGAGGCGTTCCTCCGCCGCCTCGGGCCTTCGGAAGCCGCGGGCTTCGAGGGTCGGCGCCTCGGCTTCGGCCGCGTCCGGCTTGCCGCCGGGGGTGAAGAATCGCTCCGCCACCGCGGCGACGGCGGTCAGACGACCGACGAGTTCGGCCTCGAAGGCCTCGCGGTCGCCCCGGCCCGAGAGCGCGGCGACCCGGTCGCGCGCCTCGGGCGCGGTCGGCATGGCGTGGGTCTGGCGGTCCTCGATCATCTGCAGGCGGTGCTCGAGCTCGCGGTGCGCGAGATAGGCGGCGTCGAGGCTCTCCGCCACGTTCTCCGGCACCCAGCCCGCCTTGGTCAGCGCGGCGAGCGCCGGGCGCGTGGCGCGCAGGCGCAGGCCCGGATCGCGGCCGCCGGTGATGAGCTGGCGCGTCTGCACGAAGAACTCGATCTCCCGGATGCCGCCGCGGCCGAGCTTCACGTCGTGGCCCGGCGCCTCGATCGGCCCGCCGCCGCCGCGATGGGCGCGGATGCGCTCGCGGATGTCGTGGGCGTCGCGGATCGCGGCGAAGTCGAGGTGCCGGCGCCAGACGAAGGGGCGCATCCGCTCGAGGAACGCCTCGCCCGCCCCGAGGTCCCCGACCGCGGGCCGCGCCTTGATCCAGGCCGCCCGCTCCCAGGTGCGCCCGAGGCTCTCGTAATAGCGCTCCGCCGCCGCCATCGAGAGCACGATCGGCGTCACCGAGGGGTCGGGGCGCAGGCGCAGGTCGACCCGGAAGACGTAGCCGTGCGCGGTGGGCTTGGAGAGGAGCTGCGTCGCGCCGCGGCAGATCGAGACGAGGCGGGCGCGCACCTCGCCGCGCTCCTCCTCGCCGAGGCCGCTCTCGTCGAACAGCAGGATCAGGTCGATGTCGGAGGAATAGTTCAGCTCCCGCGCGCCGCCCTTGCCCATGGCGAAGGCGACGAGGCCGGTGGAGGCGATCGGGTCGCCCTCGTCCCCCGGCAGTCGGCCCTTGGCGATGTCCTCGGCCAGGGGCGCGCGCAGCGCGGCCTCGACGGCGGCGTCGGCGAGGTCGGAGAGGGCGCCGGTCACCTCCTCCAGCGTCCAGACGCCGCCGAGATCGGCGAGCGCGATCAGCAGCGCCGCGCGCCGCTTGGCCCGGCGCAGCAGGCGCCCCCGCTCGCCGAGATCGGCCGCCGCCGCGGCGTCGACATCCTTCAGCAGCGCCGCCATCGCGGCCTCCGGCGGGCCCGCGAGCGCGTCCGCCGTCCAGTCGGCCTCCGCCGCGAGCGCATCGGCGAGGAACGGGGCGGAGCCCGCCGCGCCCTCCACCAGGGCGCGCAGGTCGCCGGCGACCGCCCCCTCGAGGCGGGCCCAGGCCTCGGCGCCCGCCACGGGGTCGTGCGCCAGCGGCGCGCGGGTCAGGCGGCCCGCGAAGGGGTCCCACATGTCATCGGCGGTCATGGCGCGAGTGTCGCGTCCGGGCGAGGGGCGGTCAACGTGCGCAGCGCCGCGGACGGAGCCGCCGGGGGCCGCGTCGTCCGGCACGCGCTCAACGCCCGGCGAAGCGCGGCGGGCGCCCCTCGGCGCGGGCCATCACGCCTTCGAGGAAGTCGGCCCCGCGTCCTGCCTCGGCCGCCGCCTCGGCCTCCGCCTCCACCTGCGCCGCGAAGTCGCGCGCCGCCGCCTCGCGCAGCAGTCCGCGCGCGGCGACGAGGGCCGCCGTCGGGCCGTCGGCCAGCGTCCGGGCGCGCGCGGCCACCGTCTCGGCGAAGCGGGCGTCGGGCACGGCCTCCCAGATCAGGCCCCAGGCGGCGGCGGTGCGCGCGTCCACGGGGCCCGCCAGCAAGGCCATGCCGCGCGCCCGCGCCGGCCCCGCCGCCCGCGTCAGCAGCCACGACAGCCCGCTGTCCGGCGGCAGCCCGATCCGCGCGTTGGGCAGCGAGAAGGCGACGGACTCCGCCGCCACCGCCACGTCCGCCGCCAGCGCGAGCGCGAGGCCCGCCCCCGCCGCCGGGCCGTTGACCGCCGCCAGAACCGGGACCGCGCAGTCCGCGAGGGCCGAGAGCAGCGGCCCCGTCTCCTCGCGCTGCGCCCGGCCGAGATCGACGTCCCGCAGGTTCGGCGCGTCGCCGAGGTCCTGCCCCGCGCAGAAGGCCGGGCCGAGGCCGGTCAGCACCACCGCCCGTCCGTCCGCCGCCGCCCGGCCGAGGGCGTGCACGACGTCAGACTTCATCTGCGCGTCGAGGGCGTTGGAGACCTCGGGCCGCGCGAGGGCGACGGTCACGACGCCGTCCTCCACGCCGTATTGCAGGGTGCGGTAGCGCATGACGCGGCCTCCTCGCCTCTGGGCGCCGCGACCCCCGCGGGAGGCGCGCACCGCGCGAGGACTTTGCGCGCCGCGACGCCGGAGGCAAGCGCGGCCTCCGGTCGCCGCCCCCCGGCCGGCGACGCTCAGCTGCGCCCGCCCTCCTCCGCGCCGTCCTCGGCCAGCAGCGCGTCGATCCGCGCCTGTTCCTCCGGATCGAGCGGCGCCGAGCGGGCCACCGCGTCAGGCCGGGCCCGGCGCACGTACAGGAAGGAGGCGACGCCCCCCAGCAGCAGCAGCGCCGGCCCCCCGAGCCAGAGCACGAGGTTGCCGGCCGAGAAGGTCGGCCGGAGCAGCACGTATTCCCCGTAGCGGTCGACGAGATAGGCCAGCACCTCGGGGTCGGAATCGCCCGCCTCGAGACGCTCGCGCACCAGAAGCCGCAGATCCCGCGCCAACTCCGCGTTGGAATCGTCGATGCTCTCGTTTCGGCAGACGAGGCAACGGAGCTCGCCCGAGAGGTCCCGCGCTCGGGCCTCGAGCGCCGGGTCGTCCAGCACCTCGTCGGGCTCCAAGGCGGGCGCCTCCGACGGCGCGGCGAAGGCGAGGGCCGCGGCCAGCGCCGTGACGCCGAAGCGCATCCGGGTCATTCCGCCGGCACCGCGCCGGCCGGGCTCTCCGGCGCACGCCGCCGTCCGGCGGCGCCCACGCGGTAGCGCCGGTCGGTCAGGCTGAGGATGCCGCCCCCCGCCATCACCAGAGAGCCGATCCAGATCCAGTTGGCGAAGGGCTTGACGTAGACCCGCACCGCCCAGGCCTCGGCGTCCGTCTCCTGCCGGTCGCCCAGGGCGATGTAGAGGTCGCGCGTCAGGCCGGAATCGATCGCGGCCTCCGTCGTCGGCATCCGCTGCACCGGGTAGAATCGCTTCTCCGGGTGCATCACCGCGATCTCCTTGCCGTCCTTAAGGGCCGTGAAGGTCCCGCGGTCGGCGCTGTAGTTCGGCCCGCGCAGACTCTCCACGCCTTCGAAGCGGAAGGCGTAGCCGCCGGTCTCCACCACGTCCCCCGGCTTCACGGCGCGGACCGCCTCGGTCTCCCACGCCGTCAGGGCGGCGATGCCGAAGAAGGTCAGGCCCAGCCCGGCATGGGCCACGGTCTTGCCCCAGTCCGCGCGCGGCAGGTTGGCGAGGCGCCGGCGCCACTCCTCGGCCGGCACGCGCCCGACCTTGGCGCGTTCGGCCAGTTCCAGCAGCGGCCCGGCCACCAGCCAGACGGAGAGCGCGATGCCGATGGGGGCGAGCCCGCTGCGCCCGGTCTGCATCGCCCAGATCAGCGCGCCGACGGCGAAGGCCAGCGCCGCCGCCGGCCACATCATCGCGAAGGCCCGGCCGAGCCTGCCGCGCTTCCACGGCAGCGCCGCGCCGATCGGCAGGATCAGCGCCAGCGCCACCATGAAGGGCGTGAACACCATGTCGAAGAACGGCGCGCCGACCGAGATCATCTCGCCGTCCCACGCCTCCCGGAACAGCGGCATCAGCGTGCCGAGCATCACCACCGCGCAGGCGACGGAGAGCAGGAGATTGTTCGCCACCAGCGCGCTCTCCCGGCTCACGAAGGAGAACACGCCCCCCGGCGCCAGCTTCGGCGCCCGCCACGCGAAGAGCGCGAAGGCCCCGCCGATGGCGACGACCAGCATCATCAGGATGTAGACGCCGCGCGTCGGGTCCGAGGCGAAGGCGTGGACCGAGGTCAGAAGGCCCGACCGCACGATGAAGGTGCCGAGCAGCGAGAGCGAGAAGGCGATGATGGCGAGCAGGATGGTCCAGCTCTTCAGCGTGTCGCGCTTCTCGACCACGATGGCGCAGTGCAGCAGCGCCGCCGCCGCGAGCCACGGCATGAAGGAGGCGTTCTCCACCGGGTCCCAGAACCACCAGCCGCCCCAGCCGAGCTCGTAGTAGGCCCAGTAGGAGCCGAGCGCGATCCCGACGGTCAGGAACATCCACGCGACCAGCGCCCAGGGCCGCACCCAGCGCGCCCAGGCGGCGTCCACCCGCCCCTCGATCAGCGCCGCGACGGCGAAGGAGAACGCGGTCGAGAGCCCGACATAGCCGAGATAGAGGAACGGCGGATGCAGCGCGAGGCCGATGTCCTGCAGCAGCGGGTTCAGGTCGTTGCCGTCGGGCGGCGGATTCTCCAGCCGGGCGAAGGGGTTGGAGGTGAACAGCATGAACGAGAGGAAGGCGACGCCGATCGCCCCCTGCACCGCCAGCGTGCGCGCCTTCAGCGCCTCCGGCAGGTTGTCGCCGAGCCAGGCGATCAGCGCGCCGAACAGCGTCAGGATCAGCACCCAGAGCAGCAGCGAACCCTCGTGATTCCCCCAGACGCCGGAGACCTTGTAGATCATCGGCTTCAGCGAGTGGGAGTTCGCCGCCACCAGCTCCACCGAGAAGTCGGAGACCACGAAGCTGTAGGTCAGCGCGGCGAAGCTGATCGCCGACAGCCCGAAGGCGAGGCTCGCGGCGGGCGTCGCGACCCGCATCCAATCGGCCCAGCCCTTCTGCGCGCCGACCAGCGGCGCCACCGTCTGGGCGAGCGATACCATCAGGGCGAGAACGATGGCGAAATGCCCGAGTTCGGCGATCATCGGCGGCTCCCGTGTCCAGCGACCCTTACAATGGGGCGCCGTCGCATGCGGATCAATTCGCGAAGCCGCGAGCGGTGCGCGGCGGCGGGTCGCGCGCGCCCTCGCCTCCAGCGGCGGGGCGCGCCATGCTCGCGCCCGCATCGGGGCGGGAGGGGCGGAGATGGCGGAGCGCTGGCGGATCCTCGCGGCCCTGACGCTGGCGCGCGTCGCCATGGCGCTCGCATTCCAGTCGGTCGCGGCGCTGGCGCCGCCGATGATGGCGGCCGCGGGCCTCGGCTGGGGCGAGGTCGGCGTGCTGGTCGGCGCCTTCATGGCGCCGGGGGTCGTGGCCGCGCTCGCCGGCGGCTGGCTCGGGGCGCGCGTCGGGGGCGGGCGCGTGGGCGGCGCCGGCCTCGTGATCATGGGCGTCTCGGGGCTGGCGATGGCCGCGGCGGCCGGGTTCCCGGCGCTGCTCGCCGCCCGGCTCGGCGTCGGCGTCGGGGCGGTGGCGCTCAACGTGATGCTCACCAAGATGGCGGCCGACTGGTTCCCCGGCCGCGACCTGCCGACGGCGATGGGCGTGCTCTCCTCGTCCTGGCCGCTCGGCATCGCGCTGGCTCTGGTGGCGCTGCCCCAGGCGGGCGAGGCGATCGGCTGGCGCGCCGCCTTCGCCGGCAACGCCGCGCTCGGCCTGCTCGCCGCGGCGATGCTCGCCGTCGCCTGGCGCGCGCCGCCGGACGCGGCCCCGCCCGGCCGCCTCGAAGGGGGACTTTCGGGGCGCGAGGTGGCGCTGACGCTGCTCGCCGGCCTCGTCTGGGGGCTCTACAACGCCGCCCTCGTCTCGGTGCTCGCCTTCGGCGCCGACCTTCTCGCCGCGCGCGGGCGCGACCCCGTGGCGGCGGCGGCGGCGATCTCCACCGTCAGCTGGGCCTGCCTCGCCACCATCGCGCTCGGCGGCTGGACCGCGGCGCGCAGCGGCCGGCCGGACCTCGTGACCGGCCTTTCGCTCGGCGTCACCGCCGCCGGCCTCGCCGTCCTCGCGACGGCCGAGACAGGGGCCGCGACGCCCGCCCTCCTGATCCTGATCGGCCTCGCCTTCGGCCCCGCGGCGGGGCCGATCCTCGCGCTCACCGGCCGCATCGCGCGACCCGAGGCGCGGGCGCTGGCGATGGGGGTGTTCTTCGCGCTCTACTACGCCGTCTTCGGCGGCGGCCCGGCGCTCGCCGGCTGGCTGCGCGAGGCGACCGGCGCGCCCGAGGCCCCGATCCTCGCCGCCGCAGCCATGCTCGTCCTCGCCCTGCCCCTCTACGCCGGCTTCCGCCTCGCGCGCCCCGCGGTTCCCGCCTGAACGCGACGCCCTTGATCGCCTCGGTGCGGTTGACGCAAGGTCAAAATGCGGCCGGGACGCGGATCGCGGGGGAGACGGGGATGCGCAACCGCTGGATCGCGCTCGGCGCGCTGACCGCCGCGCGCCTCGCCATGGGCGTCGCCTTCCAGTCGATCGCCGCGCTGGCCCCCGACCTGATGGCCCGCTCCGGCATGGGCTGGGCGGAGATCGGCTCGCTGATGGGCGCCTTCATGCTGCCGGGGATCGCCGCCGCGCTCGCCGGCGGCTGGCTCGGCGCGCGCTTCGGCGAGGGGCGGGTCGCCGTCGCGGGCCTGCTGACGATGGCCGTCTCCGGCGCCGCGATCGCGGCGCTGGCCGAGTTCGAGGCGCTGTTCGCCGCGCGCCTCGTCCTCGGGGCCGGGGGCGTCGCGCTCAACGTCATGCTCACCAAGATGGTCGCCGACCGCTTCGCGGCGGAGGATCTGCCCGTCGCGATGGGCGTCTTCGTCTCGAGCTGGCCGGTCGGCCTCGCCCTCGCGCTGCTGGCCCTGCCGCCCGCGGCCGCCGCCTTCGGCCCCGGCGCCGCGCTGGCGGGGGTCGCGGCGCTCGCGCTCGCCGCCGCGGGGCTCGTCGCGGCCGTCGCACCGCCCCGTGCGGGCGGCCCGCCGCCGCCCCGCGCCCGCCTGACGCGGGCCGAACTCGCCGGCGTCCTCCTCGCGGGCTCGGTCTGGGGTCTCTACAACGTGCCGCTGATCCTCTTCCTCGGCTTCGGGCCGGCCCTCTTCGCCGCCCGCGGCTGGGCCGAGGCGGAGGCCGGCCCGGCGGTCAGCGTCTTCGGCTGGGTGACGATCGTCTCGGTGGTGCTCGGCGGCTGGGTCGCCCGCGCGCTCGGCGGGCGCGGGCGCTGCCTCGCGCTCTGTCTCGCGGGCTGGACGGCGGCGACGCTGGCGCTGGCATTCGATCTGCCCGGCGCGACGACGCCGCTCTTCCTCGGCCTCGTCGCCGCCGTCGCCGGCATCGGGGCCGGCAGCATCATGGCGATGCCCGCCGTCGCCACCCGGCCGGAGAGCCGCAGCGTCGGCATGGGCGTCTTCTACGCCGTCTACTACGCCTTCATGACCGTCGGTCCGCCGCTGGCCGGCTGGATGGTGGACGCCACCGGCGACCCGGCCGCGCCGTTCGCGCTTTCGGCCGCGCTGCTGGTCGCCACCGCCCTCGCGGCGCTGGCCTTCGAGCGCGGGCTGGCCCCGCCCGCCTCCGCCGTCAGACGAAGCTGACCGAGCGGCCGAAGGGCAGGCTGCGCAGCCGCTGCCCGGTCAGGGCGAAGAGCGCGTTGCCGAGCGCCGGCGCCACGGGGGGCGTGCCCGGCTCGCCCACGCCGCCGAGGCGCGGCGCCGTCTCCAGGAGGCGCACCTCGATCTCGGGGCAGCGGTCGAGTCGCACCGAGTCGAAGCCGCCGAAGTTGCGCTCCTGCACCTCGCCGTCCGCGAAGCTCGACGCCTGCATCATCGCGGCGGAGAGCCCGAAGACCGCGCCGCCCGAAAGCTGCGCCTCGACGTTGCGGGGGTCGAGCGCGCGGCCCATGTCGGCGGCGATCCAGAGCTTCTCGATCCCGACGCCGCCGTCGCGGCGCGCGACCTCGGCGACCATCGCGGTCCAGCAGCCGAAACTGAGATGGAAGGCGACGCCCTTGGCGCGACCCTCGGCGGCCTCGCCCCAGCCCGACATCTCCGCCACCGCCTCCAGCGCGCCGCGCGCCGGCGCGAAGGCCTCGCCGGTCATCATGCGGAGCCGCATCGCCACCGGATCGACGCCGGCGCGGTGCGCCACCTCGTCGAGCGCCGTCTCGAGGAAGAAGGCGTTCTGCGAATGCCCGACCGAGCGCCAGAATCCGACCGGCACGCCGAGATCCACCGGCACGCCCCGCACCCGCCAGTTCGGATGGGCGTAGGGCTGGTCGACCAGCCCCTCCACCATCGGATCGTCGGCGGAGGGGGCCGGCAGGCTCGGGTAATGCCGCGCCATGACCGAGGCGATCAGCGGCGGCGCCGCGACCCGCACATCCAGCGCCACCAGCCCCTCTCCGGGCCGGGCCTGAGCCCGGATCCGGGCGCGGGCGCGGGGCCGATAACCGTCATGGCTCATGTCCTCCTCGCGGCTCCAGGTGACCTTGACCGGCCGCGCGTCGGTCTCCCGCGCCAGGAGCGCGGCATAGACCGCGGCGTCGCTCTCGGCCCTTCGGCCGAAGCCGCCGCCCATCATGCGCTGATGCACCGTCACCCGGCCGTCCGAGAGCCCCGCCGCGGCGGCGCAGAGCGAGCGGACGAGGCCCGGCGCCTGCGTCCCGGTCCAGACCTCCAGCGACGGACCGGCGAGGCGCGCGGTGGCGTTCATCGGCTCCATCGTCGCGTGGGCGAGGAACGGGACCTCGTAGTCCAGTTCCAGCACCTCGTCGGCCGGGGCCGAGGCGAGGAAGGCGGGCGCGTCGCCCTCCGCCATCGCCTCGAAGCCCTCGCCCGAGGCCAGCCCCTCTGCCAGCGCCGCGCCCTGCGCCGCGTCGTCGGCCGGATAGTCCGCCGGCTCCCACTCGATCTCCAGCGCCTCGGCCCCCTTGAAGGCGGCCCAGGTGTTCGCGGCGACGACGCCGAAGCCGCGGCCGAAGCTCGTCTCCAGCGGCACGACCTTCAGCACCCCCGGCACCTTCAGCGCGGCCTCCGTGGCGACGGAGG
>JAWLFJ010000244.1:0-2776 GCA_041685625.1 Paracoccaceae bacterium | reverse complement strand
CCCTGGCGGGGGCGCCGCCGCCATGGGCCCGGCGGCGCGGCGGGGGTCCTTCGGACCCGTCGCCGCGCCGCGGGCGCTCAGCCCAGCACCTTGGCGACGGCGGAAGCGGTCGCCTCCACGATCCGGTCCGCCTCCTCCCGGTCCAGACAGAGCGGCGGGGCGAGGCCGACGATGTCGCCCTGCGGCATCGCCCGCGCGATCACGCCCGCCTCCAGCATGGCGCCGACCACCGCGGCGCCGACGCCCTTCTCCGCCGGAAAGAAGCGAGGCCCCTCGGCCGCGCCCGGATCCTCGGCCAGTTCCACCGCCGCAAGCATCCCCTCGCCCCGGATCTCGGCGACGTTCGGATGCCCGCCGAGGGCGCCGCGCAGGCCGTCGAGCAGATGGGCGCCCACGGTCCCGGCGTTCTCCACCAGCCCGAGCTCGTCGATCAGCTTCAGGTTGGCGATCCCCGCCGCGGCGCCGATGGGATGCGCCGAATAGGTCCAGCCGTGCCCGAACGGGCCCATGGCGTCGGTTCCCTCCTCCAGCGCCTTCCACACGCGCTCGCCGACGATCGAGCCCGAGAGCGGCGCGTAGGCCGAGGTAAGGCCCTTGGCGATGGTGACGATGTCCGGCTTCAACCCGTAGTGGTCCGAGCCGAACATCGAGCCGAGCCGCCCGAAGCCCGTCACCACCTCGTCGGCGATCAGCAGCACGTCGTGCTTGGCCAGCACCGCCTGAATCGCCTCCCAGTAGCCCTCGGGCGGCGGCACGATGCCGCCCGTGCCCAGCACCGGCTCGGCGATGAAGGCGGCCACCGTCTCCGGCCCCTCCCGCTCGATCAGCGCGTCAAGCTCGGCCGCGCAGAAGGCGGAGAAGGCGCGCTCGCTCATCGCCGGATCGGGCCGGCGGAGCCAATGCGGCGCCTCGGTGTGCAGGATCCCCTCCATCGGCAGGTCGAACGCCGTGTGGAAGAGGTGCAGCCCGGTCAGCGAGCCGGTCACGAGGCCGGAGCCGTGATAACCCCGCCAGCGGCTGACGATCTTCTTCTTCTCCGGCCGCCCGAGGACGTTGTTGACGTAGCGCACCAGCTTCACGTTGGTCTCGTTGGCGTCGGAGCCGCCGAGGCCGAAATAGACCTTGCTCATCCCCGCGGGCGCCCGCTCGAGGATCATGTGCGCGAGCGTGATCGACGCCTCGGTCCCGTGCCCGACATAGGCGTGGTAATAGGCGAGTTCGCGCGCCTGAGCGGCGATGGCGTCCGCGATCTCGCGCCGCCCGTAGCCGACGTTGACGCAGTAGAGGCCGGCGAAGCCGTCCAGCAGGCGCCGGCCGTCGCGGTCCTCGATCCAGCAGCCTTCGCCGCCGGTGATGATGCGCGACGGCATCTCCCCCCGTGCGTGCCTGGCGAGATGGGTGGAGGGGTGGAACACGCTCTCCCTGTCCCACGCGGCGAGGGTGTCGTTGGTCAGCATGGCGCGGCCTTCCCACGGAAAAGGGCCGGGCCCGAGACCGGCCGGAGATCGGGAGATGCGGGCGACGCGGCCCGCCGCACCGCGCTACGGCCGCCGGCGTCCGCGGGTCAACGGCGCCGGGCCGGTCCGCGTGAATGCGTCGCATCCCGGCCACGCTCCCTGTTGACCGCGCGCCACGCCCGCCCCTAGCCTTCGGTCCCTTCCCCGAGCGCCCGCAGGAGCCGCCGATGGACCGCCTCGCCGAGACCGAGGGCCTGCTCGCCGAGCTGATCGCCTTCCCTACCGTATCCGCCGACTCGAACCTCGAGCTGATCTCCTGGGCCGCGGGCGGGCTCGGACGCCTCGGGGCGCGCACCCGCATCACCACGGACGAGAGCGGCCGAAAGGCCAACCTCTTCGCGAGCTTCGGGCCCCAAGGCGACGGCGGCCTCGTCCTATCGGGCCATTCGGACGTCGTGCCGGTGGAGGATCAGGACTGGAGCGTCGAGCCCTTCGCCCTCACCGCGAAGGAGGATCGCCTGCTCGGCCGCGGAACCTGCGACATGAAGGGCTTCATCGCGGCCGTCCTGGCGACGGCGCCGGACTTCGCCGCCGCCCGCCTCTCCCGCCCGCTCCACGTCGCACTGACCTATGACGAGGAGGTCGGCTGCCTCGGCGCCCGGACGCTCGTCGAGGATCTCCGCCGGGAGGGAATCCGCCCCGCGGCCGCGATCATCGGCGAGCCGACCTCGATGCAGGTGATCGAGGGGCACAAGGGCTGCCGCGAATACACCACCGAATTCGCCGGGCTCGAGGGCCACGGTTCGGCCCCGGACCGCGGCGTGAACGCGGTGGAATACGCCGTGCGCTACGCCGCGCGCCTGATGGAGATCGCCGAGGCGCTGAAGGCCGCCGCGCCCGAGGGTTCGCGCTTCGTTCCGCCATGGACCACCCTCCAGATCGGCCGCCTCCAAGGCGGCGTCGCGCACAACGTCATCCCCGGCACGGCCGAGCTCGACTGGGAGATGCGGCCGGTGGTCGAGACCGACGCCGAGACCGCGCTTCGCGCCATCGACGCCTATGCCGAGGAGACGCTGCTGCCGGCGATGCGCGCCGTCTCCCCCGCCGCCGCGATCCGACGCCGCGTCGTCGGGGAGGTCGCCGGGCTCGAGCCCGCCGAGGAGAACGAGGCGCGCCGCATCGTCTCGGCGCTCACCGGCGCGAACGAGGCCGGCGTCGTCGCCTTCGGCACCGAGGCCGGGCTCTTCGCCGAACTCGGCATGGCCTGCGTCGTCTGCGGCCCGGGCTCGATCCGGCAGGCGCACAAGCCCGACGAGTAC
>JAWLFJ010000023.1:0-42189 GCA_041685625.1 Paracoccaceae bacterium | reverse complement strand
CCACGCCTGGAACGCCTTCGCCGACGATCCCGACCGCATCCGATCTCTCTGTCTCCAGCCGTGGATCAGAAAGGTCATCGGTTAGGCGCGGCGGCATCATACCAGCGCCCGATGCCTCCGACTCACAAAGGGGATTCACGGCGCCGAGGCGGAATGATTCACCATGGAGAGCCGCAGGAGGGTCTCCATGGGAGCGGCCATCGCACTGCGGGCGGACGACGGGGCGGACGCTCTGAGGGCGCTGGCGAAGGCGAGCCGGGACGCGAGGCAGACGCGGCGGCGGCTGGGCTCGGCGTCGAGCTGCGATGGCAGCGGTCGGAGCGAGGCGGCGAGGATCGGCGGCGTAGGCCTGCAGATCGTCCGGGACCGGGTCGTGCGCTCCGACGCCGAGGGCCTGGCGGGATTGGTCGACCGAAAGGCGCCGGGGAAGACGCCTCTCCTGACGGACGTGCAGCGCGCGGCGCTGGCGCGGGCGGTGGGCGAAGGCCCGAAGCCGCATCCGGACGGCGTGGTGCGCTGGCGCCTGGTCGATCCGGTGCAGTGGGTCCGGGAGGAATTCGGCGTCTCGATCAGCCGTCAGACGCTGGGGCGGGAGCTGCGCGCTCTGGGCTTCCGAAAGCTCTCGGCCCGGCCGCGCCACTGCGGGACCGAACTCGAGCTGTGGTGGCGGGACGAGGAGCGCATAGGCCGGAAGGACCCGATCACCCGCCGTTGGGCCCGTCGCGGGACCCGGCCGAAGGCGGCGAAGGACCAGCGCACGATGTGGGCGTACCTCTTCGGGGCGATCTGCCCCGCCAAGGGCAAGGCCGCCGGGCTTGTCATGCCTTTCGCCGATACCGAGGCCATGCAGGCGCACCTGGATCTACGAGGAGCGGGTGTCGTCGAGCTTCGGCACGCCGCTGGTCTTCGCCTACGGCCTGCTGCCGATCGGCTTCGGCGCGCTCACGATCCGGTTCCTGATCGATACGATCCGCGCGATCGCCGGAACGATCGACGATCGCGGTTCCGGAGGCGGCGGCGCCGCGTCCGAGCCCTGAGGCAGCGATCGCGGCGCCCGCGCGGCGCAGGTCGCCGCGCCGCGATCGACGGAGGCCTCGCGCCCGCCTCACTCGTCCTCGAGCCGGGTGATCAGCACTTCGACCGACGGCTTCTTGCCCCAGCGCCGACCGGCGATCCGCCGGATCGCCCGCGCCGCGGCGTCCTCGATGTCCGCGTCGGACCGCTTCTTGCGCGGCAGGCCCTCGATCGCGTCGTCGACGCTCTCGTACAGCATCTCCTCCAGAGGCTTCGGCCAGTCCTCCGACGTCTCCGGCCCGCCGACGACCCGGATCTCCGGATCCGCCAGCAGGTCGCCGGTCTCGTCGACGACCAGCGAGCAGATCACCAGCCCCTGCCGCGCCAGCCTCAGCCGGGTCCGCACCACGCCGTCGAGCGCGCCGATCAGCGTCTCGCCGTCGAGATAGAGCAGCCCCGTCTCGACCTCGTCCAGGATCTCCGGCCGGTCCCCCGAGATGTCGAGGACCGTCCCGTTCGGCGCCGGCAGCGACGGCACCCCCAGCTCGTCCCGCACGAAGCGCGCATGCTCCATCAGATGCCGATGCTCGCCATGCATGGGCACCGAGATCCTGGGCTTCAGCGCGGCGTACAGATCCGCCATGTCCGCCCGCCGCGCATGGCCCGAGACGTGGATCCGGCCGGTCAGTCCCGGCGAGTCCTCGTCGATCACCCGGACCCCGCGCTCGGAGAGCTGGTTCCAGACCTTGATGACCCCGGCCTCGTTGCCCGGAATGGTCTTCGAGGAGAAGATCACCGCATCTCCCTCCCCGAGCCGCACGGTCGGGTGGGACCCGCTCGCGATACGCGCCAGCGCCGCGCGCGCCTCGCCCTGGCTGCCGGTGACGAGGTAGAACAGGTGCTCGGCCGGGACGCGCTTGGCCTCGTCCTCGCCGATGGTGCTGGGGAAGTCGCGCAGATCCCCGGTGTCCTGCGCCGCCTCGACCATGCGCTGTATCGAGCGTCCGACCAGCACAACGGCGCGGCCCGACTGGCTCGCCGCCTGGGCCAGCCCGCGCAGCCGCGCCACGTTGGAGGCGAAGGTCGTCGCGGCGACCGCCCCCTTGCAGGAGCGGATGGCGTCGGCGAGCGGGCCCAGCACCTCGGCCTCCGAGCCGCCGCGCCCCTCAAGGAACACGTTGGTCGAATCGCAGACCAGCGCCTGCACGCCCTCCTCCCCGATCCGCTGGAAGGCGGCGTGGTCGAACGGCGCGCCGAGCTGCGGATCGGCGTCCACCTTGAAGTCGGCGGTGTGCACGATGCGCCCCGCGGGCGTGTCGATGACGAAGGCCGAGGTCTCGGGGATCGAATGCGTGACCGGCTGGAAGCGGACCGAGAACGGTCCCGCCTCCACCGGCCCCAGCCCGTCGACCACCTTGATCGGCTTCTGGCTGAGTCCCGCCTCCTCGAACTTGCGCCGGATGTGCAGCGCCGTGAACGGCCGGGCGTAGACCGGCGCCTGAAGCCGCGGCCAGAGCCGCCCGAGCGCGCCGATATGGTCCTCATGCGCATGCGTCAGGAAGATGCCGACGAGCTGGTCCTTGCGCGCGGCGATGAAGGCCGGGTCCGGCATCATCAGCTCGATCCCCGGGCTGGTCTCCATGTCTCCGAAGGAGACGCCGCAATCCACCATGATCCAGCGGCGCTTCGCGCCCCGGCCATGGCCGTAGAGATACATGTTCATGCCGATCTGGCCGGCGCCGCCCAGCGGCACGAACACGAGGTCTGAATCGTCAAGTGACAAGGGTTTCGGTTCCTTCGTTGAGCGCGTGGATCGCCACCAGGCCGCGAAGCGTCAGCGTCGCGTCGACCTCGTCGATCACTTGGGTTCCACGCGCGAAAAGCGGGGAGAGGCCGCCGGTGGCGACGACCTTGAGGGGGCGGCCGACCTCGTCGGCGACGCGCCGGCAGAGCCCTTCCACCAGGGCGACGTAGCCCCAGTAGATGCCGGACTGCATGCAGGCGATGGTGTTGGTCCCGATCACCGAGGCGGGCTTGGTCACGTCGATCTCCGGCAGCGCGGTCGCCGCGTCCTCCAACGCCTTGAGCGAGAGGTTGACGCCGGGCGCGATCACGCCGCCGACATAGGCCCCGTCCGGGGCCACCACGTCGATGTTGGTGGCGGTGCCGAAATCCACCACGATCACGTCGCCGCCATAGGTGGCGTGCGCGGCGACCGCGTTGGCGAGCCGGTCGGCGCCGACGCGCGTTCCGGGCTCCACCCGCGGCGGCGTCGGCAGGCGCGTCTCTGGCTTGCCGACGACCACCGGCCGGCGGTCGAAATAGCGGCTCGCGAGGACGCGAAGGTTGAACAGCGTCCCCGCCGCGGTCGCCGCGATGACCACGCCGTCGATCATCCGCGGCGAGACGTCGTGATGGGCCATCAGCTGGTTGAGCCAGACGAAATACTCGTCGGCCGTCCGCTTGACGTCCGTCGCGCAGCGCCACTCGGCGACGAAGCCCTTGCCGTCGTGAACGGCGAAGACCGAATTCGTGTTGCCGACGTCGATGGCGAGCAACATGGCGGCTCCGTTCCGGAGGCTCAGGCGGAGGGAAAATGAACGTCCGCCGCGGGAATGCGGCGCTCCGCATCGCCGACGTGTAGAACGAGCGCGCCGTCCGCGTCCAGATCGGCGAAGCGCCCGGTCACCGTCTCTGCGGGCAGCCGCGCCTCGATCGGCTCGCCGAGGCGGAACGCCCGCGCGAGCCAGGCCGCGCGGATCGGCCCGAACCCGTCGGCCTCGAACCGCGCCGCGTGGCGGGCGAAGGCGGCGGCGAGCGTCGTCAGCGCGGCCTCGGGCGCAGGCGGCGCGGCGCCCGTCGCGGCGACGGAGATCGGCGTCAGCGCCGCCTCCGGGTCCGCCGGCGGCGCGCCGGCGAGGTTGACGCCGATGCCGATCGCCATCCAGGCGACCTCGGCGCCGCGCCCCTCGCTCTCGATCAGCACGCCCGCGACCTTGCCGCCGTCGAGCACCACGTCGTTCGGCCATTTCAGCCGCACGTCGCCCTTCGGCGCCGCGGCCGAGACGAGATCCGCCATGGCGAGCGCCGCGACGAAGCCGTAGCCCGCGGCCGCCTTCGCGGGCAGCCGCGGGCGCAGCATAAGCGTCGTCGAGAGATTGCCCGGCGGCGCCGTCCAGACGCGGCCGCGCCGGCCTCGGCCCGCCGTCTGGCGCCGCGCCATGATCCAGATCGGCCCTTCCCGACCCGCACGCGCCTCGGCTCTCGCCAGGTCCTGGGTGCTCGGCGCCTCGTCCAGAATCAGCCGGTCGTGGCTCTCGGGCCAGGCCGCCGTGGTCACTGGAGCAACGAGGCGGCGGCGACGGCGGCCGCCTCCGGGACACCGAACAGGTTGACCATCGGCAACCAGCCGAGTCCCATCGCGAGCGCCGAGACCGAGATGGCGACGCCGTGCACCAGCGGCATCCGCCGGTCGAGCGGCGCCTCCGCCGCGTCGAAATACATGATCTTGACGATGCGCAGATAATAGTAGGCGCCGATCACCGAGGCTACCGCCCCGGCCACCGCCAGCGCCGCCAGATCCGCCTCCACGGCCGCCGCGAACACCTGCCACTTGCCGAAGAAGCCGACCAGAGGCGGCACGCCCGCGAGGCTGAAGAACAGCGCCCCCACTCCCAGCGCCAGCGCCGGCCGGTCCTTGGAGAGTCCGGCCAGGTCGCGGATCTCCACCACCGGCTGACCGTCCCGCGCCATGGTCAGCATGAAGGCGAAGACGCCGACGTTCATCGTCACGTAGATGGCGAGGTAGATCAGCAGCGCCTGCGCCCCCTCCACCGTGCCGGCCGCGAGGCCGACCAGCGCGAAACCCATATGCGCGATCGAGGAATACGCCATCAGCCGCTTCAGGTTCTTCTGCCCGATCGCCGCGACCGAGCCGAGGAACATCGAGGCGACCGCGAGGAAGGCCAGGATCTGCTGCCAGTCCGCCACCGCCGCGCCGAACGCGTCGTAGAGCACGCGGGCGAAGAGCGCCGCCGCCGCCGCCTTCGGGGCCGTCGCGAAGAACGCCGTGACCGGCGTCGGGGCGCCCTCGTAGACGTCCGGCGTCCACATGTGGAAGGGCGCCGCGGAGATCTTGAAGCCCATGCCCGCACAGAGGAAGGCGAGCCCGAACAGCAGCCCGAGCGAAACCTGCTCGCCCGCCACCACCTCGGAGATCGCGGCGAAGCCCGTGGCGCCGGTGTAGCCGTAGATCAGGCTCGCGCCGTAGAGCAGCAGCCCCGAGGAAAGGGCGCCCAGCATGAAGTACTTCAGCCCCGCCTCGGTCGAGCGCGCGCTGTCGCGCCGGAACGCCGCGATCACGTAGAGCGCCAGCGACTGCAGCTCGAGCCCCATGTAGAGCGTCATCAGATCCCCGGCCGAGACCATCACCATCATGCCGAGCACGGCGAGAGAGATCAGCACCGGGAACTCGAAGCGCATGATGCCGCGCCGCGTCATGTAGGCTTCCGACAGCATCAGCGTCACGCCCGCGCCGAACAGGATCAGCACCTTCGCGAAGCGTCCGAAGCCGTCCGCCGTGAAGGCCCCGTCGAAGGCCGTGTCCGTGCCGGAGGAGAAGCCGACGAAGAGGCCGAGCAGCACCAGCACGGCCGCCGTGACCCAGCAGAGCGGCCCGGCGATCTCCTGCTGGCGGCCGTAGACGCCGACCAGCAGCGCGCCCATGGCGTAGAGGGCGAGCAGGACTTCCGGCAGGAGAACGCCGAGATCGTGGGCGAGCATGTCAGTGGGACTCCGTCTGTTCGGCGCCGGGCTCGCCCTCGCCGTGTTCGTCGTCGGCCGGCGCCTCCACCTGCGCCAGCACGGGCGGCGCGGGGGGCGCGGCGATGTGCCCGGCCTCCGCCGCCGCGGCGACCCGCGTCTCGACGGTGTGCACGAGGCGCAGGCTCGCCGGGCCGAAGAGGTCCGTTGCGAGCGAAGGATAGATGCCGAACACCAGCGTCGCGGCGACGAGGGGCGCGAAGATCCCCCGCTCGCGCAGGGTCATGTCCTGGATACCCTGAAGCGACTGCTTGATCATGTCCCCGAACACCACCCGGCGATAGAGCCAGAGCGCGTAGCCCGCCGAGAGGATCACGCCCGTCGCGGCGCCGAACGCCGCCCAGGGGTTGGCCTGGAAGGCCCCGGCGAGGCTCAGGAACTCTCCGACGAAGCCCGAGGTGCCCGGCAGCCCGACATTGCCCATGGTGAACAGCATGAACACCAGCGCGAAGGCCGGCATCCGGACCGCAAGCCCGCCATAGGCCGCGATCTCCCGCGTGTGCATCCGGTCGTAGATCACCCCGACCACGAGGAACAGCGCCCCCGAGATGAAGCCGTGGGAGATCATCTGGAAGATCGCCCCGTCGATCCCCTGCCGGTTCGCCGCGAAGATGCCGAGCGTCACGAAGCCCATATGCGCCACGGAGGAATAGGCGATCAGCTTCTTCATGTCCTCCTGCATCAACGCCACCAGCGAGGTGTAGATGATCGCGATCACCGAGAGCACGAACACGAAGTCCGCCATCGCCGCCGAGGCCACCGGGAACATCGGCAGGCTGAAGCGCAGGAACCCGTAGCCGCCCATCTTCAGCAGGATCGCCGCCAGCACCACCGAGCCGGCGGTCGGCGCCTGGACGTGCGCGTCCGGCAGCCAGGTGTGCACCGGCCACATCGGCATCTTCACCGCGAAGGAGGCGAAGAAGCCGAGCCAGAGCATCGTCTGGAAGCCGCCGATGATCTGCCAGCCCATGATCGAGAACGGCTCGGCCGCGAACTCGTGCGCCAGCAGCGCCTCGATGTCGGAGGTGCCGGCGTCGAAATACATCGCCAGCATCGCCACCAACATCAGCACCGAGCCGAGGAAGGTGTAGAGGAAGAACTTGAAGGCCGCGTAGATCCGGTCCTTGCCGCCCCAGATGCCGATGATCAGGAACATCGGGATCAGGCCGGCCTCGAAGAACACGTAGAACAGGATCAGGTCCAGGCTGACGAACACCCCGATCATCATCGTCTCGAGGATCAGGAACGCCGCCATGTACTCCTTGACCCGGACGTTCACGTCCCAGGACGCCAGGATCACCAGCGGCATCAGCGCCGTCGTCAGCATCACGAAGGGCAGCGAGATGCCGTCGACCCCCAGCTTGTAGCTGAGGCCCATCATCCACTTGCCCTCCTCCACGAACTGGAAGCCGCCGACCGACGGCTCGAACCCTGTCAGCACCACCAGCGAGAGGAGGAAGGTCGCGGTCGTGGTCAGCAGCGACACGATCTTGGCGTTCAGGTCGGCGGCGGGGTCGTCGCCCCGCAGCACCAGCATCAGCACCAGCGCGCCGATCAGCGGCAGGAAGGCGACCAGGGTGAGGATGTTGTCCATCTCAGCGAGCCTCCCCGCTGAAGGCGAACCAGGTGATGATCAGCGAGACGCCGATCAGCATCACGAAGGCGTAGTGAAAGAGGTATCCGGACTGCATCCGCCCCGCGAGGCGCGTGAGCCACGGCACCGCCCCCATCGCGATGCCGTCGATCAGACCGTCGACGGTACGTCTGTCGCCCTGCTTCCAGAGGAAGGTGCCGAGGCGCTTGGCCGGGCGCACGAAGATCGCGTCGTAGAGTTCGTCGAAGTACCACTTGTTCAGGAGGAAGCGGTAGAGTGCCGGGTTGCGTCGGGCGAGGGCCGCCGGAAGCGCCGGATTCACCAGATAGAACGCCACCGCCACGCCGAGGCCGATCAGCATCGCGAAGAACGGCTCGACCTTCACCCAGGCCGGCACCTCGTGCACCTCGTGCAGGATGTGGTTGCCCTCGGCCATGTGGATCGCGGGCCCGAACCATTTCTCGGCCGAGTAGCCGGCGAAGCCGCCGTAGAACAGCATCCCGGCGACGACCGCGCCGACGGCGAGAACCATCAGCGGGCGCGTCATGACGTTCGGGCTCTCGTGAGCATGGTCGTGATGCTTCGGATCGCGCGGCTCGCCGTGGAAGGTCAGGAAGATCAGCCGCCAGGAGTAGAAGCTGGTCAGCGCCACCGAGATCACCAGCAGGATGAAGGCCAGCTCCGAGGCCGAGGACTGCGCCGCATAGGCCCCCTCGATGATCAGGTCCTTGGAGACGAAGCCGGCGAAGCCGATCGGCAGGCCGAAGAGATCGTAGCTGAACGGAATGCCGACGCCGGTGATCGCGAGGGTGCCGAGCACCATCATCCAGTAGGTCAGCGGGATCTTGTGGCGGAGCCCGCCGTATTTCCGCATGTCCTGCTCGTGATGCATCGCATGGATCACCGAGCCGGCGCCGAGGAACAGCAGCGCCTTGAAGAAGGCGTGCGTGAAGAGGTGGAACATCGCCGCCTGATAGAAGCCGATGCCCGCCGCGACGAACATGTAACCGAGCTGCGAGCAGGTCGAATAGGCGATCACCCGCTTGATGTCGTTCTGCACCAGGCCGACGGTCGCCGCGAAGAACGCCGTCAGCGCGCCCACCCCCGTCACGATGGCGAGCGCCGTCGGCGCGTACTCCATGATGGGCGACATCCGGCACACCAGGAACACGCCCGCCGTCACCATCGTCGCCGCGTGGATCAGCGCCGAGACCGGGGTCGGGCCTTCCATCGCGTCGGGCAGCCAGGTGTGCAGCAGCAGCTGCGCCGACTTGCCCATGGCGCCGACGAAGAGCAGCACCGCGATCAGCTCCGCCGCGTTCCATTCGGTCCAGAGGAAGGGGATCGTGCTCGCCGCGAGGGCCGGTCCCTCGTCGAAGATCACGTCGAACTGCACCGACTCGACCATCCAGTAGAGCGCGAAGATGCCGAGCAGGAAGCCGAAGTCGCCGACGCGGTTGACGATGAACGCCTTCATCGCCGCCGCGTTGGCGCTCGGCTTCTTCCACCAGAAGCCGATCAGCAGATAGGAGGCGACGCCGACCCCCTCCCAGCCGAAGAAGAGCTGCAGCAGGTTGTCCGCCGTCACCAGCGCCAGCATCGAGAAGCTGAAGAACGACAGATAGGCGAAGAACCGCGACTTGGACGGGTCCTCCTCCATGTAGCCGATCGAGTAGACATGCACGATCGCCGACACCGTGGTCACCACCACCAGCATCACCGCCGTCAACCGGTCGAGACGGATGCCCCAGTCGACCGTCAGCGTGCCCGAATCGATCCAGCGCATGATCGGCACGCTCTGCGTCGCGCCGTCGAACTGCAGGAACACCGTCCAGGCGAGGACCGCGCAGAAGATCATGATGCCGGAGGTGACCTGCATCGCCCCCTGTTCGCCCAGCCAGCGCGTGCCGAAGCCCGCCAGCAGCGCGCCGATCAGCGGCAGGAACAGGATCGCTTCGGTGAAGGCGCCGAGCATCGCGGGATCAGCCTTTCATCATGTTCACGTCCTCGACCGCGATCGTTCCGCGGTTGCGGAAGAAGCAGACGAGGATGGCGAGGCCGATGGCGGCCTCGGCGGCGGCGACGGTGAGGACGAAGAGCGTGAAGACCTGCCCCGCGAGGTCCTGCAGATGCGCCGAGAAGGCGACGAAGTTGATGTTCACCGCCAGCAGCATCAGCTCGATCGACATCAGGATGACGATGACGTTCTTGCGGTTCAGGAAGATGCCGAAGACGCCGGTGACGAACAGGATCGCCGCCACCGTCAGAAAATGTCCCAGTCCGATGCCGGAGCCTTCCATCGCCTCGTCCCTTCGGTCCTTGCGCGCGCGGCCGCCTCGCGGCGCGGCGCATCCTGTCCCGGCGGCGCCCGCCGCCCCTCCGCCCCTCGCGGCCCCCGGTCGGGGCCGGCCTCCGGGCTCAGCCGAGGCCCTGCCCCGGCTTGACGTCCTTCAGCTCCACCGCCTCGTGCCGCTCGCGATGGATCTGCATCATCACGTCCTGGCGCTTGACGCCCTCCTTGTGGCGCAGCGTCAGCACGATCGCGCCGATCATCGCCGTCAGCAGGATCAGCCCGGAAAGCTGGAAGAGGAGCGCGTATTTCGTGTAGAGGAGCCGCCCCAGAGCCCGCGTGTTCTCCACGTCGGCCGGGATCGGCGCCACCGCCGTGCGGTACTCCGGCGCCGCGTCCGCGAACACCCAGGACCCCGCCACGAGGCCGAGCTGCACCAGCAGCACCAGCCCGATCAGCAGCCCCACCGGAACGTAGGCGGTGAAGCCGCCGCGCAGCTTGGCGAAGTCGACGTCCAGCATCATCACGACGAACAGGAACAGCACCGCCACCGCGCCGACGTAGACGATGGCGAGCAGCATCGCCACGAATTCGGCGCCCAGCAGCACGAACAGCCCCGCCGAGGAGAAGAAGGCGAGGATCAGCCACAGCACCGAATGCACCGGGTTGCGCGACAGCACGGTCAGCAGCCCCGCGGCGACGCCGGTGCAGGCGAAGAGGTAGAAGGCGAAGGTCGCCACGGTCATCGGTCCGTCCCCGTCCCGGCCGGGGTCGCACCCCAGCCCATTCGTTCCTCGCGGATGGCGGAGTCTCGCGCCCGGTCCGCCGTGTCAAGCGTCCTCGGGGCGCAGCCCGTCAGCGGTAGGGCGCGTCGATCTCGAGGTTGCGGGCGATCTCCCGCTCCCAACGGTCGCCGTTCTCGAGCAGCTTCTCCTTGTTGTAGAAGAGCTCCTCGCGCGTCTCCGTGGCGAACTCGAAGTTCGGGCCCTCCACGATCGCGTCCACCGGACAGGCCTCCTGGCAGAAGCCGCAGTAGATGCACTTGGTCATGTCGATGTCGTAGCGCGTGGTGCGGCGGCTGCCGTCCTCGCGCGGCTCGGCGTCGATGGTGATCGCCTGCGCCGGGCAGATCGCCTCGCAGAGCTTGCAGGCGATGCAGCGCTCCTCGCCGTTGGCGTAGCGGCGCAGGGCGTGCTCGCCGCGGAAGCGCGGGCTGAGCGGCCCCTTCTCGAACGGATAGTTCAGCGTCACCTTCGGCTTGAACATGTACTTGAAGCCGAGGCGGAAACCCTCGACGAAATCGGCGAGCGCCATGTAGCGGGCGGCGCGGGCGTAGGAGAAGGCCATTCGGAATACTCCGTTACCAGCGGGCGTAGCCGGGGACGCCGTACTGCGCCATCCCGGCCGCGATCACGACCCAGGCGAGCGACAGCGGCAGGAACACCTTCCAACCGAGGCGCATCAGCTGGTCGTAGCGGAAGCGCGGCACCACGGCCTTGACCATGGCGAACATGAAGAAGATCACCACCACCTTCAGCACGAACCACATCACGCCGTCGGACAGTCCCGGCACGGGCGAGAGCCAGCCGCCGAAGAACAGCAGCGTCATCAGCGCGCACATCATGGTGATCGCCATGTACTCGCCGATCATGAACAGCAGATACGGCGTCGACGAATACTCGACCTGATAGCCGGCCACCAGTTCCGACTCCGCCTCCGGCAGATCGAACGGCGGCCGGTTCGTCTCGGCCAGCGCCGAGATGAAGAACAGCATCACCATCGGCAGATGCGGCAGCCAGTACCACGAGAACATGCCGTAGGCGCCGTCCTGCGCCCGCACGATCTCGCTCAGGTTCAGCGAACCCGTCGTGATCAGCACGCCGACGATGATGAAGCCGATCGACACCTCGTAGCTGATCATCTGCGCCGCCGAGCGCAGCGCGCCGAGGAACGGGTACTTCGAGTTCGACGCCCAGCCGCCCATGATGACGCCGTAGACCTCGAGCGACGAGACCGCGAAGATGAACAGGATGCCCACGTTGATGTCGCTGAGCACCCAGCCGTCCGCGAAGGGGATCACCGACCAGGCCACCGCGGCGAGCGTGAACGAGATCAGCGGCGCCAGGAAGAACACCGCCTTGTCGGCGCCGGCCGGCACCACGATCTCCTTGAGCGCGAACTTGCCGAAATCGGCGAAGCTCTGCAGCAGTCCGAACGGCCCCACCACGTTGATCGAGCGTCGCAGCTGCACGGCGCCCCAGACCTTGCGGTCCATCCAGAGAAGGACGGCGAGGCTGAGCAGCAGCATCGACAGCACGAGCAGGCATTTCAGCAGGATCAGCAGTCCGGCCGTGACCATGGGTTCACTCCGCGGCGAGGGCGTCCGCCTCGCGCTCCGCCTTGCGGCGGGAGAGCTCGGCCATGACGGTCGAGGCGCGGCAGATCGGATTGACGAGATAATGGTCGGCGACGGTGGAGCGGAACGGGGCGTCCCGCACGTCGCCCGAGGGTTCGACGCGCCACGCGTTCTCCGGCACGTCGTCGATGCGCGCGAGCCAGGGCGCCGCCTCGAACAGCTTCATCCTGAGCCCGCCGAGGTCGTTCCAGGGCTGCACGGCGTCGAGCTTCGCCGACAGCGCGCGCAGGATCGCCCAGTTCTCCCGCGCCTCTCCCGGCGGGAAGGCCGCGCGAACGGCGAGTTGCGGGCGACCCTCGGTGTTGACGAACATCCCCTGCTCCTCGGGCCAGGCGGCGCCGGGCAGGATCAGGTCGGCGCGGTGCGCGCCCCGGTCCCCGTGCGACCCCTGATAGATCACGAACGGACCGTCGGGGATCTCCACCTCGTCCGCGCCGAGCGCGTAGATCGTGTCGCAGGCCAGCACGGCGTCGAGCCCGCCCGGATTCGCGAAGCCGACGTCGAGCGCGCCGACCCGCGCCGCCGCCGTGTGCAGCACCAGCAGCTTCGCGCCCGCGGCTTCGACGATCTCCATGACGTGGCCCAGCACCGCGGCGCCGTCGGGGCGCGCCAGCGCGCCCTGCCCCAGCACCACGATCCGGTTCTCCCCCTCCTCGAGGAAGCCGCGCAGCGCCGCCCGGCCGACGCCCTGCAGCGTGTCGGGGCCCGCGCCGAAGCGCTGATGCTCGTAGGTCAGGTCCATCGCCTCGCCGACCACGCCGATCTCGGCGCCCGCCAGCCAGCCCTTGCGGATGCGGGCGTTCAGCACCGGGGCTTCGAGCCGCGGCGCCGCCCCGACGATCAGCACCCGGTCCGCGCTCTCCAGATCCTCGATCCGCGCCGTGCCGGCATAGCCGGCGCGGTTGCCGACGGGAAGCCGCGCGCCGTCCTGCCGGCCTTCGCAGACGCCGCCGAGCCCGTCGACGAGCGACTTCAGCGAGAACATCGCCTCGACCGGCGCCAGATCCCCGGCGAGGGCGCCGACGCGCCCGCCCTTCATCGCCTCGGCCGCCGCGGTCAGCGCCTCGTCCCAGCTCACCGGCGTCAGCTTTCCGCCCTTGCGCAGATAGGGCCGGTCCAGCCGCTGCCGGCGCAGCCCGTCCCAGACGTAGCGGGAGCGGTCGGAGAGCCACTCCTCGTTCACCCCGTCATGGTTGCGCGGCAGGATGCGCATCACCTCCCGCCCGCGCACGTCGATCCGGATGTTCGAGCCGAGCGCGTCGATCACGTCGATCGACTCGGTCTTGCGCAGCTCCCAGGGCCGCGCCGTGAAGGCGTAGGGCTTCGAGGTCAGCGCGCCGACGGGGCAGAGGTCCACCACGTTGCCCTGCAGCTCGCTGGTCAGCGTCTGCTGAAGGTAGCTGGTGATCTCGGAATCCTCGCCGCGCCCGGTCTGACCCATCTCCGGCACGCCCGCGACCTCGGTGACGAAGCGCACGCAGCGCGTGCAGGAGATGCAGCGCGTCATGCAGGTGCCGACCAGCGGCCCGAGATCCGGGTCCAGCGCCGCGCGCTTCGGCTCCCGGTAGCGGCTGAAGTCGACCCCGTAGGCCATCGCCTGGTCCTGCAGGTCGCACTCGCCGCCCTGGTCGCAGATCGGACAGTCGAGCGGGTGGTTGATGAGCAGGAACTCCATCACCCCCTCGCGCGCCTTCTTCACCATCGGCGAGGTGGTGCGCACCTCCGGCGGCTCCCCGTCCTTGCCGGGGCGCAGATCGCGCACCTGCATCGCGCAGGAGGCGGCGGGCTTCGGCGGCCCGCCGACCACCTCCACCAGGCACATCCGGCAGTTGCCGGCGATCGAGAGCCGCTCATGGTAGCAGAAGCGCGGGATCTCGACGCCCGCCTCCTCGCAGGCCTGGAGCAGCGTCAGCGCCCCGTCGACCTCGATGGTCTCGCCGTCGATGGTGATCTTGCGCAGGTCCGTCATGGCATCACTCCGCCGCGGCGGGGGCGCAGACGCCCTCCCGCCACATCTTCGCGTCCGTCAGATGCGACCAGCCGAAGGCATGGTCGCCGTCTCCGTGGGCCTTGAGGTGCTCGAGCCGCTCCAACGCCTCGTCCAGCGTCGGGCGATGGCCCTCGGGGATCCACCACATCACGAAATGCGTCTCGCCCAGCACCTCGAACCACTCGGCGCGGCGCTCGTAGAACCGCTCGTGCACCGTGCCCCAGACGAAGCGCTCGAGGCTCTCTCCGTCCTGCCAGACCGTCAGGTTCGCGACGAAGCGCGGATCGCCCGCGATCTTGGTCTCGGTGTTGCCGGTCCCCGGCTCGCCCGAACCCTCCATCATCCAGACGAAGCCCGGCATCCGCTTGCCGAGCCCGTTGACCCGGTCGAGCGCGCCCATGAACTCGGCGACCCGCGGATCGTCGGTCTCGGCCGTCAGCCGGCCCACGTTGAGCTGGGCGAGGTGCATCACTCCGCCGCCACCGCGCTCACGCGGCCGGTGCGTTTCGCCTTGATGCGGTCCTCGATGTCGTCCCGGAAATGCCGGATCAGCCCCTGGATCGGCCAGGCCGCCGCGTCGCCGAGGGCGCAGATGGTGTGTCCCTCGACCTGCTTGGTGACGTCGAGCAGCATGTCGATCTCCTCGGGCTCGGCGTCGCCCGTCACCAGGCGCTCCATCACCCGCATCATCCAGCCCGTGCCCTCGCGGCACGGCGTGCACTGGCCGCAACTCTCGTGCTTGTAGAACTTCGAGAGCCGCCAGATCGCCTTCACGACGTCGGTGCTCCGGTCCATCACGATCACCGCCGCCGTGCCGAGGCCCGACTTCTGCTCCCGCAGCCAGTCGAAGTCCATGATCGCGTCATCGCAGTTCGAGGCCGGCAGGCACTGCACCGAGGAGCCGCCCGGGATCACCGCCTTGAGGTTGTCCCAGCCGCCGCGCACGCCGCCGCAATGGCGGTCCAGCAGCTCGCGCAGCGGGATCGACATCGCCTCCTCGACCACGCAGGGCCGCTCGACGTGACCCGAGATCGCGAAGATCTTGGTCCCCGCGTTGTTCGGCCGCCCGAAGCTCGCGAACCAGTCCGCCCCCCGGCGCAGGATCGTCGGCGTCACCGCGATCGACTCGACGTTGTTCACCGTCGTCGGGCAGCCCCAGAGGCCGGTGTTCGCCGGGAACGGCGGCTTCAGCCGCGGCATCCCCTTGCGCCCCTCGAGGCTCTCGAGCAGCGCCGTCTCCTCGCCGCAGATGTAGGCGCCGGCGCCGTGCACGAGGTGGAGGTCGAAGTCCCAGCCCGAGCCCGCCGCGTCCCGGCCGAGCAGCCCCGCGTCATAGGCCTCGTCGATGGCGATCTGCAGCGCCTCGCGCTCGCGGATGAACTCGCCGCGGATGTAGATGTAGCCGACATGCGCGCCCATGCCGAAGCCGGCGATCAGGCAGCCCTCGACCAGCGTGTGCGGGTCGTGGCGCATGATCTCCCGATCCTTGCAGGTGCCGGGCTCCGACTCGTCCGCGTTGACCACGAGGTAGTGCGGCCGCCCGTCCGACTCCTTGGGCATGAAGCTCCACTTCAGGCCCGTCGGGAACCCCGCGCCGCCGCGGCCGCGCAGGCCCGACTTCTTCATCTCCTCGACGATGGCGTCGCGCCCGCGGGCGATCAGCCCCGCGGTGTCGTCCCACAGCCCCCGGGCGCGCGCGCCCTTCAGGCTTCGGTCGCGCATGCCGTAGAGGTTGGTGAAGATCCGGTCCTCGTCGCGAAGCATCGTCACTCCCTTCCGGCGCCCTTGCGCCAGACCATGAACAGGACCCAGAGCGCCCAGGCCAGCGCCGCGAGACACAGCATGTCGACGAGGAAGGCGTAGCGGACGGGAAGCCCCAGCTCCCCGCCCAGGAACGACGTCCCCATCCAGAGCACCATGGCGACCACGATCACCACGCTGGCCTGGCGGATCTGCCGCCTGTCGCCTTCCGTGCGCCGGCTCATGTCCCGCGCCGCTCCTTCGCCCATCGGGTCCTCAGGACTTCGTCTCGTCCGCAAGCGCCTTGGCCTGCTCGACCCAGTCGTCGCGCGACGCGCGACCCTTCACGCCTTCCAGATTGGCGTCGATCCAGGCGATCTCGTCCTCGCCCCACGCCGCGATCTGGTCGTAGTGCCAGTAGCCTTTCGAGTTCAGCCAGGCCGCCACCTTCGGCCCGACGCCCTTCAGCTTCGTGAGGTCGTCCGGCTCGCCCCGCGGCTCGTCCAGCCCCGGCGGCTGCGTTCCGACCTCCTCCGGCGGCTTGGCGGGCGCGCCGCCGCGATCCGTCGTCGACGGCGGGGCGCCCGTCGCACCCGCGGCCACCGCCGCGGCGGGCGAGGCGGCCGGGCCGCCGGCGGCGAGGGCCCGGGCGGCCGCGTTGCGACGCCGCGCCTCCTCCGCCTTTCGCTCCGTCGCCTCGCCGTGCATCCGCGACATCCGCTCCCAGTCGTCGAACAGGTCGCCCGAGAGGAAGGCGCGCACCGCCTCCACGAACTTCATCGCGAAAAGGCCGGCCGGCACGCCGATCAGCAGGAAGATCAACACCGCCGAGACCAGCGAGTTGTCGTTCTCGTTCACCGCGCGCAATGCGATATAGGCGCCGAGCGTCACGCCCACCACCATCCCGACCAACTGCGCGATGCGGTCGGGGCCCTGCTTGCGCGTCTTTCCGGTCTCGTCGCTCATTCGCCGTCTCCCTGTCGCGCGGCGCGGATCATTCCGCTGCGGAGGCCGCCCGGTCGCCGATCCGTCCGGCGTCCGCCTCCGGATCGCCGCTGATGCGCGAGACCGTATCGCGCTTCTCCGCCGCGAGCGAGACGGACGCGTTCGCCGCCTCCCGCGTCTCTCCCTCCGGAAGCGCGAGGCTCGTCGCCCCGCCGACCGGCTCCGAGGAGAAGCGCCCCTTGCGCGAGCCCGGCGCGGGGACCTCGCCCCGCGCGAAGGCGTCGAGGATCTCCCGAAGGTCGCCCGCACCGAGATCCTCGTAATAGTCCTTGCCGATCTGCGCCATGGGCGCGTTGGCGCAGGCGCCGAGGCACTCGACCTCCTCCCACGAAAACAGGCCGTCATGGTAGACGGTGTGCGCCTTCGGCCCGATGACCTCCTTGCAGACGCCGATCAGGTCCTCCGCCCCGCAGATCATGCACGACGTCGTGCCGCAGACCTGGACGTGCACCCGCCCGACGGGCGCGAGCTGGAACATGAAGTAGAACGTCGCGACCTCGAGCCCGCGGATCCGCGCGAGCCCCAGCATGTCCGCGACATGCTCGATCGCGGGCCGGCTCAGCCAGCCCTCCTGCTCCTGCGCGCGCCACAGCAGCGGGATGATCGCGCTGGCCTGCCGGCCCTCGGGATACTTCGCGACCTGCGCCTTCGCCCACTCGGCGTTCTCGGGCGTGAAGGCGAAGCTCTCGGGCTGGTCGGGGTGAAGACGTCTCAGCATTCGGATCTCCGTCCCTGTCCGAGGGCGCGCGCGCTCACCGGTCGATCTCCCCGAACACCACGTCCACCGAGCCGAGGATCGCCGAGACGTCGGCCAACTGGTGGCCCTTGCAGAGATGGTCCATCGCCGCGAGGTGCGCGTAGCCCGGCGCGCGCAACTTGGCGCGGTAGGGCCGGTTCGAGCCGTCGGAGACCAGATAGACCCCGAACTCGCCCTTCGGCGCCTCGACGGCGGCGTAGATCTCGCCCTCGGGCACGTGGAAGCCCTCGGTGTAGAGCTTGAAGTGATGGATCAGCGCCTCCATCGAGGTCTTCATCTCGGCGCGCGGCGGCGGCGAGATCTTGCCCCGGTGGGTCACCGGCTCGCCCTTGCATTCGTCAAGTTTCTCAATGCACTGGCGCATGATCTTCACGCTCTCGCGCATCTCCTCCATGCGCACCAGATAGCGGTCGTAGCAGTCGCCGTTCTTCCCGACCGGGATCGAGAACTCCATCTCGTCGTAGCACTCGTAGGGCTGCGCCCGCCTGAGGTCCCAGGCCATGCCGCAGCCGCGCACCATCACGCCCGAAAAGCCCCAGGCCTGCGCCTCCTCCTCGCTCACCACGGCGATGTCGACGTTGCGCTGCTTGAAGATCCGGTTGTCGGTCAGCAGCCCCTCGAGGTCGTCGAGCACGCCGAGGAACGGCTCGGTCCAGTCCATGATGTCCTGCAGCAGCTCCTGCGGCAGGTCCACATGCACGCCGCCCGGCCGGAAATACGCCGCGTGGAGGCGCGCCCCGCAGGCCCGCTCGTAAAACACCATCAGCTTCTCGCGCTCCTCGAAGCCCCAGAGCGGGGGCGTGAGCGCGCCGACGTCCATCGCCTGCGTGGTGACGTTCAGAAGGTGGCTGAGGATGCGCCCGATCTCGCAGAACAATACCCGAACGAGCTGCCCCCGCCGCGGCACCTCCACCCCCGTCAGCCGCTCGATCGCGAGGCACCAAGCATGCTCCTGGTTCATCGGGGCGACGTAGTCGAGCCGATCGAAATAGGGCAGATTCTGCAGGTAGGTGCGGCTCTCCATCAGCTTCTCGGTGCCGCGATGCAGCAGCCCGATATGAGGGTCCACCCGCTGCACGATCTCGCCGTCGAGTTCGAGCACCATGCGAAGAACCCCATGCGCCGCAGGGTGTTGCGGGCCGAAGTTGATGTTGAAATTGCGGATCCTCTGTTCCGCGCTCAGGACGTCGGAGCCGTCCATCATTCGTCCTCCATAGGCGCCGGCCGGTCCAGTCGATCGACCCGCGCCGCCATGACCCAGAGCAGGATCACCCCGCCGAGCGGCACCGCCGCGATCAGCGACCAGAGCGCATTGATCCCGAATCGCGGCAGCAGCCTGAACAGCGGAATGACGGTCAGGGCCGCCAACACCACGTACAGCACGACCTCCATCACGCGCCCTCCCGTCCCGTCTCGTTCGGCCAGCGTCGCAGCGCCACGACCCATAGCAGCACGAGCGCCGCCAACGGGAATATCGCGACCAGCGCCCACCACTTCGAGAGGCCCGTCCGCGGCAGGATCATCCAGAACGGCGCCACGATCAGCGCCACGCCGATCAGCCAGAACAGGATCCCGCCGCCGCCCATCATCATCCAGGCGCCGCCGCCGTAGCCCTGGCCCGTCATCTCGCCGTGCTGCATCACGCGTCCCGCTTCTCGTCGCCCGGCAGGATGTACTCGGCGCCCTCCCACGGGCTCATGAAGTCGAACAGCCGATAATCCTGGGTCAGCTTGACGGGCTCGTAGACCACCCGTTTCAGCGCCTCGTCGTATCGCACCTCGACATAGCCGGTGGTGGGGAAGTCCTTTCTCAGCGGATGCCCGCGAAAACCGTAGTCGGTCAGAATCCGCCGCAAGTCCGGATGGCCCGAGAACATCACGCCGAACATGTCGAACACCTCCCGCTCGAACCAGTCGGCCGAGGGGTGCAGATGCGTGATCGACGGGCAGATGTCGTCCTCCCGCGCCTCGGCCTTCAGCCGCACGCGCAGGTTCCGGTACATCGACAGGAAATGCCAGACGACGTCGAAGCGGCGCTCGCGCCCCGGCCAGTCCACGCCGCAGATGTCCACCAGCGTCGTGAAGCGGCAGGAGGCGTCGTCCCGCAGGTGCTTGACCGCGTCCGGCACCTTGTCGAGCGCGACCTTCACCGTCAGTTCGTCCCGCACGATCTCGTGGCCCACCACGGCGTCGGGCAGGCGCGTCTCCATGTTGCCGGCGATCTCGGCGAGCGCGTCGGTGCTCATCGCGTCTCCTTCGCGCCCCGGGGCGCGGATCGGGCCGCGGGCGTCGCGGCCGGGTGTGCGGGGCCGCGACGCCCGCGGCCGAACCTCGGGAGCCGCGCCGCGCGCGGCCCTCGCGTATCGTGTCAGCGCACCAGCGCGCCGGTGCGCCGGATCTTCCGCTGCAGCTGCAGGATGCCGTAGAGCAGCGCCTCCGCCGTCGGCGGGCAGCCGGGCACGTAGATGTCGACCGGGACGATGCGGTCGCAGCCGCGCACCACCGAATAGCTGTAGTGGTAGTAGCCGCCGCCGTTCGCGCAGGATCCCATCGAGATGACGTAGCGCGGCTCCGGCATCTGGTCGTAGACCTTGCGCAACGCCGGGGCCATCTTGTTGGTCAGCGTGCCCGCGACGATCATCACGTCCGACTGCCGCGGCGAGGCGCGCGGCGCGAAGCCGAAACGTTCGGCGTCGTAGCGCGGCATCGAGGTCTGCATCATCTCGACCGCGCAGCAGGCGAGGCCGAAGGTCATCCAGAACAGCGACCCGGTGCGCGCCCAGGTGATCAGGTCCTCGGCCGAGGTCAGCAGGAAGCCCTTGTCCGCCAGCTCGTCCGAAAGCGCCCGCGCGGTCGCCTCCCGGTCCTCTCCGGCGGCGTAGGCCCCCGCGGCGGTCAGCGGCTTCGCCGGCGTCGCCGCGGGCGTCATCTCGGTCCCGTCGGGCCGGGCCGTCTTGGCCTCCGTGCCCTGACCCGTCGGCGCGACCTTCGGCTCGTCGGTCACTCCCATTCCAGCGCCCCTTTCTTCCATTCGTAGGCGAAGCCGATGGTGAGGACGGCGAGGAAGACCATCATCGACCAGAAGCCGAACAGCCCGACGTCCTGGAACGCCACGGCCCAAGGGAACAGGAACGCGACCTCGAGATCGAAGATGATGAACAGGATCGAGACGAGGTAGAACCTCACGTCGAACTTCATGCGCGCGTCGTCGAAGGCGTTGAAGCCGCATTCGTAGGCCGAGTCCTTCTCGGGGTCCGGCCGGCGCACCGCCAGCACCAGCGCCGCCAGCATCAGGGCCAGACCCAAACCGACGGCGAGCCCGAGGAACACCAGGATCGGCAGATATTCGCGGAGAAGGTCTTCCATGCGTCCTCCCGCAGGGCCGCGCCTCGCGACAGCGAGTGCGCGGGTGAAACTTTGGAGGGAGGGGTAATGCCGGGCCCCGCCGAGGTCAACAAAAGCCGAGGTCGAATCCCCGTGCCGGAACCGGATCTCGAAAGCGGCGCAGCCTGAGAAACCTCTCCCAAGTCCTTGATCCACCGGTGTATCCATTCGCACCCCGGCGCATGCGGTCGCATGCGGGCCCCAATCGCGGCGTCACGCCGCCCGCACCCCGACGATGCGGGACGCCTCGATGCGTCGACTTCGAGAGGAGGGAGGGGAGCGGCGGTGGCGCGGTTGACGGGGCTCGAACCCGCGACCCCCGGCGTGACAGGCCGGTACTCTAACCAACTGAGCTACAACCGCAGCCGCCGCCCCGGAGCGTTCCGCGCGCGGCGCTACGTTCCGGATGGCGCGGATTTACGGCGCGCGGCGAGACGCGTCAAGCCCCTTCGCGGGATTTGCGGACGCAGGACCGGCGCGCCATATCCCTCGCAAGCCAGGATGGGAGACCCGATGCTCAAGGACCTGATCGCCCGCTTCGCCCGCCCCGACGATCCCGCGCCGCTGCCGCCCGAGGACGCCCGCCTCGCGCTCGCCGCGCTGATGGTGCGCGCCGCACGCGCGGACGGAGACTACGACGCCGACGAACGGGGCGAGATCGCCGCGGTCCTCGCGGACTGCCACGCGCTCTCGGCCGAGGCGGTCGAGTCGCTGCTGCGCGAGGCGGAGGCGCTCGAGGCCGAGGCGCCCGACACCGTCCGCTTCACCCGCCTCGTCAAGGCCGCCGTCCCGCACGAGGAGCGCGCGGCGGTGATGGAGGCGATCTGGCGCGTGGTCCTCGCCGACGGTCGGCGCGACCCCTCCGAGGACGCGCTGCTGCGCCAGCTCGCGCCCCTGCTCGGCCTCGCCGACCGCGAAAGCGCCTTCGCCCGGCGCCGCGTCGAGAGGCGCGACTGAGGCCCGCTTGCCTCGCGCCGCCCCCGGCGCCACGCTCGCGGCCGAACCCTCCCCCCGTCGTCCGCGAGGAGCACGCCCATGACCCATCCGCATCTCGACGCCGTGCTCGACCGGATCGACGCCGATCTCGACGACGCGCTGGAGCGGCTCTTCGCCTTTCTCCGCATCCCCTCGATCTCCACCGATCCCGCCCATTCGGCGGACTGCCGCGCCGCCGCCGACTGGCTGGTGGCGGAGTTCCGTCTGCTCGGCTTCGACGCCTCGCGCCGCGACACGGACGGCCGGCCTATGGTCGTCGCCCACGGCGACGCGCTCGCGGCGGGCGAGGACGGACCCTCCCTGCTCTTCTACGGCCATTACGACGTGCAGCCGGTGGACCCCCTCGATCTCTGGCGCACGCCTCCCTTCGAGCCGCGGCTCGAGGACGGCCCCCGCGGCAAGGTGATCCGCGCCCGCGGCGCCGCCGACGACAAGGGCCAGCTGATGACCTTCGTCGAGGCCTGCCGCGCCTGGAAGACCGTCACCGGCGCCCTGCCCGCCCGCGTCTCGATCCTGGTCGAGGGCGAGGAGGAATCGGGCTCCCCCTCCCTCGACCCCTTCCTCGAGGCGCATCGCGAGGAGCTGACCCGGGACCTCGCCCTGATCTGCGACACCGGCATGTACGATCCGGACACGCCGGCGATCTCGGCCACCCTCCGCGGCCTGATGGGCGAGGAGATCGTGATCCACGCCGCCGACCGCGACCTGCATTCGGGCATGTACGGCGGCGCCGCGGCGAACCCGATCCGCGTCCTCGCGAGCATCCTCGCCGACCTGCACGACGCCGAGGGCCGCGTGACGCTGGAGGGATTCTACGACGGGGTCGGGGAGCCCTCCGACGCGATGCGCGCGCAGTGGGAGGCGCTCGGCTTCGACGCCGCCGCCTTTCTCGGCGAGGTCGGCCTCTCCGTGCCGGCGGGCGAGACGGACCGTTCCGCGCTCGAGCAGATCTGGTCGCGCCCGACCTGCGAGTTCAACGGGATCTCCGGCGGCTACGCCGGCGCCGGCTTCAAGACGGTGATCCCGGCGCAGGCCTCGGCCAAGGTCAGCTGCCGCCTCGTCGGTCGCCACGACCCGGAGGCGGTCCGCGCCGCGCTCCGCGCCCATGTCGAGGCACGCCTGCCGGCCGACTGCCGGGTGGATTTCCACCGCCACGGCTCCGCCCCCGCCACGGTGATGGACGTCGACGCCCCCGCCTTCGAGGCCGCCCGCCAGGCGCTTTCCGACGAGTGGGGGCGCGAGGCGGCCTTCATAGGCTCCGGCGGCTCGATCCCCATCGCCGGCCGCTTCCGCGAAATGCTGGGGATGGAATCGCTGATGGTCGGCTTCGGCCTCGACGACGACGGCCTGCACTCGCCGAACGAGAAATACGATCTGCGCTGCTTCCACCAAGGCGCCCGCAGCTGGGCGCGCGTCCTCGCGGCGCTGAGCTGAGGCCCGTTCAGCCCCGGCGCCCGCGCCGACGGCGCGGCCCGGGACGCGCGATCAGCCCTTCGGCCAGCACCGCCGTCATCGGATGCTCGGGCGCGACCGGCGCGTGGCGGGCGTGCAGAGCCCGCAGCGCCGACGGATCGCCCTCCGCCGCGCCGCGTCCCAGCGCCCAGTCGAGCAGGATCGACCGACACTCCGCCGGCGCGAGTCCGTCCATGCGGTAGGCCTCGGCGATCAGTCCGCGCGGATCGAGCGGATCCGCCCGCCCGGCCGCCGCCGATCCCGTCGCCCCCGCCTCGCCGTCGCGTCCCATGGCCGCGTCCTCCGCTCGTCCCCTGCAGGACGATGCGCGGAGCGCGGAGCTTCCGCCCGTCCGCCTGCGACCTCCGCCGGGCGAACCGCGACCTCGGGCGCCGAAGGCCCGCCCTCCCGCACGCCGCGCGATCTCCGGCGCGACGGTCCACCGGCGGGCCGGTCAGTCGGCCGCCACCGCCTCTGCCGTAAGGGCGCCGTCGCGTTCGGCGGCCGCATCCTCGATGGCCGCGACGAGCTCCTTGAGCTCGTAGGGCTTCGGCAGGAACACGAAGCGCTCGCCGCTCTCCAGCGTGCGGCGGAACACGTCCTCGGCGTAGCCGGAGACGAACACCACCGCCGCATCGGGACAGAGGGCGCGGGCTTGTCGCACGAAGGTCGGGCCGTCGAGCCCCGGCATCACGACGTCGGAGACGATGGCGTCGACGCCCCCCGCCTCCGCCTCCAGCCGCTCGAGCGCCGTCTCGGCGCAATCGGCCTCGTGCACCTCGAACCCGCGCAGCGTCAGCGCCCGCGCCGCGAAGGCCCGCACCGCCGCCTCGTCCTCCACGAGAAGGACCGAGCGCACGCCCGCACCCGGCTGCGGGGCGCCGGCCCCGGACCGGACCGCAGCGGCGCTCGCCGGCTCCGCCGCCACCGCGGCCTCGGCCTCCGGCGCATGGCGCGGCAGGTAGATGGAGAACACGGCCCCGGCGCCCGGGGTGCTGTCGGCGAAGATGAAGCCGCCCGTCTGCTTGACGATGCCGTAGGCGGTGGAGAGCCCGAGGCCCGTGCCCTCGCCGGTGCGCTTGGTGGTGAAGAAGGGCTCGAAGATCTTGTCCAGCCGGTCCGAGGGGATGCCTTCGCCCGAATCGGCCACCTCGACGACCACGTAGTCGCCGACCGGAACCACCGCCTGACCGCGCCGTATCTCCCGCTCGAACGTCAGGTTGCGGGCCGAGACGCGCACGTCGCCCCCCGCCGGCATCGCGTCCCGGGCGTTCACCACGAGATTGACGATGACCTGCTCGAACTGGCGCTGATCGACCCGCACCAGCCCGAGATCGTCGGCGAGATCCAGCACCAGGCGCACCCGCTCTCCGATCAGCCGGTTGAGAAGGTGGGAGAGTTCGTCCAGCGCGTCGGACAGCGAGATCACCTTCGGGCGCAGCGTCTGCTTGCGCGAGAAGGCGAGCATCTGGCGCACCAGCGCCGCGGCGCGGTTGGCGTTCTGGCGGATCTGCACCAGGTCGGCGTGGTCCGCGTCCGCCGCGTGATGGCGCATCAGCAACAGGTCGCAATGGCCGAGGATCGCGGTCAGCAGGTTGTTGAAGTCGTGCGCCACGCCCCCGGCCAGCTGGCCGACGGCCTGCATCTTCTGGCTCTGCACGAACTTGGCCTCGAGCGTCTTGAGTTCCGTGGCGTCGCCCAGCACCGCGATCAGCCCGGCCTCGCCGTCGAGATCGATGCGGCTGAGCGAGATCTGCAGGAAGGTCTCGACGTCCTCGCGTCGCGCCCGCGCGATCTCCGAGCGTCCGGCGCCGCGGCCGAGGGCGGCCTCGGCGACGCGTTCGGTCATCGAGCGTCCCAGGCCCTCCGCCAGCGCCTCGATCGGCGCGCCGGGCGTCGCGCCGGGGCCGAGCAGTCGTCGCGCCGGG
The DNA here is from genome assembly GCA_041685625.1 of Paracoccaceae bacterium. GTDB lineage: Bacteria > Pseudomonadota > Alphaproteobacteria > Rhodobacterales > Rhodobacteraceae > Albimonas. The sequence goes on along the minus strand of JAWLFJ010000023.1, from coordinate 16,803 downwards.
CCGTTGATCGAAAGCACACGGCCCGACAGATCGAGCCGCGCCAGCGCCACCGGCAACCGCTCCAGCCCGTCGGCGACGGCGGCCCCCGACACGAACGCGGCCGGGCGCGGCGCGAGCAGCCAGCCGGGCGAGACGCCCGACGCCGCCGCCGGCAGCGGCACCGCGGCGCGACGCGCCTCCTCGACCGGCGGCGCCTCGATCTCGGTCAGGCCGAGCGCGGCCCGCAGGCTCGGCTCCTCGGCCGCCTCGTCCACGGCTTCGACCGGCTCGCGGAGCGGCGGCGGCGCGCTCTCGAGCGCGGCGGAAAGCGCCGGCAGCCGTTCGCGCGCAGCCGCGTTGGCCGTCAGCCGGTCGCCTTCGCGCAGCACGGCCGGCAAGCCGAGGGCTTCAAGAGCCTCCGAGGCGCCCAGCGCCGACCCGGGGCTGAGCCGCCAGAGCAGCCGCCCGCCATCCACGCGCCGCGCCGTGATCGAGCCGCAGGGCACGCCCCCCCGCCCACAGGCGGCCCCGGTGGCGACGCCGTTGCGGGAGGCCTCGCGCGCCAACCGATAGATCGCGGCGGGATCGCCCTCGAACAGCGCCTCGATGCGGCCGAGCCGCCCCGCCTCGGGGCTGCGGGCGCGAAGCGCGGCGTTGACCGCCAGCAGGGCGCCGCCCGCGTCGCTCAGCGCCATCGGATCCTCGGCCCGTTCGTGCAACGCCGCGAAGGCGCGGACGGGGGCCGAGAGCCGGCGCGCCGGCGATGCCATGCGGAGCGCCGCGACGACCGCCAGCGACCCGCCGCCGACGCCGAAGGCCGCCAACGGCACGGCCAGCGGCGTGCCCGCGGCCGCCGCCGCGCCGCCCAAGGCCGCCGCGGCCAGCAGCAGCGCCGCCGCCAGCGTCCAAGTCGACGGCGCCCCCCGCGGCTCCGTCGCGCTCCGGCCGATCGTCGCCTCGGCGCTTCGCATCACCATCGCGTTCCTCCGGCGGAGCGCCGTCCCGACGCCGCCCCGGGGCCGATGTCGCCCGATCTCCCCTTACAGGCCGTTAACGATGGCGTCCACTCTACCGAGAGTTGCCGAGATCAGCCGTCGCGCCACAACCGGATCGCGAAGAAGCCGTCTCCGCCGTCGCGCGGATCCAGTCGCAGCGCCTCGGCGGCCCGGAACGCCGCGCCGGCCGGTGCGGAAAGAAACCGCGCCACCGCCTCTCCGTTCTCGGCCTCGAGCAGCGAGCAGGTGGCGTAGATCAGTCGCCCGCCGGCCTCGACCCGCCTCGCCGCCGCCGCCAGCACCGCGCCCTGGATCCCGCCCAGTTCGGCGAGCCGGGCGGGGGTCAAGGCCCATTTGGCGTCCGGATTGCGCCGCCAGGCCCCGCTGCCGGAACAGGGCGCATCCACGAAGACGAGCGGAAACGCCCCGTCGGGCGCCCGCTCCGCCCGCCGGATGCGCGCCCCCGCGCGCGCCGCGCGCGCCGGCAGGTCCGCCATGCGCCCCGGGTCGGCGTCATGCGCCGTCACCTCGGCGCCCTCGGCGGCCAACGCCAGAGCCTTGCCGCCGCCGCCGGCGCAGAAATCCAGCGCGCGCTCCCCGGGCCGCGCCTCCGCGAACAGCGCGGCGGCCTGACTGGCGGCGTCCTGCAGCTCGACCCAGCCCTCGAGCCAGACGCGCGCCCCGCGAAGCCGTCGCGCGCCCGCCGTCACCCTGAGGCAGAGCGGCGAGAGCGGTCCGGGCTCGGTCTCCACCCCGTCCTCGGCGAGGCGCGCGCGCGCGGCCTCCGGCGTCGCGCGCCGCCGGTTCACCCGCAGATCCGTCGGGGCCCGCGCGCCCAGCGCCAGGATCGCCGCGTCGCCCCCCGGCCCGAGCCCCGCGCGCATCGGCTCCACCAGCCAGTCCGGCAGATCCAGCCGCACGCCCGCCGGCGGCGCCGGGTCGCCGGCCGTCCGCGCCGCGAGCCGCGCGCGCTCCGCCGCCGTGGCCGGGGCCGGGCCGTGGCGCGAGCCGTCGCACCAGACGTCCAGCGCCCCCGCCTCCTCCGCCAGCGCCAGCACCCGCGCCCGCCCCCCGGCCTCCGTCTCCGGCCAGGCCAGCGAGCGCCAGCGCCGGAGCGCGTCGTAGACCAGGTCCGCCACCGCCGCCCGGTCCTTCGACCCGGCGTAGCGGGACCGCCGCCCCCAGGCGACGAGGATCCGGTCCATCGGCCGCCCCGGCGCCCAGGCGTCGAGCAGGTCGATGGCGGCTTGGGCACGGGCGGCGGGCGTCATGGGCTGGCTCGTAGCGGCGCGGAGCCCTAGGCTCAAGCCGCGCCGCCCGACCGGAGACCGCCATGATCCGCCCTCTTCTCCTCGCTTTCGCCGTCCTTCTCGCCGGCGCCGCCGCCGCGCAGGAGCGCCCGGCGCCGGAACCCGCCACCGGCCGGACCGAGGCCGGCGCCGTCCTCGCCGAGCGGGAGATGGTCGTCGCCGCCCACCCCCTCGCGGCCGAGGCCGGGGCCGCGATCCTCGCCGCCGGCGGCTCCGCCGCCGACGCCGCGGTCGCCGTGCAGGCCATGCTGACGCTGGTGGAGCCGCAGAGCTCGGGCCTCGGCGGCGGCGCCTTCCTCCTCCACTGGGACGCCTCCGCGCAAAGCCTCGAGACCTGGGACGCGCGGGAGACCGCGCCCGCCGCCGCCACGCCCGACTACTGGCTCGACGACGAGGGCGAGCCCCTCGGCTTCTGGCAGGCCGTCATCGGCGGCCGCTCCGTGGGCGTGCCCGGCGTGCCGGCGCTCATGCAGGAGATCCACGCCGCGCACGGCCGCCTCCCCTTCGCCGACGCCCTCGCCCCCGCCATCGAGGCCGCCGAGCGCGGCTTCCGCGTGACCCCCCGCCTCGCCGCCTCCATCGCCTGGGCCGAGGCCGCGCGAGACCTCGGCCGCTTCCCCGAGACGCGCGCCCATTTCCTCCGCGCCGACGGAACCGTGCGGCAGGTGGACGAGATCCTGCGCAACCCACCCCTCGCCCGAACCCTCCGCCTGATGGCGGCCCACGGCGCGCGCCCCTTCTATGAAGGCGCCATCGCCGGCGACATCCTCGCCAAGGTCCGCACCGAGACGAACCCGAGTCCGATGACCGCCGCCGACCTCGCCGGCTACCGCGTGATCCGCCGGCCGCCGGTCTGCCTCCCCTACCGCGCCTACGAGATCTGCGGCATGGGCCCGCCCTCCTCCGGCGGCCTCACCGTCGGCCAGATCCTCGGGATGCTCTCGCAGTTCGACCTGCCCGCCCTCGGCGCCACGCCCGAGGGGCGCGAGGAGGTCTGGGCGCTCTTCGTCGCCGCCTCGAAGCGCGCCTTCGCCGACCGCGGCCTCTACATGGCCGACTCGGACTTCGTCGCCATGCCCGAAGGCCTCCTGAACGCCGACTACCTCGCCGCCCGCGCCGCCGGGATCGACCCGGCCGACCTCTCCGGCGAGGCCGCGCCCGGCGAGCCGCCCTGGGACGACGCCGCCCGCCGCGCGCCCGACACCCAGCCCGAGCGCGCCGGCACCACGCATTTCGTGATCGTCGACCGCCACGGCGACATGGTCTCGGCCACCTCCTCCATCGAGACCGGCTTCGGCAGCGGCCTGATGACCAACGGTTTCCTTCTGAACAACGAGCTGACCGACTTCTCCTTCCGCCCGGAGATCGCCGGCGCCCCGGTCGCCAACCGGGTCGAGGGCGGCAAGCGCCCCCGCTCCTCCATGTCGCCGACGATCGTGCTGAAGGACGGCGCGCCGGTGCTGCTGATCGGCTCGCCCGGCGGCAGCCGCATCATCCCCTACGTCGCCGCCAACCTGATCCGCATCCTCGACTGGGGCATGGACCCGCAGGCCGCGCTCGCCGCGGGCCATGTCGCGAACCGCAACGGCCCCACCGACCTCGAGGCCGGGACCGAGGCCGAGGCTCTCGCCCCCGCGCTCGCGGCCCGCGGCGCCGAGATCCGCATCGGCGACCTCAACTCGGGCCTGCACGCCATCCTGCTGACGCCCGCAGGCCTCGTCGGCGCCGCCGATCCCCGCCGCGAGGGCGTCGCCCTCGGCCGCTGAGCGCGCCGCCCGACCGCCGCCGGGGTCGCGCCTCACGCGACGGCTCGGCGCCCGACGATCAGGCTCGTCCGCGATCGTCGGGCGATGGCGTCAGTCGAACGCGGCGTTCAGGAACGCCGCCTCGCGCGCGATGAAGTCCCGGGCGATGGCGAGATCCTCGAACATGTCGAAGGCGTGGATGCCGCCCGGATGCACCGCCAGCTCCGCCGGATTCCCGGCGCCCGCCCAGCGCGCCGCCATCAGCAGGCTGTCGTCCAGCAGCGGATCGGCTGTGCCGATCTGGAACAGCGCCGGCGGCATGTCCGTCAGATCCGCCAGCAGCGGAGAGACCTCGGGCGTGCCCAGCTTCGCCGCCTCCGGCACGAAGCAGCTCGCGAAGAAGCGCATCGTCGGGGTGGAGAGCACGAGCTGCCGCTCCCCCCAGTTCGCCGCCGAGGCGGTCATCCGGAGGTCGAAGCAGCCGTAGTTCAGCACCGCGCCGCGGAACCGCTCCAGCCCGCCGGCCTCGCGCAGCCGCAGCAGCGTCGCCGCCGCCAGATGCGCGCCGGCGCTCTCGCCGCCGATCGCGAAGGGCAGGTCCGGCCACTCCGCCAGGGCCCATTGCGCCGCCGCGACGCAGTCGTCCGGCCCCGCCGGAAACGGATGCTCCGGCGCCAGGCGATATTCGACCGAGACCACCGCCGCCCCCGTCGCCTTCGCCCGCGCCTGATTCTGCCTGTCGTAGTGAGACGGCCGGCCCAGCGTCCAGCCGCCGCCGTGGATGTGCAGATAGACCGCCCGCGGCGCGCCCTCGGGAAGGGAGATCCGCACCCGCCGGCCCGAGGGCAGCTCGCGCCACTCCGACCCTTCCAGCGGCCCGCCCGGCGGAAACACGCCCCGCCCCTCGTCGCGCGCCTGCCGGGTCAGCTCCACCGGAACCTCGTGGGTCTTCGGCAGATCCTTCATCGTCGCCTCGAACTCGGCGTTGAAGCGCCGCGTCTCCTCGCTGACCGCGTCGGGGCGCAGCAGCGCCGGGTCGATGGCAAGCGTCATTCCGATGTCTCCCTCCCTGTCGGCCGCGGCAGAAGAGCGCGCCGCCGCGGCCGAGGCAAGCGCCCTCAGACGCCCTCGCGCGCCCAGAGCGCCCGGCACAGCACCCCGTCCTCCACCGCCTCCGCCGCGGCGAGGGCCACGTCCTCGCGGAAGCGCGCCGCGGTCAGCTGCACGCCGACCGGCGCGCCGTCGAGCAGCCCCGCCGGCGCCGCCGCCGTCGGCAGGCCGAGCAGGTTGAAGATCGAGATGAAGGTGAGGTGGTCGGCGAACAGCCGCCGCACCGTTTCCGGCCCGCCGAGATCCGCGCCCGGCGCCCAGGTCGGCTGCAGCGAGCACGGCGTCAGGATCACCGGGCGCTCCTCCAGCAACGCCATCCACGCGCGCTGGCGCGTGATCCGCTCGGCGCAGGCGGCGACGAAGCCGCGCAGGTCCAGCTCGCGCGAGAACGCCTTGTAGGCGCCCCAGACCTCGGCGAAGTCCTCCGAGCCGACCGAGAGCATCGCCGCCCCCGCCGAGACGTCCATCTCGTTGATCAGCACGTCGGCCCAGAGCCGGAACAGACCCGGAACGTCGGGCAGCGCCCGCTCCTCCACGGCCCAGCCCGCGTCCGACAGCCGGTCCGCCGCGCCCCGGACGATCTCCATCACCCGCGGATCGGCCTCCATCTCGTCGGGAACCTTGGCAATGATCGCCCGCTTGGGAAGCTCCGGCCCCTCGAGCGGCGCGGGGACCCAGAACGGATCGCGCGCGTCCCGACGCGCCATCACCGAAAGGCCGAGGCGGACGTCCGCCACCTCCCGCGCCATCGGCCCCTGCGTCGACATCATCTGCGCCATCATCGTCCGCTCGGACGGGGCCGAGGCGTTGAAGGCCGGCACCCGTCCCTGCGTCGGCCGGATCGTCGCCAGTCCGTTGCAATGCGCCGGCCAGCGCAGGCTGCCGCCGATGTCGTTGCCGTGCCCGATGCAGCCGATGCCGAGCGCCGTCGCCGCCCCCGCCCCGCCCGAGGAGCCGCCGCAGGTGATCGAGGCGTCCCACGGGTTCTTCGTCTCGCCGTGCAAGGGGTTGTCGGTGTGCGCGCGCATCGAGAATTCGGGCGTGTTGGTCAGGCCGATGCAGGTCGCGCCGGCGTCGAGCAGATTCGCCACCACCGGCGCATGCGCCGGGGCCACCAGCCCCCCGTTCGCCGCCACGCCGTTCAGGTTCGGCCGGCCCTCGAAATCCACGTTCTCCTTGATCGTCACCGGCACGCCCGCGAGCGCGTCCGGCGGCTCGCCCCGCGCCCGCGCGCGGTCCGTCGCCCGCGCCGCCGCCAGCGCCTCCTCGCTCATGTCGACGACCACCGCGTTCACCGCCGGGTTCGCCAGGCGCATCCGCTCCAGATGCGCCTCGGCCACCGCCTCGGCCGAGATCTCGCCCTCGCGGATCGCCGCCGCCGTCCGCACTGCGGACCACTGCCAGATCGGATCGCCCATGCGCCTCGCGCCTCCCTCTCTCGCCGTCTCGGACCGCGCCACGCTAGGCCGCGCCGGCGGCCGCCGCCAGCGCTCCCGCGAACATCCTCGGTTACGCGGGCCGCCCTTGACCGCGTCCCCGAGTGCGGGGGGCGATCGGGCGGCGCGGGAGAGGCGCACGGCCCGCATCCCGGCGGCCCCGGCCGCGGCGCAGACCGCCTCGCCGGCGGCGCGGGGGCCGACCGTTCCGCTTCCGCTCCGGCGACGGCGATGACGCGATGACGGACGTCCGCGCCGGCAGAGACGCGTCTGTAACCGCCCGCGGCCTCGGCCGGTTCGAGGCCGATCCGATCGAAGGCGGCGTGCGCCTCGCGTCCCGAAACGCCTCGGCGGACCTGCCCGGCGTCAGCTTGGCCGAGCTCGCGGCCCTCGACCTCGACTGGCTCGCCTGACCCCTTCAGGCCGCCAGACGACGCGCCGCGCGCGTGCGGGCCGCCTCGCCGAAGGCGGCGTAGAGCCGGCGCGAGACCGGATCCTCCCAGGCCTTCCACTCCGCATGCCACTGCACGCCGAGCGCGAAGCCCCGCGCCTCGCGGATCGCGAGGGCCTCGGGCGTCGAATCCTCCGCCCGGCCTTCGATCGCGACGCGCGACCCCGGCTCGACCACCCCCTGCCCGTGCAGCGTGTTGGTCATCACCTCGGTCGCGCCGAACATGCGCGCGAACGTCCCGCCGGGCTCCAGGATCACCTTGTGGCGCAGCGCGAACTTCTCCTCGAGCGTCCCGTCGGGCGGCATCCGGTGGTTCATCCGACCCGGCAGCTCGCGGATCTCGGGATGCAGGGTCGAGCCGAAGGCGACCGCCAGCTCCTGAAAGCCGCGGCAGATCCCCAGCACCGGCACGCCCGCCTCCACCGCGGCGCGGATCAGCGGCAGGGCCACGCCGTCCCGGTCGGGGTCGAACGGCCCGTGCGCCTCGGTCTCCGCCTCGCCGTAATGCGAGGGATGCACGTTGGCCCGCCCGCCGGTGAACAGGAACCCGTCGCAGGCCTCCAGCAGGGCGCCGACCTCCGCCGCCTCGGGGCAGGCCGGAATGCCCAGCGGCAGCGCGTCGGCCGCCAAGGCGACGGCGCGCATGTTCATCTGGCCGACCGCGGTGGTCTCGTACTGATCGTTGATCAGGAAGCGGTTGCCGAGAACCCCGATCACGGGGCGCGCCGCGCGTCCGGGCATGGCTGGTCCCTCCGTTGCAGCCGAAAACCTAGCCCGGCGTGGCCCGCAGGCCAAGGGCACGCTTGATCCCGGCCGCCGACGCGGTCACACCTCCGGTCCGGAACGGCCCAGACGCAGACGCAGACCGGAGGACAGGATGAGCCACACCCCCCACGAACTCGCCGAGATGATGCCCGACCTCGCCGAGAGGATCCACGACCGGAAAGCCACCGACGCCCATTTCGCGCGGCTGGCGGACGACTATCACGAGCTCAACCGCGAGATCCATCGCGCGGAGACCGACGTGCAGCCCACCAGCGAGCCGGCGCTCGAGGACATGAAGAAGCGCCGGCTGGCGCTTCTGGACGAGATCCGGGCGATCCTCGCCGCCTGAACGGCGAGGGGCCCCGCCGCGCCCCCCCCCCGGCGCGGCGGGGCGAGGCGCGCCTCAGCGCGCGGCGCGCCGGCGGCGGGCGTAGAGGCCCAGCGCCGCGATCCCGGCCGCGGCGAGGGGCCAGGCGGCGGGAAGCGGCACCGCCGGCGGCTGCTCGGTGATCGGCGGCAGCGACGGCGGCGGGAAGCCCCCCGTCACCAGCGCGTCCGAGCAGCCGGAGCAGCCCTCGACGTCGATCGAGCGGACGTGCAGGCCGATCCGCACCAGCCCACTGGTCGTGGCGGCCCGAAGATCCTCGAAGCTCACGTCGTCCTGGTAGGTCAGGCGCGCGCCGAAGGTCTCGCCCGCGTTGATCGCATGGGCGTTGCCCCTGCCGCTGCGACGCTCGAAGGCGAGGTCGGCGTCGAAGGCGGGCGTCAGGTTCCCGCCCTGCGGCATGTTCAGGCCCGTGCCGGAACGATATTCCACCATCCCGACATTGCCGAGATTCAGGTGGTCCGCGTCCGCGAGCCCGAACAGGCCCCCCGATTCGACGAAGATCACGCCGACATGGGGGTCGCCCGCCCCCGAAAGCCCCGGCCCGGCCGAGACCGAGAGCCGGAAGGCGTCTCCGTCGATCGGCTCGAAGCGGGCGCGAAAGTCGCCCGCGAACGGATCGATGGCGATCTCGGAGCCCGTGCCCGAGGAGGCGATGTTGGTGAACGGCAGCTCGAAGGGCATGTCCGTCGGAATCGCCTCGGCGGCGGACGCGAAGAGGCTCGCCGCCGCGACGGCGGACAGCAGGGGAATGCAGCGCATGTGGAATCTCCTGGCGCGGCCTCTCAATCACCGGGGGCCGCAGGCTGACGCATCAAGAGACGCAAATCAGACGGACAAACACGAACGCACTGAATTGCGCTTTCCCTAACATGCTGCCGTCCCTCGACAAACTTGATGTTGCTGGAAGCTCGCGCCGCCGCGAGGTCGAGGCGCCCCGGAACGACGCAGGCCGTCACGCCCGAGCCGACCCCGCACACGAAAACGCCGGGGGCGCGAGGCCCCCGGCGTTCGGACGGGCTTCGTGTCGGTCGCGTGGCGGTCAGGCCGCCTTGCGCCGACGCCGCGCGAACCAGCCGAGCCCGAACATCGCCGTCGCCGCCAGCGGAAGCGCCGCGGGCACGGGGATCGGTTGCTCGGTGATCGGCGGCAAATCAAGGGAGGGCCGACCACTTACGATCGAGTCCGAAAGTTCACCGTCGATGCCTTGGATGTGCATCCCGATCCTGACAGGTATCGGCTCGAACAGCCTCATCGCGGACTCGAACGATCCGAAGTCCAGTCCTCCCGCGAGGTCCGCCGTGAAGCCGAGGGCCTCGCCCGCCTGCACCGCGTTGTCGTTCCCCGGGGTCGACCAACGATAAGCGGTTTCGGCCTCGAACGGTGGCGAGATCTTGTTGTCCTGCGCCATGGAAAGGTTTTCCAGCGTTTCAAAATCGACAACGCCGACATTGTCCGAATTGACCACGAAGTTCGTCAGGAGACCGTCATGGTCGAAGTAAACACGGCTTATGAAGGCGTCTCCGACCTCCGCCGTCGAGGTATTGTTCTCGAGGCGCAGCCTGATGCTCGTGGAAGTCGAAGAGTCCGCCTCGAAAACTCCGACGAAATCGTCGACGAACGGATCTATCGAACTTTCGGACGATCCCGCGGTCGGAAAGATGTTCTCGAACGGGACGTTGAACGACTCGATCGCAGAAGCCGGACCGGCGACGACGCCAAGCCCGAAACCCGCCAAAGCCAGTGTCAAGCTTCGCATAGCGTGATCCCCAGATTGCAGCTTGCAAAGTCGACCTTCCCGGCCGACCGAAGCACACAGCGCCAACACGCAAATCTGGATGAACACGCTACTTGGCGAGGATCACGAAACACGTCTCCTGCACCGTTTCGAAACAGGCTACATCGTCATCTCCGCAAGGTCAATGATGCCACCGCCCGTGCCCTCCCGTCACCCCGGATCGCCGGCCAGACCCGCCGCCGCGATGCCGGCCAGCGCCGCCGCCTCGTCGGCGTCCGAGGCGTCGCCCGAGACGCCGACGGCGCCGATCACGGCGCCGGCGTCGTCCTTCACCAGCACGCCCCCCGGCACCGGCACCAGCGCGCCGCCGAAGGCCGCGCCCGCGGCGGCGACGAAATAGGCCTGCGCCTCGGCCCGCGCCATCAGCGCCCGGCTGCCCGTGCCCAGCATCACCGCGCCATGCGCCTTGCCGTGCGCGATCTCGAAGCGCCCCGGGCTCGCGCCGTCCTCGCGCGAGAAGGCGACAAGCCGCCCGCCCGCGTCCAGCACGCAGACCGCGAGCGGCTTCAGCCCCTGCGCCCGCGCCTCGCGGAACGCGCCCTCCAGAATCGCCGTCGCATGCGCCTGCGTCGGCATCACGCCGCCTCCCCGTCCATCTTCTTGCGCTCGAGGCGCCGTTCGTGCAGCGCCGGCTCGGTGTAGCCCGACGGCGCCTCGCAGCCCTTGAACACGAGATCGCAGGCCGCCTTGAAGGCCGGCCCGTCGAAGGCCGGCGCCATCGGGCGGTAGGCCGGATCGTCGGCGTTCTGGCGGTCCACCACCTCGGCCATCCGCTTCAGGGTCGCCATGACCTCGTCCTCGCTCACCACGCCGTGGCGCAGCCAGTTGGCGATGTGCTGGGAGCTGATCCGGCAGGTCGCGCGGTCCTCCATCAGCCCGACGTCGTGGATGTCCGGCACCTTGGAGCAGCCGACCCCCTGATCGACCCAGCGCACCACGTAGCCGAGGATGCCCTGCGCGTTGTTCTCGATCTCGGCGCGGACCTCCTCCTCCGACCAGTTCGGCCGGTCGGCGAGCGGGATCGTCAGCAGATCGCCGAGCGTGCCGCGCACCTTGCCGCGCAGCCCCTCCTGCACCGCATGCACGTCCACCTGGTGATAATGCGTCGCGTGGAGCACCGCGGCCGTCGGGCTCGGCACCCAGGCGCAGGTCGCGCCCGCCTTCGGATGGCCGATCTTCTCCTCCAGCATCGCCGCCATGCGGTCCGGCATCGCCCACATGCCCTTGCCGATCTGCGCGCGGCCCTTGAGCCCGCAGGCGAGGCCGACGTCGACGTTGCGCGCCTCGTAGGCGGCGATCCAGGGCTGGGACTTCATCTCCGCCTTGCGCACCATCGGCCCCGCCTCCATCGAGGTGTGGATCTCGTCCCCCGTGCGGTCGAGAAAGCCGGTGTTGATGAAGGCCACCCGCGACGTCGCCGCCCGGATGCAGGCCTTGAGGTTGACCGAGGTGCGCCGCTCCTCGTCCATGATCCCCATCTTGACGGTGTCGCGCGGCAGGCCGAGCGCGTCCTCGACCCGGTCGAACACCTCCGCGACGTAGGCGACCTCCTCCGGCCCGTGCATCTTCGGGCAGACCACGTAGATCGAGCCCGCGGGCGAGTTGGCGCGCGCCCCGTTCAGGTCGTGCATGGCGCAGAGCACCGTGCAGAAGGCGTCGAGCGCCTGCTCGTGGATCTCGGCGCCGTCGCGGTCCAGCACCGCCGGCGTCTCCATCAGCAGGCCCACGTTGCGCACCAGCATCAGGCTGCGGCCCTTCAGCGTCAGCGTCGAGCCGTCCGGCGCGAAATACTCCCGGTCCGGGTTCATCGCCCGCGTGAAGGTCTCGCCGCCCTTCGTCACCGTCTCCGTCAGATCGCCCCGGCAGAGCCCGAGCCAGTTGCGGTAGGCGAGAGTCTTGTCCGCGGCATCCACCGCCGCGACCGAATCCTCGCAGTCCATGATGGTGGAGACCGCGGCCTCCATCAGCACGTCCGCGAGGCCCATCGGATCGTCCTTGCCGATGGCGTGGCCGCGGTCGAGCCGCAGTTCCGCGTGCAGCCCGTGACGGCGAAGCAGCACGCCCTCGGGCGCCCCGGCGGCGCCGCGCCAGCCCGCCAAGGCCGCGGGATCGCGCAGCGTCGCCGTCGCCGTCTCCGCCCCGGGCGCCTCGGCGTCGGCGAGGAACGATCCCTCCACCAGCGTCGCCGTCAGGCGGCCCTCGATCACCGAGAGTTCGACCACCTCGGTCCAGCTCCCCTCGCTCAGCGGAAAGCGCTCGTCGAGGAAGCCCTTGGCCCAGGCGATCACCCGTTCGCCCCGCGCCGGGTCGTAGCCGCCGCCCTCCGGCAGGTCGCCCATCGCGTCGGTGCCGTAGAGCGCGTCGTAGAGCGAGCCCCAGCGCGCGTTCGCGGCGTTCAGCGCGTAGCGGGCGTTCATCACCGGCACCACGAGCTGCGGGCCCGGCACCTCGGCGATCTCGGGGTCCACATGCGCCGTCGACACCTCGAAGTCGGGTCCCTCCGGCACGAGGTAGCCGATCTCCTGCAGGAAGGAGCGATACTCCTCCGCGCTCCAGCCGCCGCCGCGCCGGCGCTCGTGCCAGTCGTCGATGCGCCGCTGCATCTCCCGGCGGGTCGCCAGCAGCGCCCGATGCCGCGGCCCCATCTCGTGCACGACCTGCGCCAGGCCGCGCCAGAAGGCGTCCCGGTCCGCCCCCGAGCCCGGCAGCGCCTCGCGCTCGATGAACCCGTGAAGCGTTTCAGAGACCTGAAGGCCCTCGACCTCGATCCGCCGTTCCATGCCGCGCGACTCCCCGTGAATGACGTTTCCGCGAACATACGGACGCGGTGGCGCGGCGCCATCGAATTCGGATGCGCTTTTCGCTTGACGGAACGCGGACCGCCCGACGCGGCGCTGACGCCGACGTCACCGATCGCGAGCGGACGTGAGGGAATGCGCCCCCTTTCCGCCGCGTTCTCCGACCATCTCCGCTCATGCGAGCGGCTCGCAACAGGGAGAACGAAGGGATGCGCGAGATCGAAGGCACGCGGCGCGGCGAGGTTCTGAGAGGCGACGACCGCGACGAGGACATCCTTGGCAGGGGCGGCCCCGACCGCCTCCTGGGGCGTGGCGGCGACGACGAGCTGAGAGGCGGGCGCGGGCGCGACACGCTCGACGGCGGCCCGGGCGACGACGAACTGACAGGCGGCGGCGGGCGCGACCGCTACGTCTGGGGCGCCGGTCACGACGAAATCCATTGGCGGCCGGAAGACCGGCACATCGTCGTCGGCGCCGAAGTCGGCCTCGCCGACTTCTCGGCGCTGCGGTCCCTCGCCCGCGCCGCGGACGACGGCGACGACGTGCTGATCGAGGTCTCGGACGATCACTCCCTCCGCCTCGAGGACACGTCGCTGTCGGCGATCTCCGCCGACATGTTCCGCTTCAAGGTCGCCGACGCCGCCGCCGTGCGCCGCCGCCGCGACGACGACGAGGGCCGCGACGTCGAGGGGACGAACCGAGACGAGCGGCTCTTCGGAGGCCGCCGCGACGACGACCTCGACGGCGCGGGCGGCGACGACGTGATCCGCGGCCGACGCGGCGACGACGAACTGGACGGCGGAGAGGGCGCCGACACGATCCGCGGCGGCGCCGGACGCGACGACATCGACGGCGAGGACGGAGACGACGTGCTCGACGGCGGCGCCGGACGCGACGACATCGACGGCGGATCGGGCGACGACGTCTTCGTGGTGTCCCGTGGTCGCGACGTGATCGGCGACTTCGACGAAGACGGCGACGACCTCCTCAGGCTCGACGCCGCGCTCACCGGCTTCGACACGGCGCGCGAGGCGTTCGAGGCGTTGCGCTTCCGGGACGACGACGCCGTCCTGCGCCATGACGCCGGTCGCGTGGTGCTCGAGGACGTGGATCGGAGCGACATCGACCTCGGCGACTTCGACGTCGTGTGACGCGAGCGTCCCGCCCGCCGGCTCCCCGGCGCGGCGGGCCCGCACGGCCCCCCCTCGCGCTCCCGGCGGGACGGACGCGAGCCGCGCGATCTCGCCTCGGCCGCGCACCCTTGCCTCTCCCGCCCGCCCGGCCGATCTTCGCCGGCGCGCATCCGCGACGCGCCCGCCCATCCCCCGGAGGTTCCCCATGCGCCCCGAAGACGCCGCGCCGTCCCCCGTCCGCCTCGCCGACTACGCGCCCCCGGCCTGGCGGGCCGAGACGGTGCGTCTCGTCTTCGACCTCGCACCCCGCGCCGCCCGCGTCCGCGCGCGCATCCGCTTCGTGAAGGGCGAGGGCGGGCCGCTCCGCCTCGACGGCGAGTCCCTGCGCCTGCTCTCCGCCGCCGTCGACGGACGCGACGCCATGCCCGACCTGACGCTCGACGCCGAGGGCCTGACGCTCGAGCGCCTCGGCGGCGCGCCGCTGCCCGACGTCTTCGTCTGGGAGGCGGAGGTGGAGCTCGACCCCGCCGACAACACCCGCCTCGAGGGGCTCTACCTGTCCAACGGCGTCTACTGCACCCAGTGCGAGGCCGAGGGCTTCCGCCGCATCACCTACTTCCCCGACCGTCCCGACGTGATGGCCACCTACGCCGTGCGCGTCGAGGCGCCGGGCGACCTGCCCGTCCTCCTCTCCAACGGCGAGCCCGGCGAGACCGGGACGCTGCCGGACGGACGGCGCTTCGCCGAATGGTCCGATCCCTGGCCGAAGCCCTCCTACCTCTTCGCCCTCGTCGCCGGCGATCTCGTCGCGCACGCGGATTCCTTCGTCACCGCCTCGGGCCGCGAGGTGGCGCTGCACGTCTGGGTCCGCCCCGGCGACGAGGACCGCTGCGCCTACGCGATGGACGCCCTGAAGCGCTCGATGAAGTGGGACGAGGAGGAATACGGCAGGGAATACGACCTCTCGGTGTTCAACATCGTGGCGATAGACGACTTCAACATGGGGGCGATGGAGAACAAGGGTCTCAACGTCTTCAACTCCAAATACGTCCTCGCCTCGCCCGAGACCGCGACCGATCGCGACTACGAATTCATCGAGTCCATCGTCGCGCACGAGTATTTCCACAACTGGACCGGCAACCGCATCACCTGCCGCGACTGGTTCCAGCTCTGCCTCAAGGAAGGGCTCACCGTCTTCCGCGACCAGCAGTTCTCGGCCGACATGCGCTCGCCCGCCGTCAAGCGCATCGAGGACGTGCGCGCGCTCCGCGCGCGCCAGTTCCGCGAGGACCAGGGCCCCCTCGCCCACCCCGTCCGGCCGGAGGAATATCTCGAGATCAACAACTTCTACACGGCGACCGTCTACGAGAAGGGGGCGGAGATCATCGGCGTCCTGCGCCGCCTGGTCGGCGCCCAGGGCTACCGCAAGGCGCTGGACCTCTACTTCGACCGCCATGACGGGCAGGCCTGCACCATCGAGGACTGGCTGCGCGTGTTCGAGGACGCGACCGGCCGCGACCTCTCGCAGTTCGCCCGCTGGTATTCGCAGGCCGGCACCCCCCGCCTGCACGTCGCCGAGAGCTGGGACGGCGCCGAATACGCCCTCACCCTCCGCCAGGAGACGCCCCCCAGCCCCGGCCAGCCCGAGAAGGCGCCCCTCGTCCTGCCGGTCGAGATCGGCCTTCTCGCCGCCGACGGGCGCGAGCTGGTGCGCGAGACGCTGGAGCTGACCGACACCGCCCACACCTGGACCTGGAGCCTGCCCGAGCGGCCGGTCCCCAGCCTCAACCGCGGCTTCTCCGCCCCCGTCGTGCTGGTGCGCGAGACGCCGCCCGAGCAGCGCGCCTTCCTCCTCGCCCACGACACCGACCCCTTCAACCGGGCCGAGGCCGCCCGGGGCATGGCCCTCGCCGCCCTCGTCGAGGACGCCGACCCCGCCCCCCTCGCCGAGGCCCTCGGCGCCGCCCTCGCCGACGACGCGCTCGACCCCGCCTTCCGCGCGCTCCTGCTCTCGCTGCCGGGCGAGGAGGAGGTGGCGCGCGAGACCGCCGCCGGCGGCCGCATCGCCGACCCCGACGCCATCCACGCCCGCGCCGAGACGGTGAAGGACGCCCTCGCCGAGGCGCTGGAGCCCGCGCTCCTCCGCCTGCACGAGGCGATGGCGGTCCCCGGTCCCTACTCGCCCGACGCCGCCTCCGCCGGGCGCCGGGCGCTCCGCAACGCCTGCCTCGCGCTCCTCGTCCGCCGCCCCGGCGGGCCGGAGCGCGCCGTGGCGCAGGCCGCCGGGTCCTCGATGTCGGAGCGTCTGCCCGCGCTCGCCGCCCTCGTCCATTCCGGCGCGCCGGAGGGCGAGGCGGAGCTCGGGCGCTTCGCCGCCGACTGGGGCCACGATCCTCTCGTGATGGACAAGTGGCGCACCCTGCAGGCCACGGCGCCGCGTCCCGGCACGCTCGCCCGCGTCCGCGCGCTGGCCGAGGCCGAGGACTTCCCCTGGAAGAACCCCAACCGCTTCCGCAGCCTGATCGGCGCCTTCGCCGCCAATCCCTGGCGCTTCCACGACGCCTCGGGCGAGGGCTACCGCTTCCTCGCCGACTGGCTGCTCAGGCTCGACCCGATCAACCCGCAGACCGCCGCGCGCACCGCCGGCGCCTTCGAGACCTGGCGGCGCTACGACGAGACCCGCCGCCGCCTGATCCGGGACGAACTCGGCCGCATCGCCGGGACCGACGGCCTCTCCAAGGACCTGCGCGAGATCGCCGAGCGCATCCTCGGCGCCTGACGCCTCCGCCCGCGGTCCGGCGAGGACCGCGGGCGTCGCCGCCGCGGCGACCGTCGACCCCCCGCGCCGCAAGGCCGACCATCGGCCCGGCGGAGGCGGCCCGCGTCTCGGATCGCATC